>NZ_JCACER010000098.1:0-16436 GCF_059502445.1 Kumtagia sp.
CCAACGCTCTGGATTCCGGGTTCCGCTGCGCGGCCCCGGAATGACGATCATCATCAGCATATGCGATTGCCCTGCCCTTAAGGGGAGGGTTAAGGGTGGGGTAAGAAGCGGCGAAAACGTCGTGGATTGCCATATGCGAAGAGCAGCCCGCTACCCCCCGACCGCCGCCCGCCAGCGCTCCGCATAGGTCGACCACGCCGGTTCCGGAGCTATGACCGTGTCGCCTGTGGCCAGCCCCGACGGCGTCTCCCGCGCGCAGAGCAGCGCCGCGCCGATGCTGGTGCCGGTGCTGCCCTTCGAGACCACGACCGGGCGGCCGCTCGCCGTCGCCAGCATCCTCGCAAAGCAGCGGTTCTGACCGAAAGGTCCCTCGACGACCGTGTCGCCCTGCGCGCCGATCAGGTCGAGGCAGGTGGCGGTCATCATGGCGAGGTAGAAGGAGACGGCGGCGAAGCGTTCCCCGGGCTCCGTCGCCTCGGCCGGGAGCCATTCCGCCGTGCGGTGCTGGAACGGGCCGGAACCCTGGTCGGTCGACGGCGTGAGCAGCATCGGCGTGTCCAGCACCCTGGCGATGTCGGCCTCGTCCGGCGTGACCGGCTTGTCGCCGAGCAGCAGCGAGAACTCGCGCCCGCCCATGAAGCGGGCCGACGGCACCGGATCGCGAAAAGCGTTGACGTTGATCAGCGTGTCACGCGCCGGGTCGAGCACTTTCGTCTCGCCGCCCACCGCCATGACGATCACCCAGGTGCCGGTCGAGACCACAGTGAACGGCGCCGGCCGGGCGAGCAGGTGGGGGTAGAGCGAGGCGTTGGAATCGTGGATGCCGCAGAACACCGGCGTATCCTCGGGAAAGCCGATCCTCTCGGCGATCCCGGATCTGAGCATCCCCAGGCGGTCGCCGGCCTTGCGCACCGGCGCCATCAGCTTCCGCCAGCCGAGCCGGTCGACCATGCTGGAGAAGTCGCGCCTGTGCGGGTCCCACAGGTCGGTATGCGCGCCGAGCGACGTCGCCTCGTTGGCGGCGACCCCGCACAGCCGGAAGGCCCAGTATTGCGGATACATCAGGATGGTCGAGACGCGGGCGAAGGCATCCGGGAAGGCACGGCTCTGCCAGAAGAACTGCGCGCCGACATTGAGGCCGCCCGGCAGGCGCGGCGAGCCGGCCTCGGCGAAGGCGGGGCGCAGCGCATCATATTCCACGGAGACTGTTTCGGGCCCGGAATGTTCGTAGTCGAGCATCGGCAGAGCCAGGCTGCCGTCGGCGACGAGCAAAATGCCGGAGCCGCCATGCGCGGTGACGACGATGGCGTCCGGCATTGCCAGATGGCGCGCTCGCGTCAGGCCGTCGAGGATGAAGGACCAAAGCCTTTCCGTGTCGAAATGCGGATAGGGGCCGGATTCGACCACGCCGTTCGCGGTGCGGGCGACCACCGTCTCCCCGAGCGAGGCCAGGTCGACCAGCGCCACCTTGGCGTTGCTCTTGCCGATGTCGACCACGGCGACGGTTCGCACGGTTTCCGGCATGCCGCTCACTCCATCCGAAAAACCGTCTCGAGCGGCACGGCGACCGGCTCGTTGTCGGCCCTGGTCTCCATGATGTCGGCCATGTGCGCCCACCAGCGCTGCATCACCGGATGGTTCGGAAGCTTGGCCATGGCGTGGTCGTCGCGGCGCCAGAGCACGCCGAACAGAAGATTGTGCTCCTCGTCGAGATGGATGGAATAGTCGGAGACGCCGGCCGCGCGCAGCAGCGCCACCAGCTCCGGCCAGATCGCGTCGTGGCGCCTGATGTATTCGGCTTTCATGCCGGGATTGAGCCGCATGCGGAAGGCGTATTTCTCCATCGCGTCACCTGCCGGTCCGGAAGCCGAGCTTGTCGACGATGCGCGGGATGGCGATCACCGCGATCAGCAGCAGGCCGATATAGACGCTGACGACCTGGCCGGGGATGTTGTTGAGCGACATGCCGAAGGTGACGAGGCCGAGCACGAAGACGGCGAGCACCACGCCGACGATCGAGCCGACGCCGCCGGCGATCGACACGCCGCCGAGGATCACCATGGTGACGATGTCGAGCTCCCAGCCGATGGCGATGTTGGAGCGCATGGAGCCGAGACGCGCCGTCAGCAGCGCCGCCGCAAGGCCCGACAGTGCGCCGGACACCATGAAGAGCAGAAAGGTCAGCCGGTCGACCGGAATGCCGGAGAAGCGCGCGGCGACCGGGTTCGAACCGATGGCGAACAGCTTTCGCCCCATCGCGGTCTTGTGCAGCACGATGCCGAAGAGCACCGCGAGCACGAGGAAAACCAGGAAGGACAGCGGCAGCGGCGGCACGGACAGCCAGGGGATGCCGGTCTCCTTCATCTTGACGAAGTAGCTCTGGCCGAGCTCGAGGAACTCCGGCGGATATTTGGTCTTGGCCTGGTCGCCGAGGATGACCTGGGTGAGGCCGCGGAACAGCGACATGGTGCCGATGGTGACGACGATCGACGGCAGCGCGAACCAGGTGACCAGCACGCCGTTGAAGACGCCGCACAGCAGACCGATGCCGATGCCGGTGGCAAACAGCGCCGCCGGCCCGAAACCGGCCTCGGCGGCGTAACCTATGCCCATGGCGGCCAGCGCGACGATCGCCGCCACCGACAGGTCGATCTGGCGCACCAGGATCAGCAGCGCCATGGCCAGCGCGATGATCGCCTTCTCCGAAAAATTGAAGGTGGCGTCGGCGAGGTTGAAGACGTCGAGGAAATAGGGCGAGACGATGGTGTTGACCACGATGGTCAGCGCCAGGAGGATGACGAGGATCACCTCCCAGCGCAGCAGCACGTCGCGCAGGCGCCGAGGTGCTGCGTCGAGCACGGTGTAGCGGCTTTCCGGCTGTTGCATCGGCGCGTTCATGCCTTCACCCGCCCGACACGCCGGGCCTCCGGCAGGATGAGCTTGTCGGGCCGCCTTTCGGCCCGCGCATTGATCACCACGGCGGCGAGGATGACGGCGCCGGAGATCGCCATCTGCCAGAACGGCGAGATCTGCAGCACCGGCAGCGCGGTCATGACGATGCCGAGGAACAGCGCGCCGAGCAGCGTGCCGGCGACCGAACCGACGCCGCCACCGATCGACACGCCGCCGATGACGCAGGCGGCGATGACGGTCAGCTCGTAGCCGTTGGCGATCTCGGAATAGGCGACGCCGTAGCGCGCCACCCAGAGATAGCCGCACAGCCCCGCCACCGCGCCGGAGATCGAATAGGCGAGTAGCTCCTGCTTGCGCTGGTCGATGCCGCAATAGCGCGCCGCCACGGGGTTGCCGCCGACGGCATAGAGGCCGCGTCCGGCGCGGCTTAGATTGAGGAAGATGTAGAACAGGATGGAGACGGCCACGGCGATCCACACCGGCGTCGCCAGGCCGAGCAGCGCCTGCTTGGGAAAAGCCTGGAAGCTGACGCCCATCTCCGAGGCATTCACCTGGTCGCCGCCGGCGATGATGATGATCATGCCGCGGAAGACGGCGAGCGTGCCGAGCGTCATGACGATCGGCGGGATGCCGAGGAAGGCGATCAGCGATCCGTTGATCATGCCGAGCACGAGACCCGTGGCGACGCCGGTCAGGATCATCAGCAGCAGCGGCGTGTCGGGATAATATTGGCTGACCAGCGCCGCCATCATGCCGGACAGCGCCAGGTTGGCGGCGACCGAGAGGTCGATGCCGCGCGTCAGGATCACCACCATCTGCGCCAGCGCCATCATGAACAGCACCGACGTCTCGGTGAGCAGGTCGCCGATGTTGTCCCAGGCCAGGAACACCGGCTGGTAGGCGCCGATCGCGGCGACGCCGACGACCAGGATCAGCGCGAGGGCGAGCTCGCGGAAGTTCAGAAGCTTGGTCATGACGCGGTGCCCTGCATCGATGTCCCGGCAGGGCGCAGCGGTAACATACCCCCACCCCTTACCCCTCCCCTCAAGGGGGAGGGGAATCCCGAGACGTTGACGCCCCCCTCCCCCTTGAGGGGAGGGGCAAGGGGTGGGGGTGCTGTCAAGCAACCCGGTTCGTTAATAAGCGTCGCCATCATCACGCGGCCTCCTTGGCGGCGCCGGTGGCCGCGCCGACGATCTGCTCGGCACTCCAGGCGCCGCGCTTGAATTCGTCGACGATGCGGCCCTCCTTCATGACGATGATGCGGTCGGCGAGACCCATGACCTCCGGCAGCTCCGAACTGATCAGCACGACCGCAAGGCCATCCTGCGCCAATTCGCCGATGAAGTCGTGCACGGCCGCCTTGGAGCCGACGTCGATACCCTTGGTCGGCTCGTCCAGCACGATCACCTTCGGCCGGGTCGCCAGCCATTTGGCGATCACCACCTTCTGCTGGTTGCCGCCGGAAAGCTCGCCGAGCTGCTGCTCCCAACTCGCCGCCTTGATCGCCAGCCGCCGGCCGAGCGACCGCGTCGCCTCCTGCTCGGCGGCGCGCGACAGGAACAGGCCGCGCACATATTTCGACAGATTGGAGAGCGTCACGTTCTCGCGGATGCCGAGCGACAGGATGGCGCCCTGATCCTGCCGGTCCTCCGGCACGTAGGAGATGCCGGCGGCGATCGCGTCGGCGGGTGACTGCACGGCGAGCGGCCTGCCGTTCAGCGCGACCGTGCCTCGCGTCACCGGCGTGATGCCGAACAGGCCTTGCATGGCCTCCGTCCGGCCCGCTCCGACAAGACCGTAAAGGCCGAGAATCTCGCCCTTGCGCAGGTCGAAGGAGACGTCGGCATATTCGGTGGCGTTCGAGAGGTCTTTCACCGAAAGCACCACCTCGCCGATCGGCACGTCGCGTTTCGGAAACACCTGGTCGACCGGACGCCCGACCATCATGCGCACCAGCTGCGCCTCGGTGACGGAAGAAATCGGCCCCTCGCCCACCTTCTCGCCGTCGCGCAGGCAGACGAAATCGTCGGCGATGCGGAATATCTCGTCGAACTTGTGGCTGATGAAGACGATGGCGCGGCCTTCGGCCTTGAGCTGTGCGACGATGCGGAAGAGATCGTCGATCTCGTTGGCCGAGAGCGCGGCGGTCGGCTCGTCCATGATGACGACCCGCGCCTCATGCGACAGGGCGCGGGCGATCTCGACCAGGTGCTTCTGCGCCACCGACAGCCGCTTCAGCTTGAACTCCGGCGGAATGGCGGCGTCGATGCGCTTCAGCAGCTCCGCCGATTTCCTGCGCATCTCGGCCCAGTCGACGAGCCTCGTCGATCCCGTGGGCATGTGGCCGGTGAAGATGTTCTCGGCGACCGACAATTCGTCGAACATCACCGTTTCCTGGTGGATGGCGGCGATGCCGGCCGCCCAGGCGTCGCGCGGCGACGAAAAATGCTTCTGCTCCCCGCCGACGCGAATTTCGCCGGCGTCCGGACGGTAGATGCCGGTGAGAATCTTGACGATGGTGGATTTTCCCGCGCCGTTCTCGCCGATCAGCGCGGTGACGCGGCCGGGCTTCAGCGACAGGCTGATGTCGTGCAGGGCCCGGACGCCGGGAAAGCTCTTCGAGACGCCGGTGAGGGTGAGGATGGGATCTGACACGACAGCGCTGACCTCTTACCCTCCCCCTTGTAGGGAGGGTCGGTGAGCAGGTGCCGCTAAGGGGCACCTGCGAGACGGGGTGGGGGTAAGGTCAGTGTGCGGATCGCACCCCCCACCCCGCCCTTCGGGCGACCCTCCCCCAAGGGGAGGGTAAGAACCGGCCGATCAGAAGATCTTGGCGAATTCCTCGACATTGGTCTTGTTGAACTCGAACGGCTCGCCCATCACGGCCTCGCCGTCCTTGCCCACGGTGGTCTCGCCCTTCTTGCCCATGGAAAGCTTCGAGCCCTCGGCGGTATCCTTGCCGGCGAGAATGTCGGCCATGATCATGGTCGAGGAATAGCCGTATTCGACCGGGTTCCAGATGGCGAAGGTGTCGCAGGCGCCGGCAAGCACGTAGTCCTTCATTTCCGAGGGCAGGCCCAGGCCGGTGATGAACACCTTACCGGTGAGGCCGCCGTCGACGATCGCCTTGGCGCCCGAGCGGATGCCGATGGTGGTCGGCGAGATCACGCCCTTGAGGTTCGGATGCGCCTTCACCAGGCCCTGCATCTCGCGGTAGCTCTTGTCGTCCTGGTCGTCGCCGTAGACGGTCGCCACCAGCGGCATGTCCTTGTATTCCGGCTTCTTCCACTCCTCCTTCATGGCCTCGATCCAGGAATTCTGGTTGGTCATGGTCGAAGCGGCGGAAAGAATGGCGACCTCGCCCTTGCCGCCCAGCGTCTTGGCGATCATCTGCACCTGCTTGGCGCCGATGAGCGGGGTGGACGACGCGGAGAGGTGGACGACGCGGCCGGCCGGCGCGATGGCCGAATCGAAGCTCATCACCTTGATGCCGCGCTCTGCCGCCTTCTTGCCGACTGGAACCAGCGCGTCGGCATCGTTGGCCGAGACGATGATGCCGTCGACCTTCTGCGCGATCTGCGCGTCGATCACCGCGATCTGCTCTTCGGCCGTCGGCTTGGCGGACGCCGTGTAGATGATCTCGATGCCGCCGAGCTCGGCCGCGGCTTCCTTGGCGCCATTGGCGCAGGCGTCGAAATAGCTGTTGCCGAGGTTCTTGACGATCAGCGCGATACGCTTGTTGGCCTGCGCGCGCGCCGGCCGCGTGATGATCGCCGGCGCGGCGAACACGACGGCGGCTCCCGCCCCAAGCTGCAATATGGTACGACGTGTGGTCTTCATGGCAAAATCTCCTCCCTGCCATCCCAGTTGTATCTTCGGGCCGGCCCATGCCGGCCCAACCGTCCGCCGATCATGCGGCGGAAGCGATTTCCTTGGCAATGGGCGCGATCCTCACATCGAGCCCTGCATTCTCCATCATCGCAAGCGCCGCCTCGCTGATCTGGTCGTCCGTCACCAGCGTGGTGACGCGCGCCAGCGGGCACACGACGAGACTGCCGCGCGGCTCGAACTTGGTCGAATCGGCGAGCACGATCAACCGTTCGGTGCGGCTGAGCAGTTTTGCCTCGGCCCGCGCCACCAGCGGGTCGGCCTCGACCACGCCGAGGGGGGTGATCGCCGCGGCGCTCATGAACATGGTCGTGGCGTGCAGGTTCTGGATCGCGTCGTCCTCGAAAGGCGACAGGATGATGCCCTGCTCGCGGTAGACCTCGCCGCCCGGCAGCGTGATGCGGTTGTCGCTGCCGCGGATCAGCGCCTCGGCGATCGGGAACGAGTTGGTCAGGATGTTAAGCCGGCGCTCGCGCAGAAAATCGACCATGGCGAAGGTGGTCGTCCCGGCATTGATGATGATCGACTCGCCGTCTTCGACCAGCACGCAGGCGAGCGCCGCGATGGCGCGCTTCTTGTCGGCGTTCTTGATGCGCTGCGAGCTGAAGGTGGGCGCGCCGAGGGTGGCGGGGAATGTCGCCGCCGGGGCGGAGATGCCGCCGTGCACGCGCCGGACCAGCCCCTCTTCCTCCAGCTTCGCCAGGTCGCGCCGCAGCGTCGCGCTGGAGGCACCGGTGAGGCCGACCAGTTCGCGCACCGGCACGACCGGCCTGCCGGCCATCGCTTCCAGTATCGCAGATCGGCGGTCCGTCTCGCGCATGTCGATGCAATTGCCCCGAACAAAATCGATCACATGAATGCACGCTCGCTCACGATCGTCAAGAACGGTGAGCGTATTGCGTCGCAACAATTCCATTGTGCGCCGCAAACGCTCAAAATCGGAGCGAATCCTGATTGACCGTGAGCGAATAGGCTCATACGCTTCGCCAAAAATCTCGAAAGGGCGGAAACATGGCCACGCAAGGACTCGCCGATCTCTGGGACGACGCCAAGGCTGCCGGCATGAGCGAGGCCGAGCTGCTCGTCTACCGCTCCAACCTGCTCGGCTCCGACAAGCGCATCACCAATTACGGCGGCGGCAACACCTCGGCCAAGGCCGTGGAGGAGGACCCGCTCACCGGGAAGCCGGTCGAGGTGCTGTGGGTAAAAGGTTCCGGCGGCGATCTCGGCACCATGAAGATGGACGGGCTGGCCAGCCTCTACATGGACAAGCTCGAGGCGCTGAAGGGCCTCTATCGCGGCCTCGCGCATGAGGACGAGATGGTCGGCTACCTGCCGCACTGCACGTTCAATTTGAACCCTCGCGCGGCCTCGATCGACACGCCGCTGCATGCCTTCGTGCCGAGGAAGCATGTCGACCACATGCACCCCGACGCGGTCATCGCCATTGCGGCGGCGAAGGACAGCAAGGCGCTGACGCAGAAAATCTACGGCGACGAGATCGGATGGCTGCCTTGGAAGCGGCCGGGTTTCGAGCTAGGCCTATGGTTGGAAAAGTTCTGCAAGGAGAACCCGAACGCCGCCGGCGTGGTTCTCGAAAGCCACGGCCTGTTCACCTGGGGCGACACCGCCAAGGCGTGCTACGAGGTCACGATCCGCATCATCAACAAGGCGATGGCGTTCTTCGAGGCCGAAGGCAGAGGCAAGCCGGCCTTCGGCGGCGAAGTGCGCAGCACGCTGCCTGCTGAGGAGCGCCGCGCCATCGCGGCCAAGCTGATGCCGGCGCTGCGCGGCATGATCTCGGCCACGGAGCGCAAGGTCGGCCATTTCGACGACCAGCCGGCAGTGCTGGAGTTCATTGCCGCCCGCGACATGGAGAAGCTGGCGGCACTCGGCACGAGTTGCCCCGACCATTTCCTGCGCACCAAGATCAGCCCGCTGGTGATCGATTTCGACCCCGCCAATCCGGACATCGACAGGACACTGGCCGGCCTGCCCGCCGCGCTGGAAACCTACCGGCGGGGACACGCCGCCTATTACGAGCGCTGCAAGCGCCCCGTCAGCCCGCCGATGCGCGACCCCAACGCGGTCGTCTATCTCGTTCCCGGCGTCGGCATGATCACCTTCGCCAAGGACAAGGCCACGGCCCGCATCTCCGGCGAGTTCTACGTCAATGCCATCAACGTCATGCGCGGCGCCTCGACCGTCTCCGACTATATGGGCCTGCCGGAGCAGGAGGCCTTCGACATCGAATACTGGGTGCTGGAGGAAGCCAAGCTGCAGCGCCTGCCGAAGCCGAAGCCGCTCGCCGGCCGCGTCGCGCTGGTCACCGGCGGGGCGGGCGGCATCGGCCGGGCGATCGCCGACCGGCTGATGGCCGACGGCGCCTGCGTGGTGCTGGCCGACATCGACGCCGCCTCGCTGGAGACCGCCGAGGCCGACTTCGCCACGCGGCACTCGGCAGACGTGGTGCGCGGCGTGAGGCTCGACGTGACCAAGGAAGCCGAGGTCGCCGAAGCGTTCACTTTCGCGGCAAGGGAATTCGGCGGGCTGGACATTCTGGTCTCCAACGCCGGCATCTCGTCGGCGTCGCCGGTCGAGGACACCGAGCTGTCGATGTGGACCCGCAACATCGACATTCTGGCCACCGGCTATTTCCTGGTGGCGCGCGAGGCGTTCCGGCTGATGAAGGCGCAGAAGGTGGGCGGCAACATCGTCTTCATCGCCTCCAAGAACGGACTCGCCGCCTCGCCCAACGCCTCGGCCTACTGCACGGCCAAGGCGGCGGAGATCCATCTCGCCCGCTGCCTGGCACTGGAGGGCGCGGAGGCCGGCATTCGCGTCAACACCGTCAATCCGGACGCCGTGCTGCGCGGCTCCAACATCTGGAAGGGCGAATGGCGCGAGCAGCGCGCCGCCGCCTACAACATGAAGCCCGACGAGCTCGAGGAGCACTACCGCAAACGCTCGATGCTGAAGCTCGGCGTGTATCCGGAGGATGTCGCCGAGGCGGTGTGGTTCTTCGCCTCCGACCTGTCGGCGAAGTCGACGGGCAATATCTTGAACGTCGATGCGGGCAACGCGCAGAGTTTTACGCGGTAGCGCCGGGGACAGTTTACTTTTTCCGCCCGCGCCAGCCTTGCCGCGCCGCGCCTGTCTGCGGAAAGAAAGTAAACTGTCCCCTGCACCCGTCGCAGGGAGGATACCATGACCGAACAACTCATCGCCGCCGACCCTGTCGAGGCCCACAACGCCGCGCGGGAAAACAACCTGCGCCGCGACTACGAGCATCTCGGCGAGCAGCTCGACCGGCGCGGCATCAGGATCGACGCCATCCGTGAAAAGGTCGAAAAATTCGGCGTCGCCATTCCCTCCTGGGGCGTCGGCACCGGCGGCACGCGCTTCGCCCGTTTCCCCGGCGAGGGCGAGCCGCGCGACGTGTTCGACAAGATCGAGGATTGTTCGGTCATCCAGCAGCTCACGCGCGCTACCCCCACGGTTTCGCTGCACATCCCGTGGGACAAGGCCGATCCGCAGCGGCTGAAGCAGGCCGCCTCGCGTTTCGGTCTTTCCTTCGACGCCATGAACTCCAACACGTTCTCCGACGGCAAGGACCAGAAGCTCTCCTATAAGTTCGGCTCGCTCAGCCATGCCGACGCCGCGGTGCGCCGCCAGGCCGTCGAGCACAATCTCGAATGCATCGAGATCGGCCGCGCCATCGGCTCCAAGGCGCTGACGGTGTGGATCGGCGACGGCTCCAACTTTCCCGGCCAGGTGAACTTCACCAAGGCGTTCGAGCGCTATCTCGACGCCATGCGCGACATCTATGCCGCGCTGCCGGAGGACTGGCGGCTGTTTTCCGAACACAAGATGTACGAGCCGGCATTCTATTCGACCGTGGTGCAGGACTGGGGCACGAACTACCTCATCGCCCAGGAACTCGGGCCGAAGGCCTTCTGTCTGGTCGACCTCGGCCACCATGCGCCGAACGTCAACATCGAGATGATCGTGGCGCGGCTGATCCAGTTCGGAAAACTCGGCGGCTTCCACTTCAACGATTCGAAATACGGCGACGACGATCTCGACGCCGGCTCGATCGACCCCTACCGGCTGTTCCTGGTCTTCAACGAGCTGGTCGACGCGGAGCTTTCGGGCGCCAAGGGCTTTGACCCCGCTCACATGCTCGACCAGAGCCACAACGTCACCGATCCGATCGAAAACCTGATGCTGTCGGCGGTGGAGGTGCAGCGTGCCTACGCGGCGGCGCTTCTGGTCGATCGCAAGGCGCTGGAGAGCTACCAGACGGAGAACGACGCGCTGATGGCGACGCAGACGCTGAAGGCGGCCTTCCGAACCGATGTCGAGCCGATCCTGGCGATGGCGCGGCTGAACGGCGGCGGTGCCATCGATCCGGTCGGGGCCTATCGCGCGGCGGGCTATCGCCGCAAGGTCGCGGAAGAGCGGCCTGCCGCGGTCTCGGGCGGCGGCGGGATCGTGTGAGGCCTGGGTCGCAGCAGATCGCCGGTCTCGATCGTCCGGCGATCTTTCAGGCTGGCAAACTCCCCGTCTCCGTCTTGCCCTTCGGGCCCGTCACCGGCCGGCCCGGAACAACGACATGCCTGCCCATCACCCCGGTGCGTATTCGAACCAGTCGAAATCCGCCGGCAGGCCGGCGCCGCTGGTGTCGAAGGCCATCATGCCGACGAAGGCGCCGGTGAAGGAGCCGTGCTCGCCGCGCCCGGCCTCGTCGGAGACGAGGCTGGCGTCGAGGTCCGGCGCGAGCTTCCTCCAGCCGTCGCCAGTGTCGTAGGCAAAGGTCAGCCGCGCATGATCGATCTCCGCCGAGAGCCGCACGGCACCCTCGGCCGGCAGCGCGGTCGGCTCGGCGAGCGGGAAGCTGAGACGGCCGTCCTGCCAGTCGCCGAGGCAGCTCATCACGGTCAGCACGCGGCCGCGCCGTGCGTCGTGGCTGATCGCGAGGAAGTGGAACTTGTGGCGGTTGTAATAGAGCACCAGCCCCGCCGCCTGCTGGAAGCTGGCCGGCTCGAAATCAAGGCTGGTTCTCGCCCGGAAGGCAAAATGTTCCTGCCGGCGGGCGACCAGCGACTGCTCGAAGAAGCTGCCGATCGACTCGCGGCCGAACAGGCGCAGATGACCGGGGCGTTCCGTCAGCGAGAAGATGCGCTGCGCAAAGGGCGTCCTCAGCCACTGGAAATCGAGCGGCAGGGCATCGCCGTCGAACTCGTAGCGCATGCGCGGGCGCGGGGCCGCCACGGCATGGCTGCCCGCCGGCGCCGGCACCTTGACCTCGGGCACCGGCGAGCCGTGCTCCAGCCTGAGCCAGCCGTCCTCACTCCAGACGCATTTCTGGATCGCCGTTTCCCGGCCCATCGGCGAGCGGCGCAGACCGGAAAGCGGCCGCGCGCAGAGATGGGTGTGGTAGACCTCGCCGTCCGGCGTCTCCACCATCTGGCCGTGCCCGGCGCGTTGCAGCGCCGCCTGCGGCGCGTCTTTCGACGTGATCAGGTGGATGTCGGGATGCAACTCGTAGGGGCCGTCGATGGCGCGCGAGCGCGCCATCGTGACGGCATGGTCGTAGCCGGTGCCGCCTTCCGCCGTGGTCAGATAATACCAGCCGTTCCTCTTGAAGAGGTGCGGTCCTTCGACCAGCCCGTGCGGGCTGCCGGCAAAGATGTTTTTTGCAGGCCCGACCAGCTTTTCCGCCCTTGCGTCGTATTCCTGGAGAAGGATGCCGGCGAAGGACGGATGTTTCGGGCTGCCGCCGACGCCGTGCGACACATGGTTCCACAGCATGTTGAGGAACCATTTCCTGCCGTCGTCGTCATGGAACAGCGACGGGTCGAAGCCGCTGGAATTGACGTAGACCGGGTCGGACCATGGCCCTTCGATCGACGGCGCGGTGACGATGTAGTTGTGCCCGTCCTTGAAGTTGCCGTCGAGCCGCTTGACGTCCGTATAGACCAGCCAGAACAGGCCGTCGGCATGAGACAGGCAAGGCGCCCAGATGCCTCCCGAGTCCGGATTGCCGCGCATGTCGAGCTGGCTCGCGCGCTCCAGCGGCCGCTTGACCAGGCGCCAGTTCACCAGATCGGTCGAATGATGGATCTGGACGCCGGGATACCATTCGAAGGTCGAGGTGGCGATGTAGTAGTCGCTGCCGACCCGGCAGATCGACGGGTCGGGGTTGAAGCCGGGCAGGATGGGGTTGCGGATCATGTTGGCCTCCGGGATTCCCGGGGACAGTTTACTTTTTTCCGCCCGCGCCCAGCCTTGAAGCGCCGCAGCCCTTCTGCGGAAAGAAAGTAAACTGTCCCCTGCATCTCTATTTCCTCGGTGGTCCCTTCCGCTCGGCCGACGCCGCCCAGATGTTGACGCCGGCGTCGCGCGCGTGGCTATCGATCTCGGCCAGCTCGGCCTCGCTGAAGTCGAGATTCTTCAGCGCACCGACGCAATCCTCGACCTGCTCGGTCCGGCTGGCGCCGATCAGCGCCGTGGTGACGCGGCCGCCGCGCAGCACCCAGGCCAGCGCCATCTGCGCCAGCGTCTGGCCGCGCCGCTCGGCGATACCGTTGAGCGCCCGGATGTTCCTGACAGTCTGCTCGTTGATGAAGGCGGGCTGGAGCGACTTGCCCTGCGTGGCGCGGCTGCCTTCCGGGATGCCGTCGAGATATTTGGTCGTCAGCATGCCCTGGGCCAGCGGCGAGAACACGATCGAGCCGACGCCGAGCCCTTCCAGCGTGTCGAGCAGCCCGTCCTCCTCGACCCAGCGGTTGATCATCGAATAGCTCGGCTGGTGGATCAGCAGCGGCGTGCCGAGCTCGCGCAGGATTGTGGCCGCCTCGCGGGTGCGTTGCGAATTGTAGGAGGAAATGCCGGCATAGAGCGCCTTGCCCGAACGCACCGCCTGGTCGAGCGCCATCATCGTCTCTTCCAGCGGCGTATCCGGATCGAAGCGGTGCGAATAGAAGATGTCGACATAGTCGACGCCGAGGCGCTTCAGGCTCTGGTCGAGGCTGGCGAGCACGTATTTGCGGCCACCCCATTCGCCATAAGGCCCCGGCCACATGCCGTAGCCCGCCTTGGTCGAGATGACCAGCTCGTCGCGCAGGCCGGAAAAATCCGTGCGCAGGATATCGCCGAAGGCGGTCTCGGCCGAACCGGGCGGCGGGCCGTAATTATTGGCAAGATCGAAATGGGTGATGCCGAGATCGAATGCCTTCCGGCAGATGGCGCGCTTCAGGCGCATCGGCGTGTCCTCGCCGAAATTGTGCCAGAGGCCGAGCGAGATGGCCGGCAGCTTCAGGCCGGACTTGCCGCAGCGGTTGTAGCGCATCGTCTCATAACGATCGGCGGCGGGTGTGTAGGACATGGAGTGCTCCTTGGTGGAACTGGCGTGCGTCGTTCGAGTCTCGCCCGCGAAGGTCAGCTCTCGCATCTTCGGCGAATTGCCCGCGCGCACCTCGGGTGAGGACCGCGGCCGGACCGCCAATCTCGAGACGCTGCCAGCGCTCGTTTCACGACAACCGCTGAAGGTCAGCGTTTCAGGCACAACGGTCCTCGAGGCGCAGCCGAGCCGCCCACGCCCCAGCCGCCGAACCCTTCTGCTCCGGCAAGTCTTCGAAAAGACTTCCCCGCGCATCCAATCCTCCAGAAGCAGCGCCGCGCCCAACCGAATCATACCCCGCCGCTCTTGCAAAGCCTCAAAGTTCAAAAGATTCACAGCCGCTGAGGTGCGAGCCCGCAATGCTTTGGCGAGAAGCGAAACGGTCGAAGGGCGAGCCTCGAAGGACGTACACCGAACACTAGCCCATCCCCTCCAGCACGCTTCTCTGCCGCTGCATCTCCAGGAACACCCGATAGTCGCGATCGTACCGCGCCTTCCCCGTCGCGTCGGGCCGGCGCTCGCGCGTCGGCTGGCGCATAGCGAGGCAGGCTTCCGCCAGGTCGCCGAACAGGCCGGCGCCGCTTGCCGCCGCCATGGCGGTGCCGAGCAGCACGCCTTCGTCCGCCACCGGCTCGACCAGGGTGCAGCCGGTCGCGTCGGCATAAAGCTCCATCAGCAGCGGATTCTTGGTGTGGCCGCCCGTGACGTGCAGGGTGCGGATCGCCGGGCCGGCCTCGGCCAGCGTGTCGAGGATGTGGCGGATGCCGAGCGCGATGCCCACGCATGAGCGCCAGTAGAGGCGGCAGAGGCCGTCGAAAGAGGCGTCGAGGGTGAGCCCCGAGATCACGCCGCGGGCGGCTGGCGCGGCCAGCGGCGCGCGGGCACCGTGGAAATCCGGCAGGACGTGCAGACCCGCGCCGAAAGCTTCGCCCTCCCGCGCCCGCAACTCCGCCACCCGCGCCGCTATGGCGCGATGGCGCCCGGCGGTCGGCTCGCCGCCGGCCGCATGCATGCGCACCATGTGGTCGAGCAGCGCGCCGGTGGCGGACTGACCGCCTTCGGTCATCCAGTAGCCGGGCACGGCGATTTCGGCATAAGGTCCCCAGAAGCCGGCCAAGCTTGTCGGCTTCTTCGTCATCATCATGACGCAGCTCGACGTGCCGGCGATCAGCGCCGCATGGCCGGCTTCCGCACCGGCCGCCAGCGCATGCGGCGCGAACACGCCGAGCGTGCCGGCGAAGGCGTCGACCATGCCGGCGGCGACCCGGCAGCGCGGCGTCAGGCCGAGCGCATCCGCCGCCTCCGGCGTGAGCGCGCCGAGATCGGCGCCGACCGGCGCGGCGCCGGAAAAGCCGCCCCTGCGCAGCAGGTCGGACAGGCCGACGCTTTCGAGGAAGTCATGCTGCCAGCCCTCGCGCTCATGCGCGGAATACGGCCATTTGGCCGTAAGCGTGCAGCGCGACCGCGCCGTCGATCCGCTCGCCCGCCAGGCGAGGAAATCGGCGAGGTCGAACAGCAGGCCGGCCCGTTCCCACGCGTCGGGCCGGTGCCGCTTCAGCCACATCGCCTTGGGCGCCTGCATCTCGGGCGACATCACGCCGCCGGCCACGGCGACCACCGGATGCGCAAGCGCGGAGCATTCCGCCGCCTCGGCCAGCGCCCGGTGATCCATCCAGGAGATCGTGTCCCAGCCTTCCTCTTCGGACGCCGAGACCGGCAGCGGCCGGCCCGCGGCGTCGAGTACTACCAGCGAGCAGGTCGCGTCGAAGGCGAGGCCGGCAATGTCCTCGGCCCGCGCATCGGCCGCGCGGCGTGCGCTCCGCACGGCGGCACACACCGCCTGCCAGATGTCGTCGGAGCTGTGCTCGGCGCGCCCTCCGCCCGGCTCGTGCAACAGGATGGGATGGTCGCCGCGCCCGCGCAGCCGGCCGCCGCGGTCGAAGATGCCGGCCCGCGCGCTCTTCGTCCCGACATCGACGGCGCAGACCAGCTCAGCCATCGAGCTGCCCTGGGTTGCCGTGGTGGGACGAGCGAGCAATGACGATGCTGATGGAGGCTAGACGCTTCGATCGGCAAAGCGCGCCCTCACCGGCCCGCTCCCCTCGCCACCTCTCCCCCGCGCGGGCAGGGCTATCGCATATGAGTATCGGAGGGGCAGAGAGCTCTGCGTCATCATTCCGGGGCCGCGCAGCGGAACCCGGAATCCAGAGTGCCGACGCTGCTCGAA
>NZ_JCACER010000099.1:0-16394 GCF_059502445.1 Kumtagia sp.
CCCCTTGCGGGGGAGATGTCCGGCAGGACAGAGGGGGGTGCGAAGGAGCGCCACGATCATTTTCTAAGCTAATCGCTCACTCGCAGCTCGGATTATCGCGGCTGACCGCGCCCAGCGCCTTGAACTCCTCCTCGGGAATGCCGAGCGTCTGGTTGACCTGCGGCACCACCTTGATCAGCTTGTTGAGCAGATTGCCGTCCGGCCCCTCGACCACTTCGGTCAGGTAGATGTCGGCGATCGCATTGCGGTTCTTGTCGAGCGACACCTTTCCGGTCGGCGTGTCGAAGGAGAGCTTCGCCAGCGCCTCGCGCAGCTTCGCGCCGCCGTCCGATACGTCGCCGTTCACCTCGTTCAGGCCGAGGATCGCCGCCTTCATGTTGATGTAGTAGGCATGCGCGAACAGCGACGGCGACGGGAAGGCGTTGGGCTGCTTCTTGTAGGCCTCGGTGAAGGCAAGCCAGGCCGGCGCGTCGTTGGTGTCCGCCGTCGGGCCGGCGGCCGGCGTGCCGATCAGCACCTCGCGGGTCTTGCCCTGCGAGGTCAGCACCGTCTGGTCGACGGTGATCGAGCCGCCCACCAGCGGCGCCGAACCGCCGGACTGCTGGTACTGCGTCAGGAAGTTGACGGCGTCGGCGCCGCCCAGCGCCACATAGATGGCGTCGACGTCGTCCGGCAGCGCCGCGATGACCGAGGAATAGTCCTTGTTGCCGATCGGCACCCAGGACTTCGACGGCACCTTGCCGCCGGCCTTGCAGAACTCGGCCATGAAGCCGAACACCTGCGTGTAGGGGAAGGAATAGTCCTCCGCCACGACCGCCACGGTCTTGTAGCCCTTGTCGTTGAAGGCATAGGTGCCGAGCCCGGCCATCCACTGCGCGCCGTCGGTGCCGAAGCGGAAGAAATTTTCCGCCGGGTCGCGGAAGGTGGTGTCCTGCGCCGCCGAGGCGCCGTTCAGGAAGGTCACGCCGGGCTGCGTCTTGGCATAGTCCTTGACCGCGATGCCCTCGTCGCCCGACAGCGGCCCGACCAGCACCTTCACGCCGTCCTGCTCGACCAGTTTTCGCGCCGCCCGCACCGCGCTGTCGGGCGAGGCGTCGGACGAGCCTTTTACGATCTCGATCTTCTTGCCGCCGGCGGTGCCGCCGAGTTCCTCGACCGCCGTCATGGCACCGCGCTCGCCGTCCTCGCCGAGCACCGTGAACGGCCCCTCGAAGGTGGCGAGCAGGCCGATCTTGATCGTGTCGTCCTGGGCGAGTGCCAGCGACGGCGCCGTCAGCCCCGTCGCCAGCGCCAGTGCAAGCAGGCTGCGTCTGTGAAGTTTCATGGTTTTTCCTCCCTTGTTGACCATGGATGTCGACGATTTGGACCTCACGGCCCGGAGCGCAGCGGCTGCTGCGCCAGATGCGGCTTGAGACGGCTCCAGAGCCCGAGCAGGCCGTCCGGCGAGACGAAGACGATCGCCAGGAAAACCAGCCCGATCAGCGTGTTGAAGCGCTCGGCCCCGACGATGTCGATGGCGAAGGTCTGCATCAGCACCACCACCACCGCGCCGAGGAACGGTCCGACCGGATGCTTCAGCCCGCCGATCACCGCGATCACCAGCACGTTGATGGCGGCCGCCACGTTGATCGTGCCCGGCGAGACGCGGCCGTTGAACCAGATCAGCAGCACGCCCGCCAGCCCGGCGATCAGACCCGCCAGGAACCAGGCGAACACCTTGTGCGCGGTGACGTGGTAGCCGATGGCGCGCATGCGCCGCGGGTTGTCGCGGATCGCCTGCAGCGTCAGGCCGAAGGTCGAGCGCGAGCAGTAGAGCACCGCCGCATAGGCGAGCGCTGCGCACCCCAGGCAGAGATAGTAGAACGGCACCGGATCGCGCCAGTTGACGCCCCAGAATTCCGGCGCGCGCAGGCCGTTGAAACCTGGAAAGCCGTTGAAGATGGTGTAGTTCTGCTGGGCGAAATAGAAGGCCGCCGTGGCGATCGCCAGCGTGATCATGATCGTGTAGATGCCCTCGGTCCTGACCGCGATCCAGCCGATCAGCGCCGATGTCGTCGCGGCGAGCAGGACGGCGAAGGGCACGACGATCCACCACGGCCAGCCGAAGCCGTGCACCCCCGAATTGTTGAGCCCGAGGATGGCCACCGCGTAGCCGGCGACGCCGGCGACCGTGATCTGCGCCAGGCTGACCATGCCGCCATAGCCGGCCAGCACCATCAGAGACAGGCCGATCATGCCGAAGATCAGCGAGTAGCCGCCGATCTGGGTGAGGAAGAAGTCGGAGGCGAAAGCGGGATAGAGCAGCAGGACGGCAGCCAGCGGGATCTGCGCGGCGCCGATCCGGTCGATCACCGTCGGCCGCGCCGGGGCGCCGGGGGCGGAGACGACGGCGGTCATCGCGCCTTCCCCATGATGCCCTGCGGCCGGATCGCCAGCGTCACCACCATGATGACGAAGGTCAGCACCACGCCGTAGGTCGGGAAGTAGACCAGCCCGATCTGCTCGGCGAGCCCGATCAGCAGCGCGCCGATGGCCGCCCCGGTGATCGAGCCCATGCCTCCGACGATCACGACCACCAGCGACGCCAGCAGGTAGCGCACGTCCTCGCCCGGCGCCACCGACAGCGCCGAGCCGCCGACCACGCCGGCGAAACCCGCCAGCCCGGCGCCGACCGCGAAGACGATGGCGAACACGGCATGCACGTTGACGCCCGATGCCGACAGCATGGCGCGGTCGTCCACCCCGGCGCGGATCATCATGCCGACGCGGGTGCGGTTGAGCATCAGCCACAGGCCGACGCCGATGACCACCGCGGCGACGAGCACGACGATGCGGTAGAACGGATAGGTAAGGAACACCGACGCGCCGTTCGACCGCACGGCGGTGATGATCGGCAGCGTCACCGCGCCGTCCAGCCAGGCCGGCGTCGCCAGCTGGTAGGTCTGCCCGCCCCACACG
Source organism: Kumtagia sp. (assembly GCF_059502445.1). Taxonomy (NCBI): domain Bacteria; kingdom Pseudomonadati; phylum Pseudomonadota; class Alphaproteobacteria; order Hyphomicrobiales; family Phyllobacteriaceae; genus Kumtagia; species Kumtagia sp. The sequence continues at coordinate 2,959 of NZ_JCACER010000099.1, forward strand.
GCGAGCATCAAATCGGCCGCGACGATCGAGATGCCGATGGTCACCAGCGTCTGGCGGAGATCGTCGCCCTCCAGCCTGCGGAACACCAGCACCTGCATGGCGACGCCGACCGCCGCCAGCACGACGAAGCCGGCCGCCACGCCGAGCAGCCATGAGCCGGTGCGCGCCCCGACTTCGTAGCCGATATAGGCGCCGAGCAGGTAGAGCGATCCGTGCGCCAGGTTGACGTTGCGCATCAGCCCGAACACCAGCGTGAAGCCGCTCGCCACCAGGAAATACAGTCCCGCCAGCGTCAACCCGTTGAGCACCGCGCTGACGAACGCCTTCTTGGAGATCAGCACCGCGTTCAGCCAGGCCGGCCAGACGGCGAAGATCATCCAGGCGACGACGGCCGCGACGATCAGCCAGAAGAAGCCCCACGCCTGCCTGCGCGTGATGCCGCCCTCCACCGAGGTGCGTGGTTGCTCGAAGAGGCTCATGCGAGGAGCCTCAAGGAACTGGGGGACAGTTTACTTTTTTCGGCCCGCGCGACGTCTGAACTGCCGCGGCCTTTCTGCCGAAAGAAAGTAAACTGTCCCCGGCCGCACTCCGTCCCGCCCCCCTCTGTCCTGCCGAACATCTCCCCCTCAAAGGGGGAGATTGGCAGCTTCACCGCTATCGCTTGCCCTGCAATGGCGATTGGCGAACCCAAAGCGGCCGGCCAATCTCCCCCCTTGAGGGGGAGATGTCCGGCAGGACAGAGGGGGGTGCGACGGAGTGCGGCCATCGAGTCGACCACCTACGCCGTCAGCCTGCGCCGCGCCTCGTTCATCTTCGGCGCGCGGTGGAATTTTCCGTCCTTCATGATCGCAAGAATCCGGTTCCTGTCCTGAAGGATGCGCACGTCGGCGATCGGGTCGCCGTCGACCAGCAGCAGGTCGGCGAGATAACCTTCCTTGACCATGCCGAGTTCGTCGCTCATGCCCATGATCTCGCCGCCATATTTGGTCGCCGCCAAAATCGCCTCCATCGGCGAGAAGCCGAGCATGGTGACGAAGGTCTCGATGTCCTTGGCGTTGGTGCCCTGCGGCGTCCAGGCGAAGCCGTAATCGCCGCCGATGCAGATCCTGATGCCGCGCCGGTGCATCTTCTTCATCGTCTCGACGCACATCTCCAGCTCGCGCTCATATTCCATCGCCACCGGCGATCCGGGCTTGATGCCCCACGGCTCGGCATAGCGCGCCGTGTTGATCAGCCAGGCGATGCCGGGGGCCACGAAATGCCGGTCCTTCGCCGCCTCCAGCATGTCGAGCGCCTCCTCGTCGGCGAAGGAGGCGTGGTAGATGTTCTGGATGCCGTGGCGGATGCACTGCTTGACCGATCCGGAGGAGCGGGCATGTGCCGACAGCACCTTGTTGCGGCAGCGCGCCTCGGAAGCGGCCATCGCCACCTCCTCCTCCGACATCGGCGTCTCTTCCGCGCCCATGCCGGTCAGCGCCTCGCCGGAGAGGTTCAGCTTGATCGAATCGACGCCGTATTTGATGAGCTGGCGCACCGTGCGCCTGATCTCCTCCGGCCCCGACACGACAAGACCGAGGTTCAGCCCCTCATGCGGGATATGCGAGGGCGCGGCGTCGCCCAGCCCGCCCACCGTGGTGATCTCCGGCCCGGCGGCGAGGTAGCGCGGCCCGGGGAACCGCCCCTGGTTGATGAATTTCTTCGCCACCACATCGAGCCGCGGCTTTGCGGCGGCGGCCCCGCGCCCGGCGGTAAAACCGGCATCCAGCACCAGCTTGGCCATCTCCATGGTGACCAGCATGTGCTCTTCCAGCTCCATCATCTGGATCGGGTCGATGCCGGGCGCGTTGTTCCAGGAGAGATGCAGATGCGCGTCGATCAAGCCCGGCATCAGCGTGGCGCCCATGCCGTCGATCACCGTGGCGCCGCCCGCCCCGCCATAGCCCGACGACGAGCCGAAACGCGACGAGCCGCGGGTGATCTGCTTGATGCGGTTGCCCTGCACCAGCACCTCGCCGGTGTAGGGATACTCCCCCGTCGCGTCGAGGATGCGCACATTGGTGAAAAGCGTGCTGGCGGAGCCGTTGCCGCTCCAGCCATTGTTCCAGTCGTCCGCCATGTCTTCCTCCCGATGGCTGCGCCAGATTCGTCGCGTCTACAGTCGCGCCGCCCTCATCGGCCCGGCATCATACCCCCACCCCTGACCCCTCCCCCTCAAGGGGGAGGGGGATTTTGCGGCACCGCCGTCTCGCGCCGAACCTCGACATTTTCGGCCCAAACGGCAGCGGCGGAGTTCCCCTCCCCCTTGAGGGGAGGGGTCAGGGGTGGGGGTATGATGCCGGGCAGTTTCCTCAAGGCTCGATCCTCACCCGAACCGCCTGATAAAATCGGCCAGCCTGCGGCCGCATTCGCCCGGCGCCTCCACCGTGGCCCAGTGGCCGCAGCGGTCGAGCGAGGAGAATACGGCCCCCTTGATCTTGTCGGCAAGCGCCTGCGCCACGCCCGGCGGGTTCACCGTGTCGGCATCGCCGGTGACGAGCAGCGCCGGCGCCTTGATGCGCCTGGCGTCCACAGCCTGCGCCCTGGCCAGCGCCTCGCAGCTCAGCGCATAGGATTCCGCGTCCTGCCGCGTGATCGATTCCCGCACGAAGGCCGCCGCCGCCGCAGAATGCTCGCGCGTATGCGCCGATATCGCATTCGCCACGATCTGGTCGGCGATGTCCGACATCCCGCCGGACCGCGCCAGCCTCGCCCGCCCCTGCAGCCCGTTGCGCGTCGCCTCCGTCGGCTCCGCCAGCGCGCCGAACAGCGTGAGCGAGGCCACCTGCTCCGGCCTCTCGGCGGCGATCTGCTGCGCCACGATCGTGCCCATCGAATGGCCGACCACATGCGCCTTCCCGACGCCGGTCGCCTCCATCACCCTCAGCACCGCCTGCGCCATGCCTTCGATCGTCAGCGGCTCGACCGGCCGCGGCGAGCGCCCCGATCCCGGCAGGTCGACCCGCACCACCCGGCAGCCGGAAAGCGCCCGCATCTGCGGCTCGAACATGTTCGACGTGCCGCCCAGCCCGTGGATCATCACCACCGGAAAGCCTTCGCCAAAAACCTCGGCGACGGCCGGACCGACCGAAACCGTCGTCATTGCGCCCGCTCCGTCACGAAATTCTCCAAGACGCCGATGCCGTCGATCTCGACCCGCACCGTGTCGCCGGCCTTGAGATATTTCGGCGGCGAGAAGCCGATGCCGACGCCGGCCGGCGTGCCGGTGGCGATGATGTCGCCGGGCTTCAGCGTGATGCCCTGCGACAGCGTCGCGATGATGGTCGGGATGTCGAAGATCAGCAGCGGCAGCCGCGAATCCTGCCTGAGCTCGCCGTTGACGAAGCAGCGTATGCCGGTCCGCTCCAGGTCGATCTCGTCCCGGGTCACCGCCCACGGCCCCATCGGGCAGAACGTGTCCTGCGACTTGCCGATCAGCCACTGGCTGTATTTTCCCTGCAGGTCGCGCGCCGTCACGTCGTTGACGATGGTGTAGCCCCACACATGGTCGAACGCCCGCTCCCGCGAAATCCCCCGCCCCTCCTTGCCGATGATGACGGCAAGCTCGGCCTCGTAGTCGATCGCCGCCGACACCGCCGGGTCGATCACCACGGCTGCCCGCGTCGCGATCACGCTTTCCGGCACTTTCGAGAAGATGATCGGGTTCTGCGGCACCGCGCCGGCCGAAGCACTCGAATCGAAGCCGCTTCTGGCGAATTCGTGCGCATGCTCGTGATAGTTCTTGCCGACGCAGAAGATGTTGCGGCGCGGTTTCGGGATCGGCGCCTCCAGCGTCACCTGGGCGAGCGGGATCGGCGACAGCGTGCGCGGCGGGCCGGCGCCGTTGAGATCGATCAGCGCCAGCACGCCGGCCTCGGCGCGCTCGACCGGCAGGTCGAACGGCGCGACGCTGGCGCCGCCAACATCGACGAGGCCGACCCGGCGCTCGCCGGCGATCGAAAACGTGGCTACCCGCACCGATACTCCTCCCGACCGATCTATTTGAGCCTTTAGTGAACCAATTGCAGGCTATTTTGATCAGGCTAGCGTCGATTGGTTCCTTTCGCAAGCCTCCCCCTTACCAATGCGGCTGATTTTCTCGCAAACGGCCGCTCCATCTGCCGAATCCTTGTGGACCGGCGCTCCGAAGCCGGTTAAATTGGTCCACTATCGGTTCAGATAAGAGGCTCCCGATGCCGAAGCTGGTTGCCGGCGACATCGCATTGGCGCTGAAGAAGCGGATTTCCGACGGCGAGTGGGAGAGCGGCCGCATGCCGCCGGAGCGCGATCTCGCCGGCGAGTTCAAGGTGGCGCGCAACACGGTGCGCCGCGCCGTCGGCCTTTTGGAGGAGGACGGCACGGTGGTGCGCCAGGTCGGCCGCGGCACCTTCCTCGCCGCGCCCGACCCCAATTCGCTGGCCGCCGTGGTGGCGCGCATGGAGGGCACCAGCCCGGCCGACATGATGGAGGTGCGCCACCTGCTGGAGCCCGCCGCCGCCGCCTTCGCCGCCACCAACGCCACCATTGGCGAGCTGAACGCCGTGCGCGACGCCTACCGCACCGCCTGCGAGGCCACCGACATGCCCGGCTTCGAGCATTGGGACGCGGAATTCCACCACCGCATCTTCGCCTGCTCGCGCAACGAGTTCTTGAAGGAGTTGCACAATCTCATGCGACTGTTGCGCAACCAGTCGCCCTGGTTCGAGATGAAGAAACGCTCCTTCTCGGAAGAACGCCGCCTCGCCTATTGCGACGAGCACGAAAAGATCGTCGACGCGCTGCTGCGCCGCGACCCCGAAGCGGCGCGGACCGCCATGCTGGCGCATCTCGGCACGGTGGCGCGGAACCTGCTGGGGCGGTGAATTCGTCCTCGAACCCGGCGCGGCACGGCTCGGCGGAACGCATCTCGTCTCGACATGCGCCGCCGGCGGCCGGCCTCCCCGTCGTTTGACGACAGGGCAGAACGGCGATCAGATAAGCTTGTTGTCCGCCGCCGTTTGCCGGGCGCGACGGCGCGTGCCGTCGGTATCGGCCTTGCGGTTTCGCTCCACAGCGGCGTCCTGGATCTGCTCAGAGCCCTGGTCTTCGGGTTCCTTGGACAAGGGCGGCGCTTCGACCGTCTTTTTATAAGAGATCATTGGATGTGGCTCCTTGGGAAATGTCCGCGGCTCAATCCGCTCGCAACGGCATTCCGGGCTCAGGTCGCGAGCGCCACGGCACAGCCTTCGGCGCCGCGCCTGTCGGGCGATGTCTGTCCCGGCATCGTCGCCCAGCCGCCGGCTTCGACGAACTGCCGTCTCTTGTAGGTATCGGTGATGGCGTTGAGTTCGACGAGGCGCGCCGCCGAAGCCGGAGCGGCCTTGAAGCGCTCGGCACACACGACCGACGCCAGGTCCCCGCGGGCGACATCCCCGGCCGCAGTGGCCGCCATGCGCGACGTGCCGCCGGTAACCCAGCCGCCCCAGGTGAATCCGACGATCATCGTGGCAACCGCAGTGGCGGCGCAAGCCCATACGAGGGCCGATTTCGACGGCTTGTAGTCTTCCCAACGCTGGGCGAGCGATGTCTTGCTGCTGCTCTGCATGGCCATGGAACTGCTCCGTTGTGGTGATATCCCGGCCCTGCCCGCTTTGGCTGTTGCCGGCAGGCATTCGGGCGTCGGGATCGATGACAGGTTACGCCCACGCCTTGCGCGCGCGTCGAATGACGATGCGGTCGTGGAGTCGCCGGAATTCCGATGAGGATTCTTTCCGCAGCCGGCGCATAGGGCGACCGCTTCTCTCCATAGCGCCTTTTGCGCTTGAATGATAGGATTACTGAAATTTTCTTGAAAAACCCAAAATCCTAAAAAAACAATTCGAGAAGGTCGGAGAAAAACTACATCCAGACGAGAGGATGACACGCCTCTTATCGCACAAAATTCTCGGATTTTTATTTTTTCATTACGTCTGTGCGCCGCTCTATACGGGATTTTTCCTTGTTTTAATCGACGCTTTCGCCTATGTATGGAGTTCGTTGATTTGGCCGCCTTGGCTCTCGCGGTGTCAGAGACCTCAGACCCGCCACTGACTACCGAATTCTCGAAAGCGAATTGCAGCGCCGATCCTGGCGCCGCATGCCGCTCCGTTCGAACCTTGGAACGCGCGCCGACCACGGATGTACTGGCGGCATGGTTCCGGTTCGGATTGGAGCGATGCAGGATGCGCCTCCGCGCGGTCCTGCGGAGGACTGCCGACCATGAACGCTCGTACCACGCAGACGGTTGTCCATTTCCCGTCGGCATTCTCGCTGCCGGGTTTCGACGCGCCGCAACCGCCCGGAGACTATCTCGTCGACCATGACGAGGAAGTCATCGACGGCAACTCGCGGATCGCATGGCGGCGCGTAGCCGCCTTCATCCACCTGCCGGCGATCGCGAGCCGGGCTTCGACGCGGCATCTCGTGCCGCTCGACCCGGCCTTCCTCGATGCCGCACTGGCACAGGATCGGACAGGATCATGACCGCCACGACCCGGCGTACCGCGCGGCCGATCCGGCATGAGGCCGCGTCCCATCGTTTCGCGGTCGGGCAAACCGTCCGGCTGAGGAACGACTTTGGGAGCTTTCCGAAGGATTCGGAAATCTATCGCATCACCGCGACGCTCCCGCCGAGCGGAAACGCACCGCAATACCGCATTCATAGCGACGGCGAGCGTCACGAACGGGTGACGACGGAAGACAGCCTGCAGCCGGCGGACACGTCGTCGGACGGAGCAAACCTCATCGAAAGGACGTTCGGCGATGGCTAAGGAACAAAAGCGCGGCAACCGCGAGATCCGCAAACCGAAGCAGGAAAAGGCGCCGCCGAAAGCGGAAAACACGTTCGGCAACCAGATCAAGCTCGCCGCGAACGCCAACGGGATCCGCGGCAAGACAAAGGGCTGAGCCGCCACACCGCGGAGGGCGGGCGCGCCGATGAAGATCGTGATCGAGTTCTACCGCACTCGCTGGCAGGACGACGCTCGCGCGATCCTCGGGCGCGAAATGGACGAGGCGGCCGATGTCGAGGGCGCGATCAGGATCGCGCGCTCTCTGTCGCGCACGCTCAGCATGCCGCAGCGGCCAGATGCCGTGTCGATCGCCGATATCGACGGCAACGAGATCTATTCAGGCAGGCTCGACGCCGCCAGTTTTTGAAGAAAGGCCACCATCATGCACGTTCTTGACAATGGAACCGACAACGGACGGCACGCGCTGGCAATCGACATCTGGGAAAATGAAGGCGGAACCTCCGGCGACGATTCCATGGATCATCATTATGGTCGCCGGGTCGAAGCGGACGGCACCTGGAGCATCTATCACGTCTTCACGGGCGTCCCGGCCGACATCGGCGGCGGTTCGATGACCGGCCTCAGCCGGTCCGCCGCCACCACGGGCATGACGTCTCTCAACCTTCGCAACGAGCACCGCCGCAGGCAGCGGGTCGAAGGGTATGCCCGGATGTCCGGCGAGATCGGAGCGGCGCGGTCATGACCCTGGGCTTTCCCAATCCGAGCCGCAGCTTCGACGAGACGAGGAACGCGGTCCGCTTCATCGGCCATGACGGCATGTTCGAAGTGCCGTTCTTCATTGAGGCCGGCGCGCTCGCGGGACCGCTTCGAGCGCCGGGCAGGACCGGGCCGGGCGAAGCCGATTGTCTCGCCGCCTTCGACGCGGCCCGCAGTTCGATCCATGAGGTCGCCCGCAAGGCCTATACCCATGGCCGCCGCCCCTCCTACACCCTGACCGCCGCCGATTTCCGCTGACCCAAGCCGGCGCATGCGGCGTTCCAATCCTATTCCACCCCCATCACCAGCCCCTCGATGTCGTGCTTCTGCGTCACCGGCACGAGTTCCTCGACCACGCGGCAGACCAGATGCTCGCGCACCCTTGCCGGCAATGCGTCGTAATAATCCTGCGTCACCATCAGGTCGTGCAGCTTGTCGTGGCCCGCACCCGGCGCGTCGACGCCGAGCACCATCACCGGCCGGGCGATCGGCGAGGGATGCGCCGTGCCGCGATGCACGGTCAGCGCCGAACGGCAGGAGATGTCGCCCATTTTCGGGTATTTCTTCACGCCTTTTGCCGAAAACTGGCCCCAAATCTCCTCGGGCGGGAACATTTCGTGCTTCCAGCCGCGGCCGTCGACATACTGCGTGCCCGGCGCCACCTCGAACGGCCCCATGTCCTCGGTGACGTCGACGCCGGTCAGGTTGAAGGCGAGCGAGGTGATGCGGCGGTCGCGATAGGTGTCTTCAGGCGAAGGGAAGTCGCGGTGCCAGGGCTGGTTCTTCGCCCCCTGGAACGGCGTGTCGAAGCCGATCTCGACGATTTTGTAGTCTGGCCCGAGCGCCGCCTCGCACATCGCCACCACCCAGGGATGGGTGGTCAGTTCGACGAAGCCGGAAAACTCCTGCGGGTGGATTTCCACATACCAGCGGCGCGGCCCACGCCCGACCGCACCGCCCGGGCGCTGGATCGCCTTCCAGAACGCCGTCATCATGTCCTCGCGCATCGCCTCGGCGAAGTCGCGGCTGAAGGCGCCTTTCCTGCCGACGATGCCGTCCGCCGTCAGCGTGGCGATGTCGGCCGAAACGTCGATGGCGGCCGCGGCCGTGTGAACGGTCATGGTTTTCCTCCCAGGTTCGTCCCGCCGCTGGTCATACGGCGCTGATGAGCGCTCATATTATGAGCATGGGTTCGGGTTTGCAATCGCGGCGGCGGTTCCTCGCCCCCACGAAAGTGGGGGAGAGGTGGCCCGAAGGGCCGGAGAGGGGGGCCTCGTCACAGGCAAATGCGGGTCGGAACCTTGGGGGTATAAAAAGCCGGCTCAGCCTCAGCGTCGCAAAAGCGCCGACACCGCCACCAGAACCCAGCCGGCGACCAGCAGCGTGCCGCCGGCCGGTGCGGCGTAGGCGAACAGCCGCTCGCCGAGAAAGTCGCGGGCAGCCAGGTCGCCGCAGAACAGCACCAGGGCGACGGCCAGCACGTAGCCGCCCAGGCGCGCAGTCCTGAAAGCCAGCAGCGACAGCCCGATCAGCGCCGGGGCATGCACCAGCAGGAAGGTCGCGGCGGTCTGCAGGTTCGCTCCGCCCCGATGTGCCGCGGCGGCCGACAGGGCGACGCCCAGCGCGCCCGCCAGGCCGGCGAGCAGAATCAGGATGCGGTCGGCAGTGTCGGTCATCTGCAAAAGGCTCCGGGCACACCGCCGCTGCTGTCCGGCAGGGATCGGGACGATGGACGCTTGCGCTGCCCGGCCGCCGATCCCTGCCCTATGCCTCGCCTATCCGCCGCGGGACCGTTGCGCCAGCCGGCCGATCGCCGCACCGGCCGGCCCCCACGGAAACCTCGCAAGAACCCGTGCGTTTGACTGGAAGCGACGTTACGGTTGGAATGGCGGAAAATGCAGGCAACACGGAGAATGATCATGGCAACGCGGACCCGGCGGCCCGGCGACCCTCTCGCCGCGGCGGAGGCAGTCTTCAAGCGAAAACCGGCACCGGCCGTGCAGGCGCAAGCGCCCATCCGCAGCGCCGCCCGCGAAACGGTGACGCTGCGGCTCGAGCGCGACGTGCTCGACCATTTCCAGGCGGACGGGCCGGGCTGGCAGGAGCGCATCAATGCTGCACTGCGGGAGGCGGCCGGCCTCGGCGGTGCCGGCGACACCGGCAAGCGCCCCGAGGAGCTCGACGCCTCCAACGACGACTAGCGTCGCTGGGCGACGCTCCGGCCAGCAGCCATCCGGCGCCGGCTTCGCGCTCTTGGCAAGCAAAATGCCCCGGGAAGAGCCGGTTTCAGCGGTTGTGCGCAAATTCCGCGCCTCGCAGGCCGGTTTCCGGAGGCAGACCGTTGATTTTGCTGGACGATTGCGCGCCGCGACTCCGGCACGCAGGAAATTCATCCCCTTTTCAGCGATGCCGACAAGAAAAAAGCCCGTCGGTGGGAACCGACGGGCTCGAGAAAACCGGCATTCTGGGGGAGGAGGAGGGGAACGAATGCCGGTCCTTGTCGCCGCGGCTGGGAGGAGAAAACCGCAGCGAAAACCGATGTTTACTGGCGGCCCTTGGCGGCCACCACGGTGATGTCGGCGCGGCTGATGCCGAGGTCGGCGAGCTCGCGATTGGAAAGGCGGCTCAGCTCGTTGACGGTGTCGCGATAGCGGCGCCAGTTGCGGTAGTTGCGGATGATGTTCATGGTTGGTCTCTCTTTTTTCTTGCGTGCCGATGTTCTCGTTACGACGGTGAGATAAGAGACCGCCCTTCGAATTTGAATGGATGCCTTTGCATGGTTGCAATGCACAAATGCAAGGCTGTATGCCAGCGTTTAAGGCAGATTGTGCCACGTTTGGAGGCGGTTCACTCCTTGTGCGGCGCAATATCGCGATGCGCCGCGACGCCGTCGCAGAAGGCCTCGACGATGAAGGTGATCTGCGCCGCGACTTCCGAGGGCGGCACGCCGAGGAAGCGCCGCTGCTGCCCGAGGCTGACGATGCCGTGCACGGCCGCGAACAGGGCGCGCGCCACCAGCGCCAGGCGCTCCTCCGTCTCGGCCGGCAGGAGCAGCCGGAGCGGCCTGACGACGTGGCCGATCAGCCGGGCGTTCTCCGCCTCCCGGCGCGCCGCGAAGTCGGGGCCGGCACGCGCGCCGAGCTCGAAGATCGCCGACCACAGCAGCGGGTTGTCGATGACGAAGGCGAGATAGGTGCGGCCGAGCTGGACGAGCTGGCGCTTGGGATAGCCGCCGGCCTCCGCCGCAAGCGCCCCGGTGACCGCTGCTTCCAGCCGCTCGGCGGTGCGCGAGTTGACGGCCGCCGCCAGCGCATCCATGTCGGCGAAGATGTTGTAGATGGCGCCCACCGCGCAGCCCGCCTCCGCCGCCATGTCGCGAGCCGTCAGCGAGCGATAGCCGGTTTGCGCGATCCTGCGCTCGGCCGCCTCGATCAGCGCCTGGCGCAGCCTTTCGCGTCGCTGCTGGGTCTTACCCGTCAATCGCTCTTCCTTCATCCACCCCATGAACAGCGTTCAAATAATTCTTGAACGCCGTTCAGAGTTATGGCAGAGATAACGTGAACGGGGTTCAAGTCAAGGGATCATCAGGCAATGGCGACGCTCTACACGCTGAAGCCGGCTTTCCAGGCGAGGCTGCGGCCGCTGGTGAGGCGGCTGGCCAGGGCCGGCGTGACGGCCAATCAGGTGACCGTCGCGGCCGCGCTGCTGTCGTTCGCCGCCGCCGCGATGGTCGTGGCGTTCCCGCAGGGGCGCGAAATCTTCCTGCTCATCCCGTTGGCCCTGTTTCTGCGCATGGCGCTGAACGCCGTCGACGGCATGCTGGCGCGCGAGCACGGCCAGGCTTCGACCTTCGGCATGTACCTCAACGAGTTATGCGACGTCGCATCGGATCTCGCCCTGATCCTGTGCTTCGCCGCCGTCCCGGCCTTCCCCGCCTGGGGCGTCGTCGCCTTCGCCGTCGCGGCGGTGGTCGTCGAATTCGCCGGCGTGCTCGGCATCCCCGCCGGAATCGGCCGCAACTATGCCGGGCCGTTCGGCAAGAGCGACCGCGCTTTCGCGCTCGGGCTGCTCGCCGTGTTGCTCGCCGCCGACCTGCGGACTGCCGCGATAGCGCCCTACGTGTTCCCGGTCCTGGCGCTGCTGTCGCTCGCCACCATCGTCAACCGCGTCCGCGCCGGCCTGCGGCCGACTGCGTGACAATCGTCTCCACACGGCAGAAGACCATGAACGGGTTGCGAAGCTTCCTCTCCCGCCAGTTGCGCCGGACGAGTTCAATCGGCCTGTCGGCGCTGGCGCGGGCGATCACCGGGGTCAGGCCGATCTGGATCGGCAGCGCGTCGTCGGAACGCCAGCGCATCTATTTCGCCAACCATGCCAGCCACGGCGACTTCATCCTGCTGTCCGCCTGCCTGCCTGAACAGGAGCGCCAGCGCACCCGCGCGGTGGCCGCGGCCGACTACTGGGGCAAGTCGCGTCTGCGCCGCTTCATCGCCGAGGACATGCTGTCGTCCGTGCTCATCCGTCGCGACTGGAAGGAACCGGCGGACAATCCGATCAACGCCATGCTCGGCGTGCTCGACCAGGGCTATTCGCTGATCCTCTTTCCCGAGGGCACGCGCAACATGACGGAGGACGAACCGCTGCTGCGCTTCCGCTCCGGCCTCTACAATCTGGCCGTGGCGCGGCCGCGGGTCGAGCTGGTGCCGTGCTGGATCGAGAACATGTCGCGCGTGCTGCCGAAAGGCCAGTTCCTGCCCGTGCCGCTGCTCTGCCGCGTCGTCTTCGGGCCGCCGATCGCGATCGGCGACGGCGAGGATCGTTTGGATTTCCTCAACCGCGCGCACGCCGCGCTGCTTGCGCTGAGACCGCACCGGCGGGGGGACAGGAGATGATGCGCGAGACCACCCTGCTCTTTCTCGGCCTGGGCGGCGTGCTCGTGGCCGCGAGCCTCGTCTCGGCGCTGCTCGCCTGGCGCTCGGGCGACCCGGCCAGCCCCGTGCTCGTCAATCTCAACCAGCGTATTCAGGCCTGGTGGGTTATGGTGGCGCTGATCGGCGTCGCCTTCATCTTCGGCATGACCGGCATGACCGTGCTGTTCGCGCTGATCTCGTTTGCGGCGCTGCGCGAGTTCGTGACGCTGACGCACACCCGCCGCGGCGACCACTGGGTGCTGCTCGCCATGTTCCTGGCGATCATACCGTTCCAGTACTGGCTGGTATGGACCGCCTGGTACGGCCTCTTCACCATCTTCATCCCGGTATACTGCTTCCTGCTGATGCCCGCAGTGACCGCGCTGCAGGGCGATACCGAGCGTTTCCTCGAACGGGTGGCCGCCCAGCAATGGGCAGTGATGCTGGCGGTCTACTGCGTCAGCCACGTGCCGGCGCTGCTGACGCTGGAGATCCCGGGCTTCGAGGGACGCCACCTCCTGCTCGTGGCCTTCCTGATCATCACCGTGCAAGGCAGCGACGTGCTGCAATATGTCTTCGGAAAGCTGCTCGGCCGCCGCAGCGTGGCCCCGGGGGTGTCGCCGTCGAAGACCTGGGAAGGCCTGGTCGGGGGAGTGGCGTCCGCATGCCTGCTCGGCGCCGGACTGTCCTTCCTCACGCCGTTCACGGCGCTGCAGGCGGCGGTCGTCGCCTTCGCCGTCTGCCTGATGGGCTTTCTCGGCGGGCTGGTCGCCTCGGCGATCAAGCGCGACCAGGGCGTGAAGGACTGGGGCCACATGATCGAAGGCCATGGCGGCATGCTCGACCGCGCCGACAGCCTGGTCTTCGCCGCGCCGGTGTTCTTTCACATCGTGCGGTATTTTTGGACTGTGTAGGGCAGTAGGGCAGTAGGGCAGTAGGGCAGTAGGGCAGTAGGGCAGTAGGG
>NZ_JCACER010000100.1:0-16153 GCF_059502445.1 Kumtagia sp.
AGACTCTGCCGCCCACGTTTCTCTTTCTTCCTTATGCAATTGTCAAAGAACGGACGATGCGTACACACCGTCTGATGCACCGTAGCCGGCACACGAGAAAACAAACCCCACCGCCGGCTCTCCGGCAGCACCCATTCAGGTTTCGGGGAGGAACCCCGCACGATCTCGGCGAGATCGCGAGGTCACGGTGCGCTATATCGTCGGGAGGCCGATGATTGTCAAGCGCCTATTTCAGGAAATTTGCGCGAGCGGCGATGCGGCCTTTTTGAAGCGAGCGTCCGACGGACAGCGACCTCGCCGCCGCCATCGGTCGGGGCGGCCCGCAGCCGCAGGGGTCACGCGCGGCGAAGCACGGCCCCGCGCTCACGTCGCGTCGAACTTGCTGGCGCGGCGTTTGCCGAGCAGCAGCTTGCGCTCGAGATGGGCGCGCAGCTCGGCGTAGTAGGCAGTCAGGAAAGGTCGCGGCTGGTAGTCGGCGCGCTCCAGGCCGATCTTGCGGCCGATCGCTTCGGCAACGGTGGCGAGCGCCGCATCATTGTCGCCGCGCAGCACCTCCTCCAGCTTGTGCAGCTCGGCGATGCCGTAGGCGTCGAGCTGTTCGGGGGTGAAACGATAGGTTCCCGCCCCCGCCTGCTTCGACAGATCCTCGGCCAGCGCGCGTTTCGGCGCCTCCACCACCCAGGTGCCGGCGAGCAGGTCGCCGATGCGCATGCGATCACGGTTGAACAGCGGGAACAGCGCGAAGCCGAGTGCCCAGACCGCGCCGAGAGCTGTGGTCATCGTATCGGCGACGCCGGTGCCGGCACGGGCCACAAGCATCGACAGCGGCAGGAACACCTCGATCTCGCGCATCAGGTTGCGGGCGATCACCTGGTCGATCGCCAGGCCCGATCCGTCGCGCGAGGCGACGCGCAGGCCCATGATGCGCTTGCCGGGCGTCCGTGCCCCGCGGCCGGCCTCGAAGGCGAGGAAATAGGCATTGCGCAGAAAGAAGACGAGGATCGTCCAGACGACGGCGATAGGCTCGGCGCGGTCGAGACCGAGCCCGCCCAGTCCGAACAGCGCGACGAGGCTGATGACGATGCCGGCGACGACGATGATCGCCACGTCGAGAAAGAACGCGCCGGCGCGCGTGCCGGCGTCGGCCAGCGTGACGCCGAGATCGACGCCCTCCGGCGTCACCAGCGCGCGCCTGCGGGTCCCCGGCTCCCGTGGTCCGAGCCGCGCCATCAGGCTTTTCCATCCGGATCGTCCGCCCGGACCAGATAGAAATAGGCGAGCCACAGGGCCAGAAAACCGCCGCCGATCGCGTAGCGCAGGCTGTCGCTGGTGACGAGCTGGCGGCCGAACCCTTCGAGCAGGCCGGCGGCCAGCAGCATGATGGCGACGCCGACCATGGCGCTCGCAGCGACGCGGCCGGCTTTTGCCGCAGCCTTCATGCGCGACAGCCCGCCAGGAAAGGCGACGCGCGTGCCGATGCGCATGCCGGCTGCTCCGGCGATGCAGATGGCGAAAAGCTCGGTGCTGCCGTGGATGAACAGCCAGCCGCCGAACTCGTAGCCGAGACCCTTCGACCAGAAGACGTAGGACATGGCGCCGATGATGCAGCCGTTCATCAGGATGAGCAGCACGGTCGGCACCGCCAGCATGAAGCCGAGCGCGAAGGCGAGGATCGACACCTGGACATTGTGGGTGAACAGATAGGCGGCGAATGTGGAGAGATAGCCGTCGCCGCCGCCGTCATAAAGGCCCATGCGCAGCCATTCGACGGTGGCGTCCGGGCCGCGTCCGCCGGCGAGCTCCGCCGGAATGATGGCGTCGTACCAGCTCTTGTCGGAGGCGACGAGGCGGAAGCCGGCGATGAAGCCGGCCAGCATCAGCGCCACCGAGACGAGCGTTTCACGCCACAGGTCGCGGATGGCGCCCGGCCAGTCGTGCACGAAGAAGTCGGCGATGCGCTCGATCAGGCCGCGCCGGGCGCCGTACAGATAGAAGTAGCCGCGCAGGCAGAGCGATTCCAGATAGGCGACGAGTGCGTTGTCGAGCGAGGTGGCGCGCGCCACCGACAGTGCCGAGAGGGTCGAGCGGTAGAGCACCGGCAGCGACAGAAGCTCTTCGTCGGTAAGTGCTTTCGGCGAGCGCTTTTCGGCGCGGGTGATCAGTTCGTCGAAGGCTTTCCAGTCCTTTTCGCGCTCGGAGCGGAAGCTGGCGAGCGACTGGCGGACGCTGTCGGCGGGAATCCGGGCGCTCACAGCAAATTCTCCCGCTTCAGGTCGAGATAGTGCTGCACCAGCTCGGGGCCGAGACGGCGGTGATCGGCCTCGACGACATGGGCACCGAGACGCCGCAGTTTGGCGATGACCACGTCGCGCTCGCGCAGCAGCCCTCCGGCGATCACAGAGCGCGCCACGTCCTCGCCGCTCACGGGCTCCGTGTCGGAGAGCGTTTCCAGCTCCTCGTCCTTCATCAGCATGAACAGGACCAGATGCCGCTCGGTCAGGCGGCCGACGGTGCGCAGCATCAGCTCGGCGCTGATGGCGTCGACGAAATCGGTGAAGACGATCACCAGCGAACGCCGGTCGAGCTGTGCGGACAGCGTCGTCAGGGCAAGGGTGAAGTTGGTCTCCTCGTTGGAATAGTCGATCTCGGCGGCGCGCTTCTGCAGCAGCGAAAAGCCGCTGGAGCCGCGCACCGCCTTGCCGATCACGCGCGGACGGGCGTCGAAACTGAACAGGCCGACCATGTCGCCGCCCTTCAGCGCGACGAAGGCGGTGAGCAGCGCCGCCGTCACGGCGCGGTCGAGTTTGGCGACGCCTTCGATCGGCTCGCACATCAGCCGGCCCGAATCGATGGCCAACACGATGTTGTTGTTCTGCTCGACGCGGAACTCGCGCGCCACCAGCCTGCCGTGGCGGGCGCTGCGCTTCCAGTCGATCATGCGCCGGCCCATGCCGGGCTGGTAGTCCTTCAGCGCCTCGAACTCGCGGCCCTGGCCGGAGCGGCGCTGCTCCTTGCCATCTGCGAGCGCGTCGCGCCGCAGCAGCGAGATGGCGTCGTCGCGCATGGAGGCGACGTTGGGCAGCACGGCGACCTTGTTGTCCATGGACAAGACGACCTGCTTCCAGGTGAGTCCGAACGGACCCGGCCAGCGCAGCCACAACCGGTCGAGGCTCGCCATGCCGCGCCGCACGGCACGGAAGCGCAGCTCCAGCCCGCCGCCGTTCGGCGTCGGGTAGAGCGCACCGCCGGCCTCGCCGAGCGGAACGAGCCGTTCGTCATGGGCGAGCCGCGCCTCGATTCGGCTCGGCCATTTGCCGGCGAAATAAGCGCTGATGAAGACGGGAAACTGGCCGCCTATGCCGACCTGCGGAACCGATTGCAGGCCGGCCGTCAGCGAGGCGCGACCCGGGCCGGCGGAAGCGTCGACCGCCAGGAAGCCCAGAAGAATGCATATCCACGAAAGGCCGAGATACCAGGCCGACGGCAGCGCCAGCGCCACCAGGAACGCCGGGACGACGCCGATGACGGCCGCCCAGACGCAACGGCCGGTCGGGTAGATCAACGTGGCGCCTCCGTCCGGTCGACGAGGTCGGCGACGATCTGCTCGATCTCGCGGCCGTCGATCTGCGCGGCTGGCGACAGCACCACGCGGTGGCGAAGCGCCGGCACGGCGAGCGTCTTCACGTCGTCGGGGATGACGTAGGCGCGCCCGTCAAGGGCGGCGCGGGCGCGGGCGGCGCGCGCCAGCATCACGCCGGCGCGCGGGCTGGCGCCGACTTCCAGCTCGGCGCTGTCGCGGGTGGCGCGCACCAGCCGGGCGATGTAGTCGACCACCTCGTCGACCAGCGTCACCGAACTTACCGTCGCCAGCGCCGCCTGCAACGCCTCGCCGTCGAGCTGCGCCTCGATGTGGAAATCCTCGATCTTGCGCGCGCCGGCGCCGCCATGATGGACGATGATGGCGCGCTCTTCCTCGACGCTCGGATAGGACACCTTGTGCTTGAACAGGAAGCGGTCGAGCTGTGCTTCGGGCAATGGATAGACGCCCTGGTGCTCGATCGGGTTCTGGGTGGCGACGACCATGAAGTTGGCGCCGAGCGAATGCGTGGTGCCGTCGAAGGTGACGGCGTTCTCCTGCATGGCCTCCAGCAGCGCGGCCTGGGTTTTCGGCGGCGTGCGGTTGATCTCGTCGGCGAGCAGCAGGTCGCAGAAGATCGGGCCGCGCGTCAGCGTGAACTGCCCGGTCTGGAAATTGTAGATGTTGGAGCCGACGATGTCGCCGGGCATCAGGTCGGGGGTGAACTGGATGCGGCCATAGGTGACGCCGAGCGCCTGGGCGAAGCAGCGGGCGATCATGGTCTTGGCGGTACCCGGCGGGCCTTCCAGCAGGATATGGCCTCCGGCGAACAAAGCCGTCAGCATCAGATCGACCGTATCCGTCTGCCCGGTGATCGCCTTGCCGACCTCGGCCCTTATGCGGCCGGCGGCGGCCTTCACTTCATCGACGTTCACGGAACCTCCTTGCGATCCATTCGTGCAGCCGGCGGGCGGCCGCCGTCAGGTCGGTCTCGTTGGCGGCCTTGCGCACCGCGTCCGACAGCGATGCATAGCCATCCTTGCCGTCCTTGCCGCGGCGGGCGATCCAGTGGTCTAGCGCTTCGTCGCGCAAGTCTTGCGGCGCGCCGAAGATGGCGCCGGCGCGCCGGCGCATGAGCGCAGCATAACGGCCGCCGAGATGGTCCAGCCGGCCGGCGCGGCGCATCAGCCGCGCGGTCGTCTCCACCAGCGCCCGCTTGCCGAAAGGAATGGCGCGGGTTTCCGCCTGCGCCGGACCGAAGCGGCCGAGCCCGTGCAGCAGCGTCAGCGCCGAGGCGGCAAGGATCGCCAGCGTCAGCGCCAGGAACGGCGGTTCGAGCAGCAGCTTCATCAGATCGTGCTTGCGGTCCGCGCCGTGCAGGGTGAGGTCGAACACCACCGGCTCGCGATTGGGCCGGATCATGTCGATCAGGCCGAGCGCCGCCGCGGCACGATCCAGGTCCTTCAGCGCCGCGTTGTCGAGCAGATCCGGATCGGTGAGCACGAAGAACGGCTTCTCCGGTATTCCGATCAGCACGCCACTCTCGCCGCCGGCCGAGATGAGCGCGTCCGGAAAGCTCACCCATTGCAGATCTTTCGGAGCGGGCGCGACGAAACCGTCGCCGCGAACCCGCAGGCTTTCCGCCGACACTTTATCCGAGCCCACCTTGGCCTCGAGAAGCTGCGCGAGCCAATGGTCCACCTCGCCGGCGGAAAGCCGCCCGAATTCCATTTCCCAGCCCTCGCGGCCGGGATACGGCGTGGTTCGCCATTTGGGCAGGACGAACAGCGTCGGAAGACCCTCACGCGCCGCGATGATGTCCTTCAGCGCCGCCGCGTCGCTTTGCGGCGAGATGGTCACGATCGCCAGCCCGTCGTAATAAAGATCGTCGAGGCTGCGCGCCGTCCACGGCTCGTCACCGGTCAGCGTCATCAGCTCCACGAGCCCGGCAAAGCCCGTGCCGCTCTTCGACAGCGCCGACGCACCGCCCTGCTGTCCGACGCGGAAGTCCGGCGCATATGTGGACAAGAGCACGAAGCCGGCGGCGGCGATCAAGCTGGCCAGCACGCCCCACAGCACGGTGCGCCGGTTGAAGGGAGATTCGGACGAAGCGAGCGAGGGCACCGTGCTCATGCCCATGCGTTCCGGAAGGCGAACCGTTCGTAGGCGTCGCGCGCCTCGCGCCAACCATCGGCCCCGACCGGCTTCCTCGCGAACAGGGCGGCCTCGACGATCCGGGCGATCTCGGCGAAGGCGTCGCGCGCCAGCGTCGGCAGCAGCGTCGCGCCGGCGATGTCGCGGGCCGTCAGCGAGGGGCGCAGGAAGTGCGGCATGCGCTGCGATATGTCCTCGACGCTGCGGCGGAGCAGCAGGTGCACAGCCTCGTCGTATTCACCGCGCGCGGCGAGCGCGTCGGCCTCCGACAGCAGGGTCTGGGCGACAGCGGCATCGGGACGCCAGTTCTTCTCCGGCACGATTTCCTCCGCCTTGCGCTGCCAGGGAAAGCGCCAGGCGACGCCCCGCAGCTCGAGGATGACCATCAGCAGGATGACCGCCGCCCCGGCGATGACGGTGGTCCAGAAGATGTAGATCATGTACGGCGCCAACCACTGCAGGAAGTCGGCAAGAGGCTTCAGCCATTCCGGCGGCTGCGGCTGCTGGTAGGTCGGCAGGTCGAACTGGATCGAATCGTCGGCCAGCAGCCGGCGATGGGCTAGCGCCACCCCTTCGGCAATATGCGCCGGCGCTGCTTCGGCCTCGTCCATGATTTCTCCAGCCAATCGGGCAATCACTGGCAATCCGCAGGCAAAAATGCAAGCGATGCTGGACGAAGCGCGTCAAGATTGGCAACTTATACTTTAAATGCAGCACCGGGGGACACGCGCTGCAAGCGGGAGAGGACAAGATGAGCATGGCAAGCTACGATCGGCCGGCGGCGTTCCGCATCGGCCGGGTATTCGGCGATACGTTCAATGTGCTTGGCCGCAATTTCGGGCTGTGTATCGGGCTGGCGGCGATCTTTTCAGGCCTGCCGACGTTCCTATACCAGCTATGGACGGGCAACCAGGTCGAGGCGGCGCTCGTCTCGGCCGAGACGGGAACGCCCTCGCCGCCCGAGTTCGGGGCATCGTTCATTCTTGCTGGCCTCGTTGGTTTCATCATTTACATGGTGCTGACCTCGATCCTCCAGGCGGCGCTGGTGCGCACCACGATCGAGGACCTGAACGGCGAAAAGCCGACCTTCGCCGACAGCTTGAGCCGCGCACTGGCCGTGCTGCTGCCGATCATTAGCCTGTCGCTCCTGATGTATCTCGGCATCACCATCGGTTTCATGCTGCTGATCATCCCCGGACTCTATTTGCTGGTGCGCTGGTCGGCGGCGGTGCCGGTGCTGGTTCACGAGCGTCTTGGCGTCCTCGCCAGCATGAAGCGCAGCGCCGAGCTGACGAAGGGAAGCCGCTGGCGCATCTTCGGGCTGTTCGTCATCCTGATCCTCGCGATCTGGGTCCTGCAAATGGCACTGGGACTTTTGGCCCTGGCGATCATGCCCCTTCTGGGAACCGTCCTGGCCACGGCGGTGGGAGCCCTGCTCTCGGCGGTGGCGTCGGTGATCGCCTCGATCGCGGTCGCCGTCGCCTATGTCGAACTGCGCTACGTCAAGGAGGGTGCCGATGTGAAGCAGCTGGCGGAGATCTTCGCGTAAGGCCCGGCTCGGGCAACGGGAACCCACCTCTTTCGCCAAGCTTTGCCGCTCTCGGTTGGTGGCGACCACAAACGGCGCCCGCGCCAGGAAGAACGTTGTGCATCAGGCGAGCGGGCAGGGTCCGATCGCCTGATGCTGGCGTCTATGTCCGCATTGACCGCAAGTCGTCAACAGCGGACGTTCCGCAATTTCGCCCACGGGCAACACACCCGGGCATTCTCCCCGTCTCTTGTCGTTCTGGGGTAGACAAAGGCTTCTTGGTCGGCAAATGAAGCTGCGGAAGACCTCGGCTGCCGATGGTGAACCCGATGCGCGTCGCGACGGGTTGGCCTCGGCTTGGCGGGAAACCACCGCCAGGCGGCCGTATTCAACAGGAAGGTTCCGGCGATGCTTGGCTGGTTTCGTGCGCTGCTGCCTCGCGAAGACCGCTTCTTCGATCTTTTCGAGAAACATTCCCGCACCGTCGTCGGCGGGGCCGAGGCCTTGCAGAAGCTGCTCGAGGGCGGCGAAGGCGTGGAAGAGCATTGCCGCAGGATCGTCGAACTGGAGCACCAGGCCGACGACATCACCCGCGAGGTGCTGGTTGCGGTCCACCGCAGCTTCATCACGCCGTTCGACCGCGGCGACATCAAGGATCTGATCCAGTCGCTCGATGACGCGATCGACATGATGCACAAGACGGTGAAGATCGTGAGGCTGTTCGAGCAGCGGGAATTCGATCCCAAGATGCGCGAGATGGGAGCGATCATCCTGCAGGCGGCGAAGATCACGGCCGACGCGATCCCTCTGCTGCAGAAGGTCGGCGCCAACGCCGCCCGCTTGCAGGAGCTGGCCGAGGACGTCATGCGCATCGAGGGCCGGGCCGACGAGCTGCATGAGGAAGGGCTGAAGGATCTGTTCCGCCAATACGGGCGCAGCGACCCGATGGCCTACATGATCGGCTCGGAGATCTACGGCCAGCTCGAGAAGGTGGTCGACCGCTTCGAGGACGTCGCCAACGAGATCAGCGGCATCGTGATCGAAAACGTCTGATGGACGCCACCCTCGTTTTCCCGCTTCTGGTCGCCCTGATCGGCGTCGCGCTGTTCTTCGACTTCTTGAACGGCCTGCACGACGCAGCCAACTCGATCGCCACCATCGTGTCGACCCGCGTGCTCAGGCCGCAATATGCCGTGTTCTGGGCGGCCTTCTTCAACTTCATCGCCTTTCTCTTCTTCGGGCTGCATGTCGCCGAGACGCTCGGCACCGGCATCATCGATGCCTCGGTCGTCGATCCCGGCGTGATCTTCTCGGCGCTGGTGGGCGCCATCGCCTGGAACCTCATCACCTGGTATTTTGGCATCCCCTCCAGCAGCTCGCACGCGCTGATCGGTGGCCTGGTGGGCGCCGGCGTCGCCAAGGCGGGCGGCGGCGCCATCGTCTGGACCGGCCTGCTCAAGACCGCCGCGGCCATCGTGCTGTCGCCGGCGACCGGCTTCGTGCTGGCGCTGCTGCTGGTGCTCGCCGTGTCGTGGTTCTTCGTGCGCAGCACACCCTTTGCGGTCGACAGCACTTTCCGCGTCCTGCAGTTCGTCTCGGCGTCGCTCTACTCGCTCGGCCATGGCGGCAACGACGCGCAGAAGACGATGGGCATCATCGCCGTGCTGCTCTACTCGCAGGGTTATCTCGGCAGCGAGTTCTACGTGCCCTTCTGGGTGGTGATCACCTGTCAGGCGGTCCTGGCGCTCGGCACGCTGTTCGGTGGCTGGCGCATCGTCCACACCATGGGCTCCAAGATCACGCGGCTCAATCCGATGCAGGGTTTCTGCGCCGAGACCGGCGGCGCCATCACGCTGTTCGCCGCGACATGGCTCGGCATCCCGGTCTCGACCACCCACACCATCACCGGCGCCATCGTCGGCGTCGGCGCCGCCAGGCGGGTCTCGGCGGTCCGCTGGGGGCTGGCCGGCAACATCGTGATCGCGTGGATCGTCACGCTGCCAGCGACCGCCGTGATCGCCGCGCTCACCTACGCCGCGGTCGGCCTGTTCGGCTGAACCGGGCAGGCGTCCGGCGGCCGCGAGAGGTCCAAGAGAGCACCATTTCCGTTTGCGGTCGTCCTCGCCAGCCGCTATATAGGGCAGGATTTCCCAAAATCGGTGGCTCTGACCACCGCCCGCGCTAGGGACGCGGGCGAACGAGAGGATTTTTGCTAATGGCCAACACGCTGCTCATGCCCAAGGCGACCGCCGTCTGGCTGGTCGACAACACCGCGCTGTCGTTCGAACAGATCGCCCAGTTCTGCTCGCTGCATCCGCTCGAGGTGAAGGCGATCGCCGACGGCGAATCGGCGCAGGGCATCAAGGGCATGGACCCGATCATCACCGGCCAGCTGTCGCGCGAGGAGATCGCCCGCGGCGAGAAGGACGCCAACTATCGGCTGCGGTTGTCCGACCCGAAGGTGCGCGTGCCCGAATCGAAGCGCCGCGCCCCGCGCTACACGCCGCTGTCGAAGCGCCAGGACCGGCCCAACGCCATCCTGTGGTTGGTGCGCAATCATCCCGAGCTCAAGGACGCGCAGATCTCGCGGCTCGTCGGCACCACCAAGTCGACCATCGAGCAGATCCGCGAGCGCCGCCACTGGAACGCCGCCAACCTGGCGCCGATGGACCCTGTGACGCTCGGCCTGTGCTCGCAGATCGACCTCGACATCGAGGTGCAGCGCGCCTCGGCCGGCAAGCCTGCGCCGGCGCCGTCCGGCGAGACCTTGCTTCCCGCCTCCATGACCGAGCGGCTGACGCCGTCGCTGGAAAAGGAGAAGGAAGAAGACAAGGAACTGGACGCCGACGCGGTCTTCGCCAAGCTGTCGGCTCTGAAGAAGAAGGACGACGAGGAAGAAGAATAGCCACTCGGCTGTTCGGCTGCGCCCTTCCCCGGACAACCCATGGGCGGGCGAGCATCGAAGGGCGCACGGCAAGCCTTCTACTGCTCCCGCACCCGCCCGTTGGTACCCGTTTCGCCGTGACGTTCCATGGTGCGGTAGAAGTCGGCGAGCAGCTTGCCCTTCTCCGGCTTGAACTTGCGGTCGGCGCATACCACGCTGGCGATACGGTCGACGCGGAAGGCACGGAAGTCGCCGCGCATCTCGCACCAGGCGACCAGCGTCCACACCTTGCCCCAGAACCACAGGCCGAGCGGCCGCACCTCGCGGATCGTGCTGCGGCCGGCCTCGTCGCGATAGTCGAGCCGCAGCACCGAGCGGCTCTCGACGGCACGCTCGATCAGGTCGATGGCGGCGCGGTCGGCATCACTCACCACCCACATCGGCGTGTGAATCTCGGTGCGGGCGATACGGTCCTTCTCGCTGTCGGGCAGCACCGCGCCGATCTTGATCAGCGCCTCCTCGGCGGCCCGCGCCATGGTGGCGCCGCCGAAGGCTCGCACCATTCGTGCGCCCGCCACCAGCGCCACGATCTCGTCGCGGGTGAACATCAGTGGCGGCAGGTCGAAGCCTTCGCGCATGATGTAGCCGACCCCGGCTTCGCCGTCGATCGGCACGCCGGTCGCCTGCAGGTCGGCGATGTCGCGGTAGATGGTGCGCTCGGAAACTTCCAGCCATTGGCCCAGCTTCTGCGCGGTGACCAGGCGGCCGCCGCGGAAATGCTGGACGATCTGGAACAGACGGTCGGCCCGCCGCATCGCTCAGTCTCCCAATCCTTCGCGCCGCCGCTGCCGGGCGACGAAATCGGCGCCGAAGCTCAAACGTCCGGTCGTCGGCGTCTTCGCGTCGAGCACGCGCCAGAACGGCGTGATGCCGGCAAGCCCGGCGCCGCGCTCGAGTTGCTCGTGCGCGGCCTCGGCGACGGTGCGCAGATGATAGCCGATCGTGACCGGGCAGGTCACCTCGGCGCCATGCTCGATTGCGAGCGCGGTGCGTAAAGCCCGTACGTCCATCTCGACTCCCTCCGGGATCGAGCGGATGAACGCGTCGACCTGGCGCGCGGTCGGCACCAGCATGCGCTGGCCTTCGATCACGTCCGAGAAGCTGCGCGGCGATGGCTTGTAGGCCGCCGCGCCGTCGTCGAGCTTGTCCGTCCAGGTCTTCATGCGGCCAACCTTGTCTCGAAGCGGTGACCGGCTTGTGCCGGCTCCCCTTGCTCAAGACGTTCGAGCATGGCCGAATCCGACATCGCATGTCTGGCGATCGGATTGGGCCATGACGGCTCCATGGAAAAGCCGCTGCGCAGCACGGCCTCGTAGAAGCGCCGTCCTGCGTCCTCGCCGGCCATCCAAGGGTCGGCTTTGCTGATGCGTGTCTGGGCGGCCATCAGTTTGCCCTCTTCTCTTGAGTTCATCTTGTCACGGCGCTCCTGACAGCATTCTGTCAGGAGCAGTGTCACCAGACCTGCCGCGGCTCCACCGTGCTCCAAGGCTCGGCGGCGTCGCGGAAAGCGTCCGTCTGCTGCGGCGATCCAGCCGGCGCTACAGCCAGGGCCTGTAGCGGTCGAAGCGGTCCGGCCAGCCGATGTCCTTGCGGATGCTGGCGGGCAGCGCGTTCAGCAGCCGCTCGGTGCGGCTCTGGTTGCGCAGGGTCTGGATCTTGCCGGCATACTGACGGATCGAGTGCACGACGTTCAGCGGGTTCATGACGGCTTCTCCTCATCTTGACGAAGCCATCATCGCACACCCCTCCTGACAGCACTCTGTCAGGTGCCCGGCACCCGTCATTCAGTCCGTCGAAACCGGCACCGTGTAGTTCAGCGCCAGCCGCCCGCCATCGGCATAGATCGTCTGGCCGGTGACGTAGCTGGCCTCGTCGGAGGCGAGGAAGGCGGCGATCGAGGCGATCTCGTCGGGATCGCCGACACGGCCGAGCGGCGTGCGCGAGAGCAGGCGGTCGCGGGCCTCGGGGTCGCTGTTGGCCGCCGCCAGCATGTCGGTGGCGATCGAGCCGGGACCGATGGCATTGACGCGGATTCCGTAGGGAGCGAGCGCCAGCGCCATCACGCGGGTGAGCTGGTTCACACCGCCCTTCGACACGGAATAGGCAACCAGCTCAGCGCTCGACACGACAGCGTTGATCGACGACATGTTGACGATCGAGCCTGGATTGCCGCCGCGCTCCGCCTTCTCGACCATGTAGCGGGCGACCGCCTGTCCTGTCAGGAAGGCGCCCTTCAGGTTGACATGCAGCACCCGGTCGAAGTCCTCCTCGCTGACGTCCAGGAAGGATTGCCCGTGAACGATGCCGGCATTGCTGACCAGCACGTCGATGTCGCCGAAATCCTCGATCGTCGCCGCCACCAGATTGTGGACGTCGAGCCGCCGTCCGACATCGGTCTTGACGAAGTGGACGGAGCCGAAGCCGGAAAGGTCCCGTTCCGCCTTGCCGCCGCGCTCGCTGTCGATGTCGGCGATCGTCACCTTGCAGCCTTCCTGCAGGAATCGCCGGGCGATGGCGAAGCCGATGCCGCCGGCCCCGCCCGTGACGATCGCGACCTTGCCCTGCAGCTTCATGGATCATCCTCCGACGGATGGGCCGACAGTGACGCCGGCCGTGCGACGGGTCAACAGCCGGTCGTGGCATCGGGCGGCGATCCGCCCTATCTATGGCAGGAGACGAACAATGGCAGGAAGGGCGATGGCACGCTGGACAGGAACGACCGGTCTCGCCGCTGCCGCTGCGCTGGGGCTGGCGCTGCTTGGCAGCGAGGCCCTGGCGGAAAGCTCGCAGCTCGACCGGGTGCTCAACAACCAACTGCGCAGCAACCGTACCGGCGTCGATGTCAGGGTGATCGAGCAGCGGCAGCGGCGGATGGATTTCCAGGAGCGGCAGCAGCGCTACCGCGAGCAGGACCGGATCAACGCCGGCCGGCCGCGCCCGCGGCTGGAGGTGCCCATCATGCGCGGCAGCTGCCAGACGCCGATCGAGGGCAGCAGGGCGATGCGGCGCAACTGCCGGTGAAGTGGAGTGGCGGCCGCGGAAATGGTCGGTCGAGCACTGCCGCGGCGACCCCACCCGGCCGCTTCGCGGCCACCCTGCCCTCAAGGGGGAGGGAAATGCTGCGCGCTCCATCCTCACCACGCCCTGCCTTTCGCAGTCTGGCCATTGAAAGAAAGTGCGGGAAGCGGGGCGCGGGGCCGAGCCTCTCTAAGTAAAATACGTGGCGCGGTGACCCGCGCCCCGCCGGCGTTCTTGCCCGTCCGCTAACCCGCATTCGCGCGACCTTCGCGGCTGGGGCCCGGGCCTCCAGCTCACGCCAGCCGTGCTACCGTTTGCACGACCGACCCGGCGCCGACGCTCCCTCCTGATACCCGGTGCGCACCAGATTCCCGCAGGGAGCGGCTTTCGGGCGCAAGTATGCGGCAAGCGAGAGGGGAGGGGATAAAATTTTGCCCGTGAGCGACGCCCGTTGCATCGTTCAGCATGGCGAGAGCTGACCAGTTCCGGGCAAGTGCCGGGACAGTTTACTTTTTTCGGCTTGCGCGACTTCTGAACCGCCGCGGCTTTTCTGCCGAAAAGAAAATAAACTGTCCCCTTGCGCGATGCCTATGCCGCCTTCTGCTTCGGCTGGATCAGGCCGCGGGCAACCAGCAACTCGGCGATCTGGATGGCGTTGAGCGCGGCACCCTTGCGCAGATTGTCGGAGACGACCCACAGATTGAGGCCGTTGTCGACCGTGGAATCCTCGCGGATGCGGCTGATATAGGTGGCGTCCTCGCCGGCCGATTCCAGCGGCGTGATGTAGCCGCCGTTCTCGCGCTTGTCGATGACCAGGCAGCCCGGCGCCTCGCGCAGGATGTCGCGCGCCTCGTCGGCGGTGATCGGCTTCTCGAACTCGACGTTGACGGCTTCCGAATGGCCGATGAACACCGGCACGCGCACGCAGGTGGCGGTCACCTTGATCTTGGGGTCGAGCATCTTCTTGGTCTCGGCGACCATCTTCCACTCTTCCTTGGTCGAGCCGTCATCCATGAAGACGTCGATATGCGGAATGACGTTGAAGGCGATGCGCTTGGTGAACTTCTTGGCTTCGACCGGATCGGCGACGAAGACGGCGCGCGTCTGCGTGAACAGCTCGTCCATGCCCTCCTTGCCGGCGCCCGACACCGACTGGTAGGTGGCGACCACGATGCGCTTGATGGTGGCGGCGTCATGCAGCGGCTTCAGCGCCACCAGCAGCTGCGCGGTCGAGCAGTTGGGATTGGCGATGATGTTGCGCCGGGTGTAGCCATCGATGGCGTCGGGGTTCACCTCCGGCACGATCAGCGGCACGTCCTGGTCGTAGCGCCAGGCCGACGAATTGTCGATGACGATGCAGCCCTGCTTGCCGATCTTGGGCGACCATTCCTTGGAGACGGCGCCGCCCGCCGACATCAGGCAGATGTCGGTATCGGAGAAGTCGTAGCCGTCGAGCGCCTTGACCTTCAGCGTCCTGTCGCCGAACGACACCTCGGTGCCGACCGAGCGGCGCGACGCCAGCGCCACCACCTCGCCGACCGGAAAGCCGCGCTCCTCCAGAATGTTCAGCATCTCGCGGCCCACATTTCCCGTGGCGCCGGCAACCGCTACCTTGAATGCCATTTCAACTGCTCCTGTCCTCACCGCCTGGCTTGGAGACAACCCGCTGGCCGTCGCGGGTCTCGTTCCCGGGCCGGACCCGGGTGAGGGCGAGCTGGCCAGGGAAATCAGACCGTTTTGGTCGCGGTCGTTTTGGCCGTGGTTCTGGTCGAAGAGAGGGACGCGCGCTCGCGCCCGGCGCCATGGCCGGGAAACTCGAACACGAAAAGCGCCATCAACAGGCCGCGCATCATCCACCTTCGCTGCGGGTTCCGGGAGCCGGACCCGTGGCTGTTCGCCCGCGCGTGCTTTTAGCGGGTTCGGGGGAAGAGTCAATTAGAGGACGACGCTGAGCAGCGAATCCGCCTGCGACGCCAGCGTAGGCTCATCGCAATCTTACCGGCAGGCCGGCGAACAGGTAAGATTCGACCTGTCTCGTTTGGAAACGCTTAACCATGTCGCGCAACAGACGTTGGCACACTGCTTCGCGGCCAAGCGGCGCGCCCGCGACTCAGCTAGCGGGGAGTTGGCCGGGCTCACTATCGACCAGCACTCGACGACCTCAGGCAACATGTCGCCGGTGTTGAGGTGAGCCCGGTCACCCCTTGCTGAAAGCTCGCCGGGCCATAACCTACCCCGCCCATGCCCCGGCGATCCTTCATTCCCGATTTGGTACATCGGGCGCCGGCAGGTAGCCGGCCATCTCGGGTGATGCATGTGCCGTGCCAGGAAGCCGCGATGGATGCAGGGACTGGCAATCGTCGGGCCTGTCGGGTGCCCCCGACAGTGTCAGCCGCCACGACCGCGCATAGGCTTTTGAGGGACCAGCCCGTCATGGCGCGAAAGGCAGCGGCGAACGACATGCCGACCTGTTCGGCCAGGGTCGCGACCGTCCACGGCCGACCGATGTCCGCGTGCAAGCTATGGAACGCGTGTCCGACGGCCTGCACCAGGAACTGGCCGGCGAGTTGCGCATCACCACGCTTCTTCCAGGCTATACGGCGACGAACTTCGCCGATCACATCTATGACGAACAGTTGCGCGCCAAGGCCGCGGCGGGCGGCTTGATGGCCATGCCTGATCGGCTCGACCGCATCCCCCCGACGATGAGCATCTACGGAGCGGCGAAGCTGCGCTCCTCGCCTCCGGAAAGTGGGGAGGTGGCGAGACCGAGGGCGAGACGCTGAAGGAAGGCTGCGCTATCGGTCACGACCTATGACGGCGGGCTCACAGCGCCTTTTCGAGTTCGGGCAGGATGGTGAAGAGGTCGCCGACGATGCCGTAGTCGGCGACCTGGAAGATCGGCGCCTCCTCGTCCTTGTTGATGGCGACG
>NZ_JCACER010000101.1:0-277339 GCF_059502445.1 Kumtagia sp.
ACCCGTAGCTCAGCTGGATAGAGCGCTGCCCTCCGAAGGCAGAGGTCGTGAGTTCGAATCTCGCCGGGTGCGCCATTTTCTCTCATATTTCCGGGCACTTAGCAAGATCGTTTTTTGTTCTCGCCGCGCCCGAATTCGTCGCGGAAGCACCACGGAAGCAGCGTGAGACGTAGTCTGGCGTGCTGCGGCGTAGCGCGCGTGAGACGTGCGAGCGAAACGCGCAAGCTCAGACATTCGCTTCTGTGCGATGCTTGTCTGCTGTCGGCATTCCTTCGCGCGATGGCATGCCGTTCGAGCAAGAGTTAAGCGCGTGATGGTTTTGCGGTGAGAATGGGGATCTCGAGAATGGGGATCTCGGTTGCGCGTGATCGATCGAACTGGGATAATGTCTGGTCTAGTCGATTGACCGACGCGAGGTCGCCGCGTTAGTAGCGCACTTGATGCACCCGTAGCTCAGCTGGATAGAGCGCCACCCTCCGAAGGTGGAGGCCGCACGTTCGAATCGTGCCGGGTGCGCCACCTACGCCAGGCTGCGACCGCTAACCCTACGATGCGATGCCATACGCATGTGCATCCGATCATCCTCCCACGAGGTACCGCCCCAGCGTAGATGAAAGTGATAACTACGTTTCCGCTGGAGCGCTCGCCTAGAGGGGCGGTTTAGTTCGCCAAAAACACCTTTCGCCGCCGTTTCGCTCACCTCTCTGCTACGACCTGGAACGGTCGGCTTTGCTACCTTTGGCCGGCAACCGCTTTGTTCCAGCCATCGACCTATTCGTCTATCGGATCGGCCGGTCGATCGGCTCCCTGGCGGCGGATGGGCGGGCTGGATACTTTGGTTTTCACAGCAGGAATCGGCGAGAACGCTCCGAGGATTCGCCAGCGTGTCTGCCAGGCAGCAGCTGGGCGTCGGCGCCGACCCGCAATGAGCGCGGCGAGATGAATATCGGCTCCGCCGGGTCAGGCGTCGATGTGCTCATGATACCGGCCGATGAAGAACACGCCGTTGCGGAAGGCGCCTTGGCGTGCCTCGAAACGGCCGAAACAGCGCCGCGAAGCCACGCTTGACGTTGCTCGAATCGCCGGCTGCCCGTGCATGGTCCGACGAGACTGCGCGGTGTGCTGAAGTCGTCCTTGAACACACCTCCTGCTGAGCGACCCTCATGTTCAGGTAGCGTATACCGCATTCCTTGCCCGTTTGATGGCGAGGCGGATTTGCTTTTCGGTCTTGAGAAGAGCGAAAACCGCCACGCCCACGCCGACAATCAGCGCACCGTCCAGAAACGATATCGACTCCGTGGTGAAGATGGCTTGCAGTGGCGGCAGGTAGGTGATGGCGAACTGTGCCAAGGTGACAGTGATCACGGTCGCCCACACGACCTTCGTGCCGCGCACGGCTTTCCATGTCAGCGAGGCACCGTAAATATTGCGGATGAAGAAGAGATGGAAAATTTCCATCACCACCAGCGTGTTGAGCGCCATGGTGCGGGCCAGTTCCACCGAGTAGCCGCGATCCACCGCATAAGTGAAGATGCCGAACGTGCCGCAAAGAAACAGCACCGATACCAGCACGATATGCCACACCAGTTCACCACCGATCAGAGATTCGTTTCGGGGGCGCGGCGGGCGGCGCATTGTGTTTTCCTCGGTCGGCTCGAAGGCGAGCGCGAGGCCCAGCGTCACGGCGGTAATCAGGTTAATCCAGAGAATCTGAAGCGGCGTCAACGGCAGCGTCATGCCAAGGAGCAGCGCCACGATAATCGTCATGCTCTCGCCCGCGTTGGTGGGCAGCGTCCAGCTGATGACTTTCTTGATGTTGTCATAGACGGTGCGGCCCTCGCGCACGGCGGCGGCAATGGAAGCGAAATTATCGTCCGACAAGACCAACTCCGATGCTTCCTTGGCCGCTTCGCTTCCTTTTCGGCCCATCGCAATCCCGGCATCGGCGCGTTTCAGCGCGGGCGCGTCGTTCACGCCGTCGCCGGTCATGGCCACAGTCATGCCGTGCGACTGCAACGCCGTGACGAGGCGCAGTTTATGCTCCGGGCTGGTGCGGGCGAAGATGTCGCAATCCAGTACCGCTCCTTTGAGCGCCGCATCGCCCATGCCGTCGAGATCGGCGCCCGTCAGCACCGTATCGGGATTTTGCAGCCCGATCTGTCTCCCGATGGCGGCGGCGGTCTTGGCATGATCGCCTGTGATCATTTTCACGCGGATACCCGCGCCCCGGCACTCCCCAACGGCCGCAATGGCTTCAGGTCTCGGCGGATCGATCATTCCCACCATACCCAGCAAGGTGAGCCTGCCCTCCACATCGCTATGCTCCAGCACCGTGTGCTCCGGCTTCACCGATCTCACGGCGAAGGCGAGCACACGCTGGCCAAGGGCCGCGATCCTGTCGGATTCTTCGTTCCAATAGGCGCCGTTCAGCGGTTCGACGCCGCCCGTAGTCGTGCGTTGATCACTGCACATGGAAATAATCCGCTCGGGCGCGCCTTTCACGAAGACAAAGGCATGGCGTTCATGATCGTGAACCAAGGTCGCCATGAAACGGTGCTGGGAATCGAAGGCGATGGCTTCCGTGCGTGTCCATTCCGCCTGTTGCTTGCGGACGTCCGTTCCGATCTTGCCGGAGAAGGCCAGGAGCGCCCCTTCCATCGGGTCGCCTTCCACCACCCAAACGCCTTCATGTTCCCGCAACGCGGCGTCGTTGCAAAGGGCGCTCGCACGGGCGAGTTCATCCAGAACAGCGTGCTCGTTTGCATCGATTTCCGTATCCTCCAGCCGGATGACGCCCTTCGGCTCATAGCCGGTGCCGTCCAGCGTGAAGAGATGCTGACGCGTCAGGACCGAAGCGACCATCATCTCGTTGCGCGTCAGGGTGCCGGTTTTATCGGTGCAGATGACCGAGACGGCGCCGAGCGTCTCGATCGCCGGCAGGCGGCGCACGATGGCGTGGCGTTTGGCCATGGCCTGCACACCGATGGCGAGCGTAATGGTCAGAACCGCGGGCAGTCCCTCCGGTATGGCCGCCACCGACAGGCCCACCACCACCATGAATATTTCTGAGAATTCGTAATGGCCGACGAAATAGCCGTAGATAAGCAGCAGCGCGGCAATCAGCAGAATGAGGAGAGTCAGCCATTTGGCGAACACGTCCATCTGCTTCACCAGCGGCGTGGTGAGCGTTTCCACCGTCGACAGCAATCCACTGATGCGCCCGATTTCCGTTGCGCCGCCCGTAGCCACGACGACGCCCTTGCCCCGACCGGAGGCCACCAGCGTGCCGCTAAACGCCATGCCGGAGCGGTCACCCAGCGGGGCGGCGGCGGCGACCGGTTCAATGTGCTTTTCCACCGGAACGGATTCGCCGGTCAGGATGGCTTCCTGCACGGACAGGCCATGCGCCGAAAGCAGCCGCAGATCGGCAGGAACCTTATCGCCTGCTTCCAGCAGCACGATATCGCCCGGCACCAGCGCCTCGCCCTCGATGCTACGGCGCTCGCCGTCACGCAGCACATTTGCGCGGGGCGCCAGCATCTGGCGGATGGCGTCCATCGCCTTCTCTGCCTTGCCCTCCTGAATGAAGCCGATGGTGGCATTGGCAAACACCACCGCCAGAATAACCAGCGTATCGACGACATGATTCAGAAGCGCCGTGACGACGGCGGCCCCGATCAAGACGTAAATCAGAATATTATGAAATTGCAGCAGGAAGCGCACGAACACGCTGCGCTTCCTGGTCTCCGGAAGACGGTTCGCGCCGTAAGTCTTGAGCCGCGCCTCGGCTTCCGCCCGACTCAAGCCCGCAGGCGTCGCCTTCAGTCCCTGAAGCGTCGTCTCAACTGACCAGTGGTGCCATGCTGCATGATCGTCAACCATACCTTAATACGCCTTCACCGTCGGACGGCTCCCCTCAGCACTATTTAGCCGCGCACTAGCTTGGCTGACGGCCCGGCGGGTTCGGCGATGCTATCGCGCTCCGCGGGGCCAGTCATCCGGTCGGGTCGGAATGCCGCGAGTGCGACATGCAGACGGAGCACGGGCGCGAAGACGAGCGCCAGAAGACCTAATAGGATGAACGTGACGCTGCGGTCGTGGAGCGGGGTAATGCCCACGCGGGCACGCAGTGAGGACGGATAGAAGGTCATGGCTCACCTCTCTTTCGACTGGCTGCCACGGCCCAATCGTAGGTGAACCGAATCAAGCAATCAGGCGTTCACGCGGACCGACGGTCGCATCCTTACGGAACTTGATGTACGCGATCAAATGGTTACCGTGCCGGGACGATGCTGCCTCTGATAATTACGCGCAATAGGCTCGTAACCGCAAAGTGGCCCCTCAGGTTGTGATTTTGGCAAAGGCGAGCTTGGGATCCCCGATCCAACCACCAAATCTGTATCTTCCTGAGCAGGACAGAAATTGGTGAAGCATAATGGTCCAAGTCGACGCTATTCTTGCGCGCCTGCTCGCGCTCCATCCCAAGCGGATCGATCTCTCGCTCGACCGCATGTGGCGCATTCTCGACAGGCTTGGCCATCCCGAGCGACGCTTGCCGCCGGTGATCCACGTCGCTGGCACCAATGGCAAGGGTTCGACCGTCGCCTTTCTGCGTGCGATCCTGGAAGCGGCCGGGCTCGGCGTTCACGTCTACACCTCGCCCCACCTCGTGCGCTTCAACGAGCGCATCCGTCTTGCGCGACCGGGCGGCGGCGCGCTGGTCGAGGACGACGAGCTCGCGGATGCATTTTCGACCTGCGAGCGGTTGAATGCCGGAGTTCAAATCACGTTCTTTGAAATAACCACCGCTGCAGCGTTCCTGCTGTTCGCGCGCCATCCCGCCGATGTGCTGCTGCTCGAGGTCGGCCTGGGTGGCCGGCTCGATGCTACCAACGTGATCGAACGCTTGCTTGCGAGCGTGATCACTCCAATCTCGCTCGACCATCAAGACTTCCTCGGCAACACCATCGAGCTGATCGCGGCAGAGAGGGCGGGTATCCTCAAGCGCAATGTGCTGGCAGTAACCGCGCCGCAGTCGCGGGAGGCGCTCACGGTGATCGAGCGGCAGGCCGCGCGTATGTGCGCGCCGCTTCGGATTGCTGGCAAGCACTGGGCCGTGACGCCCGAGCGCGGCCGCATGGTTTTCCGGGACGAGCACGGGCTCATCGACCTGCCGGCGCCTCGTCTGTCTGGCCGTCATCAGTTCGACAACGCGGGTGCCGCAATCGCCACCTTGCGCAGCATTCCTGAACTGCAGATTCCGCATGCAGCCTTCAAGCAAGGCGTCGCCAAGGCCGAATGGCCAGCGCGCATGCAGCGTCTCGCTCACGGCCGGCTGGTGGAACTGGCGCCGCAAGGCAGCGAGCTGTGGCTCGATGGCGGACACAATCCAGACTGCGGCCGTGCGGTCGTCAGCGCGGTTGCGGATCTTGAGAAGCGCGATCCGCGGCCGCTCGTGCTCATCGTCGGCATGCTCACGAGCAAGGACTGCGAAGGCTTCCTCATGAACTTCGGCGGGCTCATCTGCCGTGTCATCGCCGTGCCGATCCAGCATGACACGGCTCTGCCATCCGAGAAGATCGCACAGGTCGCCGGCCGCGTCGGCATTCCGGCCGAGACCAGCGACAGCGTCAGCGAAGCGCTTGCCACCATCTCCGCGCTTGGCCTCCATCCGGCCCCCCGAATCCTCATTACCGGCTCGCTATATCTCGCCGGAGAGGTGCTTGCCGCAAACCGTACGCTGCCAACCTAATCTGATACGTGCGGTCCTAATGGCATACCTTACCGACACCCATGAGAATTGGCTGCTTTTCCCGTAAAGCGTGATTTGTTCACGCCGGTTATGAAGAAACGCAGCAACGTAATTCAGATGCGTAACAAGCACGCGGACGGTAAGAGAAAAGTATATGGCACCGTCCGGGCGTGGTTAGAAATGCTCATCACGAATGACCTCGACGTCGGAAACCACCACGATCCCGGCGTAGTTTTCGAGAAGTGGCTGGGATTGTTCCACAATGCGACGCACGATCTCCTCCGCGGCAACCACGATGATCATGACGTTGCGAAACACATCGGAGAGGTGAGCCTCGTCACGTATGCCGCGATTGCCTTTGCCAGAGACATTGGGCACGATGGTGTAGCCCTTGGCGCCTACCGCCTCGATCATCTCAATGATGGCGCGGGCGCGCGCCGCTTCCACGATGATCTCGATCCTCTTCTTCCGATAGAGTTGCGTCACGGGACAGTCCTTTCGATCACAGTGCGACGAGCCATTGCGCGCCAGCGTAATAAAGCGGGATGCCTACAATCAAATTGAACGGGAAGGTGACGGCCAAAGACAAGGGAATGTAGATCGCCGGATTGGCCTGCGGCAGCGACAGGCGCATTGCCGCCGGAACCACGATATAGGAGGCGCTTGCGGCGAGTACGGCGACGAGCGTCATGCCGCCCAAAGACAGGCCGATGGCATGGGCTGCGAGCAGCCCGATCATGGCTCCGCTCAGGGGCATGTAGAGGCCGAACGCCACCACCGGCCAGCCCACCGCTCTGAAGTCGTGCAGGCGGCGGCCGACAAGCAAGCCCATGTCGAGAAGGAAGACGGCAAGCACGGCCTTGAACGGATCGACAATTGCCGGCGCCATTACCGCCATGCCCTTGTCGCCTGTGACCCAGCCAATCGCGAAACTGCCACCGAGCAGCACCACACCGCCGCTCAGGAACACCTCGCGGGCGACTTCTCTCGAAAGGAAAGGCGCGCGCGACGCGGTCGGTCCGGCAGCGTTAGAGCGACGGGCGAGAAGAAGGCCGGTCACGATGGCCGGCGTCTCCATGAGGGCGAGCATCGCCACCACGTAACCTTCATACGGTATGGCTCGGTATCCCAGAAAGCCGGTCGCCGCAACGAAGGTTACGATGCTGACGGAACCGTAGTGCGCCGCTACGGCGGCTGCGTTTGGAATATCGAGCCGTGTGGCCGCGCGGAGTAAGGCATAGGCAAGGAGAGGCAGGCAAAAACTGAGCGCGAGCGCCAGGACCAAGGCGACTGCGACTGCGCCGGCAACGCCGTTCGAGGCGAGCTCGACGCCGCCCTTGAATCCGATCGCCAGCATCAGATAGAGCGACAAACCCTTGCTGATTGCCTCGGGGATGGCGAGATCGGATTTGAGCCAGCCGGCTGTGACGCCCAAGGCAAAGAACAGGACCATCGGTGACAGTAGGTTGCCGATGGCAAGCTGGAGCAGCGTATCCACAAGGAATTGTCCTGCTGTTATGAAAGCTAGGGTTGAGCGAGGAGATCGAAGTGATTAGTTGCGTCGGCGGCCTCCAATGAGGTTCGTCAACGTTCCGGTAGAACTGTCCCACGACATGGGTTCACCGATCAGGCCCGGGAACACCTTTTGCAACTGCTCGGTGTGAAGCAGAATAGAATTGCTGTCGTCATCCGCATCGAAGACGGGATGAAACTGGCGTGCGCTTGGGTATTGGCGTGATGGCTGCTGCTTGATCAGGGCTGATACCAGTGTTTCGCGGAAAGTGATGGGGTCAGACGATGCTCCTCCATGGTCGGCATCGAGCCAGCACAGACACCATATTCCACTCACGCCGACGCTTTCGCGAATCTGGAAGTGGCACAGGCGAGACGCCAAGCCGAAGCCGCATATTTCAGGCGGCGCGTCCACCATCACGGGATCTATCCATATTCCGACGAATCTCCGGTCCTGTTGCGCACGCACTGTCGGGAGCCGCGCGCGCTGAAATGCCAGAAACTCCCCAGCCTCCCGGCAAGTGCGGGGAACATCGTCTCTGGACCGCACTAGGAGTAAAAGGCAGGTGGCTAATTGTGACACTGGCAACACCCCTTCATTAGCCCCAGCCGGGCGAGCTCGTACGCGTCCTGCGCCCCCAAGTTGCCGCGTCCGCGTCTGAACACGGGTGGCCAGCGCACAATCAACCCCGCATCCGCTGTGGATGCGAACTCTATATCACGATATAAGAAACGCGACACTTATTTCGTATTTCCATATAGGAGCTCTCGTTCATGCTGGCAACAGCAAGGTCCCAATCTGACGCGTCACCATCCGCCAGCTGGACGTTCCTGACCAACCACGCCCACGTGCTGTTATGCTTGGTCGAGAACCCGGAGGCGAGAATGCGCGAGGTTGCCGTTCGGGTCGGGATCACGGAGCGCGCCGTGCAGCGCATCGTCGCCGAACTGGAGGAGGCAGGCTATCTCAGCCGCATGCGTGAAGGGCGTGCGAATCGCTACCTCGTCCATGAGGACTTGTTCCTTCGGCATCCCGTCGAAGGTCATTGCACGATCGCCGGACTGATCGGCATGGTGCTCGGAAATCCAAGACGCCCGCAATCCTCCCGCAAAAGCGCTCGTAACGCCTGAGGGCCCTGTCTTACTTTATCTTTATCTGACGGGTTTGGCAGAACCCGCTCAAGTCGAGGCGGATGCTCTTTCCTCGACGAACAGGTCCGTCTTCGCTGCTTCGCTAATCGCCACGACGGCAGGATGGGTCAGTTTGCGTTCCACGGAGATGGCGTAATATTTTGCTGCGACGCTGTCGGCGCGGCCGATGATTTCAGCTTCGTATTGGCTGCGAATCTCGTGGGCCAGTACTGTCGGTGCTGGGAAAATACCAGCGCCCGCCTTGCCAAAAGCCTTCATCAGCGCGGTGTCGTCGAACTCGCCGACAATGCGTGGCTCGATTTCATGTTCGCTGAACCACCGTGTAAGCGCCCCCCGCATGGTTGCGCCATCGCTTGGGATCAGCATGGGGGCTCCGTTCAGGGATCGCGGAAAGCCCTCCTGGTAGCGCGCGGCAAGTCCGGGTACGGCATAGAAGGCGATCGGTGTGCGCCCGAGAGCGTGGCTGTAGCCTTTCACCCCCAATTCAGAAGGCAGCGGACGGTCGGCGATCACGAGATCCATTTTGTGGATGGCGAGTTCTGCGAACAACCGCTCCAGCTTGTCCTCCCGGCAGATCAGGCGTACGCGCCCGCCACTGCCAAGCGCCGGAGCGAGCAGATGGTAAGCGATCGACTTCGGCACGACGTCCGCCACCCCCACCCGAAACAGCATGTCGCTGCGGCCGGGGCGGTTGCGTACCGTCTCCTCTAGCTCTCTTCCAATCTGGAAGATCTCGTCGGCGTAGGAAAGGGTCAGCTGCCCCGCCGCGGTCAGCTCCAGCCGTCGCCCGACGCGGCGGAACAGCTCCGTTCCGAGCGCTTCCTCCAGCGTGCCGATCTGGGCGCTGATGGTCTGCGGCGCGAGACGCAACTGCTCGGCGGCTCGCGCAATGCTGCCGACCTTCGCGACCTTCCAGAAATAGTGCAGCTGCTTGTAATTCAACACGGCCGGCCAATCCAATTAGCAGTTTTTTTCGACTGATGCACACCGGATTATCTGCTTTTTGTGATGACAGATCAAGCCTACATACTGCACGAACTTGGGTGGTGGATGGAGGAATGATGAGAACCGCGATTCAAGTGCGTAACTCGGACCTCACAGATGAGCTGCGTGAGTATGTGGAACATCGGTTAGCATTCGCACTGTCGCAATTTCCAGAGCACATTCGGGGCGTTGTCGTAGTCTTGTCCGATATCAACGGACCGAAGGGCGGCATAGACAAGCGCTGCAGTCTGCGCGTTCGGCTGAACGGGCGGTCAGATATCGTCATCGAGGAAACAGAGGCGGACTTTCATGTCGCGGTGGATCGCGCCGCGGATCGGGCCAAGCGGACTCTGGGCCGCCGTCTGCGTCGCGTGCGCGATACCTTCAGTGAACGGGCTTCGTGAGGCGGTGATGCGCAGCCCCCTCCATGAGCATCGGTTTTCGGCGCTGGCAGTCTCGGCTCTGCGCAAGGTGCGGGCGCGCACCTGGCTGATCCTTGGCGCCGCCGTTGTCGGGATCCTCGGTCTGGTGACTTGGGCCGGGATCGCGCTCCTATCCTGGTTGTGGGGGCAGTTTCCGGTGGCGACCGAGGCGGGCAAGCGCCTTGCCGGCGAGGCCGTGACGCAGATCGAACAGGTGGCGCCCGGCGTGAAAGAACAGGTCGGCCAGTGGGTGCCGGGTCTCGTCGGAGAATCGCCGGCGAGCGACGTGAGTGGCACCGATGTCGGGCCGGTACCGCGCTTTCCCGGTTTGGTGCGCAGCCATTTTGCGCGGGGGGAAAAGACGGTGGAGGTCCGCTACGCGGGGCGCGGGGCGTTCGACTCCGTGCGCGCGCATTACGTTCAAGGCTTCGCTGCGGCGGGATACGCCCAAGAGGTAACGGATGCAACGCTGGAAGCTGAACATCACAGCTTCAGGGCCGGCCAAGAGTCGATCGAGCTCTCGCTGCTGCGCCAAGCGGGAGGGCGCATGGAAGTTCGATTGAAGGTTCTGGCTCAGTAGGAATTTGGCGAGGAGCGCCGGGTGAAACGCACAGCGCTATTCCTAGCAACCAATTTGGCGGTTGTGCTAGTCTTGTCGGTTACCCTGCGCTTGCTGGGCGTCGAACCCTACCTCAATGAACAGGGCCTCAATCTCAACGCTTTGCTCATCTTCGCGGCCGTCTTCGGCTTCGGCGGCGCCTTCGTTTCCCTCGCCCTCTCGAAATGGACCGCCAAGAGGGCGGTCGGCGCCCAAGTCATCGCCCAGCCCAGCACACCGACGGAACAATGGCTGATGCAAACCGTGGCCCGCCAGGCCCAGGCCGCCGGCATCAAGATGCCCGAGGTTGCGGTCTACGATTCGCCGGAGGTCAACGCTTTCGCTACCGGCATGAGCAAGAACTCCTCGCTCATCGCCGTGTCCACCGGGCTGCTGCAGCGGATGAGCCGGGAAGAAGCCGAGGCGGTGCTGGGGCACGAAGTGTCGCACGCCGCCAATGGCGATATGGTGACGATGGCGCTGATCCAGGGCGTGGTGAACACCTTCGTCATGTTCCTGTCCCGGGTCATCGGCCACCTGGTGGACCGGATGGTGTTCAGGACCGAACGTGGCCAGGGACCGGCTTTTTTCGCCACCATGATTGTCGCTGAATTACTGCTTGGCGTCCTCGCATCGATCATCGTCATGTGGTTCTCGCGCCACCGGGAATTCCGCGCTGACCGAGGCGGCGCCGAGCTTGCCGGCCGGCGGCACATGATCGCCGCACTTCATCGCCTGGCGTCGCTGCACACGGCACCCCTTCCCGACAGAATGGCAGCCTTCGGCATCGCAGGCGGCGTAGGCAGCGGGTTGAAGCGCCTGTTCATGACCCACCCGCCATTGGAAGAGCGGATTGCGGCGCTGGAAAACGCAAACAAGGATCCGCATGACGCGGTCTATCTGAAGCACCAGATCAATTGAGGAGATAAGAGAATGGCTTTCAAGGATGTCCTGCTCCAATTGAGCAGTTATCCCGAACCGACCGCGGCTGCGGCGATCGAGCAAGGGGTCGGTTTCGCTGAGACGTTGGGGGCGCACATCTCGGCCCTGACTTTCAAAATAGATATCCCGAGCACCAGCAACGTGCTTGCGAATGCGCTGCTTGACATTCCGGCGATGGTCGCGTCCGAACGGCAAAGGAGTACGGCGAGCGCGCAGAAACTCATCAGTGTTTTCGAAGCCACGGCGAGGAAGCGCGGCGTTCCGCACCAACAGACCGTAGAGTCGTGCGCGACTTCGCAGCTAGCGGCCCTCGTGACCGAGCACGCCAGGATGCACGATATCACCATGATCCCGGTAGGTGAGGAGGTGGGGCTTCAGCAATATGTCGCCGAGAGCGTGATATTTGGCTCCGGTCGACCGACGATTGTCTTCCCCCAGGCGCCGAAACGCAGCGATCCTTTGTCTCTCAACGTCATTGGCGTGGCTTGGGACTTCAGCCGGCCGGCTGCCCGGGCCGTGGCGGATGCGCTGCCGATCCTGGAGCGCGCGAAAACGGTACGGGTGGTGACGATCAGACAGGAGAAGACGATTGAGACGAGGCGCTCGGCCGCTGATCTGGTGAAGCATCTTGCATTTCATGGCATTGAAGCGGTCCTGGAGGAGGAAGACGCCGCCGGACGGACAATCGGGCAGGCTCTTGAAGATTATGTGAGCGCCCGTGAAATCGACCTCCTCGTCATGGGAGCCTACGGACACTCCCGTCTGCGCGACTTCGTCCTGGGTGGCGCTACGAAGACCATCATCGCCCACCCGCCGTTGCCAGTGCTCCTGTCGCATTGAGGTGTTGCATCCACCGCTGCGCGACGGCGGGTGGGCGCTGATGGTGTGCGGGCGCGAGGCGGCGCGCTCGATGCTGGTTCGTGACCGTCCAGAGCAGCGTGACTGCTTGTACTCCGATCCGCAGCTTTTCTCGATCAAAGCACCGCTATTAATCTGCTTTTTTTGACGATCAATCAGGCCCACATTCCGCACATGCTCAGAATCTTGGTGGATGGAGGATTGATGATCGTTGTTCAGACGCCTGGCGGGGACCGACCGATGATGCTCGGGCGCAAACTGCATCACGGTGATCGGCAAGACAATCTCCGTGAATTTGGCAGATCAGTTTCCCGACCGCGGCATCGTTGGCCAAACCGCGCCGGAACCTTCGGCCATTGAAATCGAGCGCAGCGGCTCCATCCCCGCCGTCACCAAGCGGCTCTGCGCTTGGCAAAGGCACAGGCAAACGCACGGGGAGGAACAGGCGCCGTGCGGACTGACGAACAACGACGGCACAAGACGGCGATGCCGTCCCGAACCATCCGGACCAAGCTGGGATTTGAGAGAATGGCTTTCAACGACGCCCTGCTTCACGTGAGCAGCTATCCCGATCCGACCCCGGTTGCGGCGGTCGAGCAAGCGGTCGACTTCTCCGCGGCGTTAGGCGCGCGCATCTCGGCGCTGACTTTCAAAGTCGAAATCCCGCTAACCAGCAACATAGTTGCAGACATGTTGCTCGACATCCCGGGCATGATTGCGGCGGCGCGGCGGAGGAGCGTGGCGCATGCCCAGAATCTGATCGGTGCGTTCGAAAGCATGGCGACGAAGCGTGGCGTCACACACCAGCAGATCATCGTGTCATGCACCACGGTGCAGCTCCCGGACATCGTGACTGAACGCGCCAGGATGCACGATGTCACGATGGTCCCGATCGGCAAGGACGCGGACCTACAGCAGCAAGTCGCCAAGAGCGTGATACTCGGCTCGGGGCGACCGACGATTGTCTTCCCGGAAACGCCCAAAAAGCAGCAGTTCTTTTCCCTCGATATCGTTGGAGTGGCTTGGGACTTCAGCCGGCCCGCGGCACGAGCCGTGGCGGATGCTCTTCCGCTCCTTCAGCGCGCCAAGACCGTGCGGGTGGTGACGATCACACAGAAGAAGGTGCCCGATACGAGAAGCTCGGGAGGGGAACTCGCGGAGCATCTCGCCTGTCATGGCATCGAGGCTGTCCTTGAGGAGGAAGACGCCGCCGGCCGGACAATCGGCCAAGCTCTCGAAGAGTATGCAACCGCGCACGACCTCGACCTGCTCGTAATGGGTGCCTACGGGCACTCCCGCTTGCGCGACTTGATCCTGGGTGGCGCGACGAAGACCATCGTCGCGAACCCGCCGCTGCCAGTGCTCCTCTCACATTGAGATGGAGCACATACGGCTGTGCATCGGCGAGCGACAACCCAACAAGAGCCATTGGCGCTATCGCAATTGGCCCGCTCGCTAACGTCTCAAACGCTCCCGAAGGCCCCCGGGTCCCGCTGGCGGTCGAGCATGGGGCAATGGGGAGCCCGTAACGCATTCAACGGGTGTTCCCAAACACCCGAAAAGTAGGGATTACGCATGGAACTGCTCGCCGAATTACTGACCAGCGAATTCC
The DNA here is from genome assembly GCF_059502445.1 of Kumtagia sp. Lineage (NCBI taxonomy): Bacteria > Pseudomonadati > Pseudomonadota > Alphaproteobacteria > Hyphomicrobiales > Phyllobacteriaceae > Kumtagia > Kumtagia sp. The sequence continues at coordinate 13,833 of NZ_JCACER010000101.1, forward strand.
TCGGCAAGTCGGCCTGGCTCTGGCTTGCCTTCCTAGCCATAGTCGGCGCGTTGCTCGCCTTCGACCTCGGCATTCTTCACAAGAAGGATAAAGAGCTCGGTGTCGCGGAAAGCCTGAAGCTGTCGGTGTTCTACATCGCTGTCGCGCTTGCGTTCGGCGCCTGGTTGTGGTGGTCCATGGGCGCGACCTCGGGCATGGAATACTTCACGGGCTACGCCCTCGAGAAGGCGCTTTCCATCGACAACGTCTTCGTCATCTCGCTCATCTTCGGCTACTTCGCGATTCCCGCCAAGTATCAGTACCGGGCGCTGCTGTGGGGGATAATCGCGGTGCTGGTCTTGCGCGGCATCATGATCGGGCTCGGCGCAGCGCTCGTACAGCAGTACGAGTGGGTGCTCTATATCTTCGCTGTCTTTCTTATCGCCACGGGGATCAAGATCCTCGTCGTCGGCGAGGGCGAGAAAGACGTGTCGAAGAACCCGATCGTGCGCTTCCTATCCAAGCGCATGCGGGTGTCGGCAGAGTTGCACGGTTCGCATTTCTTCGTTCGCAAACCAGACCCGAAGACAGGCAAGCTCGCGCGCTTCGCGACGCCCCTATTCCTGGCGCTGGTCATGATCAACATCGCCGATCTGGTATTCGCGGTCGACTCGGTGCCGGCGATCTTCGCTATCACGACCGACACGTACATCGTGTACACGGCCAATATCATGGCGATCCTCGGGCTTCGCGCCCTCTATTTCGCCCTCGCCGCCATGGTGCACCGCTTCGAGTATCTCAAATACGCGCTCGCCATCGTGCTTGTCTTCATTGGCGCGAAGATCTTCTGGAACCAGATCGTCGGCAAACTGGACCCCGCGATCTCGCTCAGTGTGACCTTGTCCATTATCGCGGGCGGCGTCCTGTTCTCGCTCTGGAAGACCCGTGCGGCCGTGACAGACGAAACCGCGAGCCACGGTCTAACAGCTCCGCTCCCGGATCCCATCGGAAGACGGCCCTCCACCCGCCCCGCCGGAGACGATTGATGACCATTGATGTCCCGTCTGCTCCGTCGCGCACACCATTGCATCCTCCGCCGTCCCCGCCTGATGCATCGATGCCGACACTCGCGAAACGTCATCGCCCGCCGCAGCGCGCTCGACGGTAACCCGCAGGATGCCCATAGCCAGTCCATCACAGGAGAACGATATGATCGATGTGAACAAGCTGTTGACCGCCGTGCTGGCGGGCGGCCCGTCGACAGGTCAAAGCCGTACGGAAGGTGCTCAACCGCTCGATCGCGGCGGACGAGCGGGCCTCGGCGATTTCTTCGGCGCCAATGTGGGTGCGCTCGGCACCGGCGCGCTCGCAGGCGGTTTGGCCGGCACCCTCTTGACCTCGAAGCACGCGCGGAAGTTCGCCGGCGGGGCTATGCAAATCGGCGGCGCTGCCCTGCTCGGTGGGCTCGCCTACAAGGCATATAGCAATTACCGTGCCGGCAAGCGGCTGATACCGCAAAGCGTCAGCGACATGCTTGGTGGCCTCATTCCGGGGCAGGCCGGTGCGTCGCAAGAAGCCTCGGGCGGCTTTCTCTCACCTCCGGATGCGATGCCACGGGATGGCACCGCCACCCTCTTGCTACGCGCGATGATCGCTTCGGCCATGGCCGACGGCCGCTTTGACGAAACCGAGCGTGCCCGCCTGATCGAGCGCGTCGAAGCCAGCGGCCTCTCAAGCGAAGAACGACGTTATCTTGAGTCCCTGATCGCGCGCCCCGACACACCGGACCAGCTTGCGGCGGCTGCGCGAGGTCCAGAGGCGGCCGCGCAAGTCTATCTGGCGGCTTTTATCGCCATCGATGCCGATACCCCGGCCGAGACGGCCTGGCTCGATGATCTCGCCAGCAAGCTTGAACTTGACCCGGCCCTGCGCAGGAACATCGAGGCCGCTGGCCACGGCACCGCGTGATCATGTGAGGCGCGCGATCGGAGTACCAATGACGCTGAATGCGATCCACCGTTCGAGCTCGAAACGTCCTGCTGCGGGCCGCTCCTGCGAGGCAGACCGGAAGGTGTCTGCGGAGCGCCTCCTGTCGAGGATGAATCGCATCCGAGCTGCCGTCATTCAGGAGAGCCAAGCCATTGAGGAGGACTGGACGCCCAAGGTGGCGCGGCGGAGTTTTCTGCCTGGAGCGATCAATCTCGCGCAATATCTGGCGTTCCGGCGGCATGATCTAAGCGCTGTCCAGCATCAACTCTCGGCGCTTGGACTAACTTCGCTCGGACGGAGTGAGGGCCGCGTTATGGCAACACTTGACGCCGCCTGCGCGAGGCTGACCGAAATGGCCGGTCAGCCCGCGGTGTCCCATTCCACCCCCTTAGCCTTCCGGAACGGAAGGCGGATTTTGAGGCGAGAGCAGGCCAGGATCTTTGGGAGCGATCCACACGGGCACGGCACGCGGATCATGGTGACGCTGCCGACCAGAGCCAGTCAAGATCGCGCCCTGGTCGCCGATATCATTCGTGCTGGGGCAGATTGCCTACGCATCAACTGCGCGCATGGGGGACCGGAGACCTGGGCGGCCATGATCGAAAACAGCCGCACCGCGGCGGCCGATCAAAACAAAGCCTGCCGGATTCTCATGGATATCGCCGGCCCGAAATGCCGGATTGCCGAAGTCTTCGCGCCGAAGAAGACGCGGCTCTACCGAGGCGACCTTCTCATGTTGGCTGGTCGCATGCCCGCGCAGGTAGAGGCTGGCGATATCGTCATCCGTGTGACGTTCCCTGCCGTACTTGATCAGCTTGAGGTCGGAGCACGTATCTTCATCGACGATGGCCGCATTGGAGCGAGCGTCGAAAGGATTGAGCCTGACGGCGTGATGCTTCGCGTGGAGCAGGCGCGCAGCAAGGGGGAGAAGCTCAGGCTCAATAAGGGGCTGAACTTCCCGGATACGGCGCTCGATCTTCCGCCTCTGACCGAGAAGGATCTCCGCGATCTCGATTTCGTTGCGGAGAATGCCGACCTCGTCGGGTTCTCCTTCGTTCAGCGTCCGTCGGACATCACGCTTATTCAGCGGGAATTGGCAGCACGACGCGGTGGACGTCCCGTGCAGCCTTTAGTGATCAAGATCGAAACCGCGCTCGCCGTCAGGAACCTTCCCGACCTGATCGTGCATGGCGCCGGGCAACAGCCACTGGCGGTCATGATCGCGCGTGGAGATCTGGCGGTCGAACTTGGTTTCGAACGCATCGGCGAAGTCCAAGAGAACATTTTATGGCTTTGCGAGGCGGCCCATGTGCCGGTCATCTGGGCGACCCAGGTCTTGGCCGGGATGGTGGAAGAAGGAGCACCCAGCAGGGCGGAAGTGACCGACGCGGCCATGGGGCAGCGCGCCGAATGCGTGATGCTCAACAAAGGACCATTCATCGTCGAGGCTGTGCGTTTCCTCGACAACGTGCTCCGGCGCATGGATCGCCACCAGTCGAAGAAGTCGGCGCGGCTCACGCCGCTGGAGCTCTGGATAGAACCGCAAGGTACGCGTCAGGCGCGGGAAGCGGGGCGAACGTGACCCTGGTGGAAAAGATAACCCTCCCTCGACCCGACGACTGGCATGTGCACCTTCGCGATGGCGCCATGCTGCGCATGGCGCTGCCCTGGACGGTGCGCACGTTCGGACGCGCCATCGTCATGCCGAACCTCGATCCGCCGGTGACGACGGCCGCCCAGGCGGCCGCCTATCGCGATCGGATCCGGCGCGTCTTGCCCGACGGCTCCAGGTTCGAGCCGCTGATGACGTGTTTCCTGACCGAAGAGACCGATCCCGAAGACGTCACACAAGGCTTCGTCGAAGGGATTGTCACGGCGGTCAAGATGTACCCGGCCCGCAGCACCACGAACTCCGCCGCCGGCGTGACCGACATTCGCCGGGTCCACCGGGTATTGGAGAGGATGCAGGGCGTCGGCATGCCACTTTTGATTCATGGTGAGGTGGCCGATCAGGAAACGGACGTTTTCGACAGGGAGAAGGCGTTCATAGACCGGGTGCTTGTCCGGCTGCGAGCCGATTTCCCCGCGCTGCGGATCGTCTTGGAGCACATTACGACCGCCGAAGCCGTGGACTACGTGCAGGACGCCGAGGGTCCCATCGGCGCCACCATCACGGCGCACCACCTCATGATCAACCGCAACGCGATGTTCGCGGGCGGTATCCGGCCGCACATGTTTTGCCTGCCCGTAGCCAAGCGAGAGGGGCACCGCCTGGCATTGAGGGGGGCCGCGACCTCCGGCGATCCCCGGTTCTTCCTCGGTACGGATTCGGCGCCGCACCTGATCCAGGACAAGGAATCGGCATGCGGCTGCGCCGGCATCTTCACCGCGCCCCTTGCCCTTGAGCTCTACGCCCAGGTTTTCGAGGAGCAACGAGCTCTCGATCGGCTCGAGGCCTTCGCGTCGCTCAACGGCGCACGGTTTTACGGCCTGCCGCCGAACACCGAGACAGTCACGCTCGTGCAATCGCCGTGGCAACCGCCAGAATTGCTGCCGGTCGGCGAGGCCGATCACGTGCGTGTGTTCTGCCCGGAGGGCAAAGCTCGTTGGCGCCTGCTCCAACCGGCGGACTGAAAGAGCTTGATCCCAGTTCAATGAGAGAACCCGACCCATGACACATCATTTCGACAAATCCAGACTGCCAAGCCGCCACACGACAGTCGGCCCCGAGCGGGCACCGCATCGGTCGTTCCTCTACGCCATGGGATTGACCGATGCCGAGATCGCACAGCCCTTCGTCGGTGTCGCCACGTGCTGGAACGAGGCGGCCCCGTGCAACATCACCCTCAGCCGTCAAGCACAGGCTGTCAAACTGGGCGTCAAGGCAGGTGGCGGCACCCCGCGCGAGTTCACCACCATCACCGTGACCGACGGCATCGCCATGGGCCACCAGGGCATGAAGTCGTCGCTGGTGAGCCGCGAGGTGATCGCCGATTCGGTCGAACTCACCATGCGCGGCCATTGCTACGACGCGCTGGTAGGCCTTGCCGGGTGCGACAAGTCACTGCCCGGCATGATGATGGCCATGGTCCGTCTCAACGTGCCGAGCGTGTTCATATACGGCGGTACGATCCTGCCGGGGCGCTTCCGCGGCAAGGACGTCACCGTGCAGGACGTCTATGAAGCGGTGGGAAGCTACCAGGCCGGCCAAATCTCCGAGGACGAGCTACACGCTCTCGAATGTGTCGCTTGCCCTTCCGCTGGTTCGTGCGGCGGCCAGTTTACCGCCAACACCATGGCTTGCGTCTCCGAGGCGCTCGGCCTCGCACTGCCCGGTTCGACCGGTGCGCCGGCACCCTACGAGAGCCGTGACGCCTTCGCGGAAGCGTCTGGCAAGGCCGTGATGAACCTGTTGGCTCGCGACCTCAGGCCGCGCGACATCGTCACCCGCAAGGCGCTGGAGAACGCCGCCGCCGTGGTGGCGGCCTCCGGCGGGTCGACCAATGTGGCGCTGCATCTGCCGGCGATCGCACACGAGGCGGGCATCGACTTCGACCTGCATGCGGTCGCCGAGATTTTCAAGCGCACACCCTATATCGCCGACCTCAAGCCTGGAGGGCGCTACCTCGCCAAGGATCTGTTCGAGATCGGCGGCGTGTCAGTGATCCTGAAGACGCTACTCGACGGCGGCCACTTGCACGGCGACTGCATCACGGTGACAGGCAAGATGATCGCCGAAAACCTGGCCGACGTGGTCTTCCCGACCAACCAGGACATTGTTCGCCCGATCTCCGACCCGATCACCACCACCGGCGGCGTAGTCGGTCTGCGCGGCACGCTCGCCCCGGAGGGCGCGATCGTCAAAGTGGCCGGCATGACGGACCTCAGGTTCCGCGGGCCGGCCCGGTGCTTCGACTCCGAGGAGGCGGCTTTCGACGCCGTCCAGAAGCGCGAATACCGGCCGGGGGAGGTCATCGTTATTCGCTACGAAGGGCCGAAGGGCGGCCCCGGTATGCGTGAGATGCTGGCGACCACGGCAGCCGTTTACGGCCAGGGCATGGGCGACAAGGTGGCGCTCGTCACCGACGGGCGCTTCTCCGGCGCCACGCGCGGCTTCTGCATTGGGCATGTCGATCCGGAAGCAGCCGTCGGCGGCCCGATCGCATTGCTGAAGGACGGTGACATCATCGCCATCGATGCCGAAGCGGGAGTGCTCGACGTCGAGCTCTCGGCCGAAGAGCTGGAAGTTCGGCGCAAGGACTGGAGACCGCGTCGTCACGACTTCCAGTCGGGGGCGCTCTGGAAATTTGCGCAGACTGTGGGGCCGGCCTCGAAAGGCGCGGTCACCCACCCTGGCGCCGCCGCAGAGACACACACCTATGCCGACATCTGAGGTCCGCCACGACAGAAGGCCAATCTGCCGCCTTTTCGGCTGCGCGCAAATGTCTTGCCGTCTCCGTCAAGCGCGACGCCGCGTGAGGTTCCCACAATGGCGCGCGACGACGTGGGGAAGTCGCAAGCCGCTCCGCGGCCTAACGAATTCAAGTCTCGGAGGTTCTAGTCTGGCATGACACTGGTCGACGCTCACAGCAGAAATGAACTGCACTTCTCGCACATACGCCGGCTCGAGGCCGAGTCGATCGCCATTATCCGAGAGGTTGCCGCCTGTTTTCAGCGGCCCGTGCTGCTCTACTCGATCGGCAAGGACAGCTCGGTCCTGTTGCATCTGGCGCAAAAGGCATTCGCCCCGGCGCCGCTGCCGTTCCCGGTGCTGCATGTCGATACCGGATGGAAGTTCCGGGAAATGATCGCCCACCGCGACAGCACCGCCGCGCGCCTTGGGTTCGAACTCCTGATTCACACGAACGAGGAAGCGGTGCGGGCCGGCATCACGCCGTTCACCGCCTCTTCAGCCGTCTACAACCATGCGACGAAGACCGAGGGCCTGAAGCAGGCGATGCACCGCTGGGGCTTTGATGCCGCGATCGGCGGTGCGCGCCGCGACGAGGAGAAGTCGCGCGCCAAGGAACGCATCTTCTCACACCGCAATCCGGCCCAGCGCTGGGAGCCCAAGGCCCAGCGGCCGGAGTTCTGGCATGCTTGGAACACCCACCTCGCCCCCCGCGAATCGATGCGTGTGTTTCCGCTGTCCAATTGGACCGAGCGCGACGTCTGGACCTATATCTGGATCGAAGGCATTCCCCTCGTCCCCCTTTATTTCGCGAAGCTCCGGCCCGTCGTCCGCCGCCAGGACACCTGGATCACGGTGGACGACGACCGCATGCCTCTTGAGCCCGGCGAACAGCCCGAATTGCGATCGGTCCGCTTCCGCTCCATCGGCTGCTATCCCTATACCGGGGCGATCGATAGCACCGCCGCCACGCTCGCCGACATCCTGCTCGAGATGCGGTCGACGCGCATGAGCGAGCGCCAGGGACGCTTGATCGACCACGATCAGCCCGGATCGATGGAGCGCAAGAAACAGGAAGGATATTTCTGATGCGCGACACGCCCCATCAGATGCCGGAAGAGGAAAGCCCGGACGCCATCATCGCCCGCGTCATCGCCGCCGAGCAAGCCAAGTCGCAGCTTCGGCTGTTGACGTGCGGCAGCGTCGATGACGGCAAATCCACGCTGCTCGGGCGAATCCTCTACGACGCCGACTGCGTCTACGAGGACCAGCTTGCGCGGCTGTTCGATGAGAGCAGAGGCCGCGTGCCGGAGGGCGATCTCGATTTCTCACTCTTGCTCGACGGGCTCATGTCCGAGCGCGAGCAGGGCATCACGATCGACGTCGCCTGGCGCTTCTTCGAAACCGACAAACGCAAGTTCGTCGTCGCCGATTGCCCGGGCCACGAACAGTACACGCGCAACATGGCCACCGGCGCATCGCAAGCCGATGCCGCCCTGCTGCTGGTCGACGCGCGCAAGGGCGTCCTCACCCAGACGCGGCGTCATGCTCATATCCTCGCCTTGATGGGCATCCGCCACGTCGCCGTGGCGGTGAATAAGATGGACCTGGTTGGCTTTGATCGAGCTGCGTTCGAGCGTCATGCGGCAGAGATTGCCGACCTTGCTGCAGCGCTCGGCTTCACCGACGCGGTTGCCGTCCCGGTCTCGGCGCTCAAGGGCGACAATGTGCTGACCTGCTCGGCCGCGATGCCCTGGTTTGACGGCCCCACCGTTATTGGCTGGCTGGAGTCGGTCGCCGTCGCCGCCGTCGTCGAGAGGGGTCCGTTTCGCATGCCGGTGCAATGGGTCAGTCGTGCAGGCCAGGACTTCCGCGGTTTCTCCGGGTGGATTGCGAGCGGTAGTGTTCGCCCGGGAGACTCGGTCATGGTGGCCCGCTCCGGCGCGCGTGCCGTCGTCGCTCGGATCATGCCGGAATATGATTACGGCCAGGCCGTTGCCGGGCAGTCGGTCACGCTGGTGCTTGACCGCGACGTGGACGTAAGCCGCGGCGACGTGCTGGCTGCGGCCGATAAACCGCCCATTATCGCGGATCAGTGTCAGGCGCATCTGCTGTGGTTGGGCGAGGCGCCCATGATCCCCGGCCGCCAGTACCTGATGCGGCTCGGCACCGATGAAGTCCCGGTGACCGTCACTGTGCTGAAGCATCGCATCGACGTGAACACGCGCGCGCATCTCGCTGCCCGGCAGCTCGCAATGAACGAACTCGCGGTCGTGAACCTCGCTGCCGATCGCCCAGTGGCATTCGACCCTTATGCCGAAAACCGCGACATGGGCGGCTTCGTGCTGGTCGACCGCATCACCCATGCCACGGTGGGGGCCGGGATGATCGACTTCGCGCTGCGGCGCGCCGGCAATATCCCGTGGCAAGCCTTCGATACCGCTCCCGATGCGCGTGCCGCGGCGAAGGGGCAGCGCCCGGCGATCCTGTGGTTCACCGGACTGTCGGGGGTTGGCAAGTCGACGATTGCGAACATCGTCGACCTCAAGTTGATGGCGACTGGCTTCCACACGTTTGTGCTGGACGGCGACAATGTCCGGCACGGGCTCAATCGCGATCTGGGCTTCACCGAGGCGGATCGAGTCGAGAACATCCGCCGCATGGCCGAGGTTGCGAAGCTGATGGCCGATGCCGGGCTTGTCGTGCTGGTCTGCGCGATTTCACCCTATGCGCGCGACCGGGCGCTCGCGCGTAAGATCGCCGGCAGTCATCCATTCTATGAGATCTTTGTCGATGCGCCGCTGACGGTGGCGGAAGCGCGCGATCCCAAGGGGCTTTATGCGAAGGCCCGGGCGGGAAAAATCGCAAATGTTCCAGGCATCGATGTGCCCTACGAGGCGCCGGAGGCGCCGGAATTGCGGCTCACCTCCCACGACGCGCCAGCCGAGGCGCTGGCCGATCGAGTTCTCCATCTCTTGCAACTCGGCCGCACCCTCAAAGTAACCGATAACTAGGGAGCCTTCGCCCAAAATGTACAGCACGGCGGATAGCCATTTCCGAATCGACGCGGGGTCGCGCCTCCATGCCGATCTCTGATCCCCGCGACACCCTTTCTCACGCGCTTCCCGATCAGGCCGGCGGCGACCAATTTCATCTGGCGGGCGCAAGGGCCGTGATCGCCACGATGCACGGCAAGGAGCGTGTGATCGCCCCGTTGCTCAGCGAGGCGCTTGGCCTCGATTGCGTTGTGCCCTCGGCCTTCGATACCGACCGCTTCGGGACCTTCAGCCGCGAGATCGAGCGGACCGGTTCGCAGCTCGATGCCGCACGTGCCAAGATCGTCGCGGCGTTCGAACACGTACCGCATGCACGTGTGGCAGTCGCAAGCGAAGGCAGCTTCGGGCCTCATCCCCAAATTCCCTTCGTCCCGCTCGGCCGCGAGCTCGTCGTAATGAGGGATCGCGTCAGCGGTCTCGAATTGATCGGTCATTATGCGGGCCTGTCGACGAATTTTGGCCACGCGGTCGTTACGGACCTGGCCGGCGCCAGTGCGTTCGCCGAACGCGCGCGATTTCCCGGACATGGGGTGATCGTCATGGGCTGCGTCGATCAGCAGCCGGCGCCCAGGCGCGCGCTGATCAAGGACATTGACGCTTGGGCCGAACTGCAAAGAGCGATTGAGGAGGTGATCACGATCTGCGGCGCCGCCTTCGTTGAGACCGATATGCGCGCCCATCGCAACCCCACCCGAATGCGCACCATCAAACGCGCGACGCTGGACCTTGTCCGCCGGTTTCGGAGCCTGTGCCCGATCTGCGCTCGACCCGGATTTGCCATCACCAAACGGCTATCCGGCCTGCCATGCTCATGGTGCGGAGGCCCAACACTCGCGCTGAAGGCTGATGTCTATAGCTGTGAGGGGTGCGGTTACCGGGAAGAGCGCGCGGTGAAGGCGGCGACAGCGGACCCGGGGCAATGCGGGGAGTGCAACCCGTGACCAAGGGAACGAAGGGAGATCAGAATGGCCGCTTCCCAATCGCCCGTTGAGCCTCTCCTAGAGGCCGAAAAGCAGATTGCGTGGGTGCTCGCCCATCCTGGCATGAGCGACTGGCTGAAGGACGCTCTTAGGACCGCAGTCGATCGCGATCCCGAGCACCTTCTGAATGACTTGGAGATACTATGTTTGCTTTTGAGAGCGAAGTCCCAAGCCGCCATAGATGAGCGGCTACGGTAGTCTCCAAGTCCGGTAGGTATCGGGGCGAATATTGAACTGCGTGAGGAGCGTCACAGAGATGATGAAATGCGTAGACGACGTCTACCGAGCGCTTCCGATGTATGCGGAACGCGGTGCGTTCTTCGACAGCGCTGTTTTCGCGCAGCGAAACGAGCGCTCTCGTGTCGATCGAGATTAAACATCTGCGATACGCTGAGGCGGCGGAACGCTGTGGCAGTTTTCGCAAGGCGGCAGATCTGCTCGCCCTCAAGCAGTCTAATCTCAGCCGACGAATCCGACATCTGGAGGAGCAACTCGGCGTAGCGTTGTTCGAACGAACGAATGGCGGCGTCAGGCCGACGGCGGCAGGCCGGGACTTTGTGAACGGCGTTCGCCGGGTTCTCAATGATTTGCAGATTGTCGTCGACGGAGCCAAGGCGGTCGGACGCGGCGAGGCCGGGTACTTGACGATCGGCTTCTACACGTCCCTCTCAGCCGGCAATCTCAGGGCAAGTCTTGTCGAGTACGGCCGTCGCTTTCCCCAGGTTGAGATCAAAACTATCGAAGGATCGCGAACGCGATTGTTCGACGGAATACAGAATAGCATGATCGACATCGCCATTGTCACCGGGGAGCCGGCTTCAGATTGCAATCGCTCGATGGTGCTCTGGAGCGAGCGCATCATCGTCGCTCTGCCCGAGGATCATCCGCTCGCAGCGAACGAAGTCATCTATTGGACAGACTTAAAGCATGAGCGCTTCTTGCTGAGCGAGCGCGATCCGGGACCGGAGATCCAAGACATCCTCGTTGCCAAGCTCAGTTCCCCTGGCGATCTGCCCGACGTCGTCCGGCACGATGTGAGCCCGGAAAACATCAAGAGCCTGGTTGGGGCCAACCGAGGCGTCAGCCTTATGTGTGAGGCCTGCATGGGAGCCAGCTATACCGGCGTCGTCTACCGCGAGGCGCGCGACGGCAACGGCTCGACCCGGATCGGGTATCGCGCCTATTGGCGAGACGGCAACGACAACCCAGCGCTCCGGAACTTCATTCGCCTCTTGGAGGAGCGCTACCCGCCGGTTGCGAACGGGAACGGGCCGCGTGGCGCATCTTCGCGAATCCCCGATCCGTCGCCATAAAACGCTCAATCATTGGTGCGATCAGCTTAGCGGGCTCGACGGCTTGCCCGCTTTCTCGGCCAAGGATTTCTGCATACGCGATGAGATCGCGGTGAAGGGGGGCGGGCAGTTCCACCGAGATCTTCACCGGCTTGTCGTCTTCGAGCGGCCCGAGCTTCAGCTTGGCCATCGGCTAGCCTCCGTAAGGTTCGAGCACCAAATCCCGGGTGACAATCACGCGCACGGGAAAGCCCGGCCGGATCGTCAGCGTCGGCGCGACGTTAAGCTGACGGCGCACGATCTGCTGGCCGGCATCGTTGATAGTGTCCTGCCCGCCGTTGCGGATGGCCTGAATCAAGCGGTCATCGTCGTTGGCGGCGAGTTCGGCGCCGACGCTCAGCAGCGTGGAAAGCCCCGCTGCCTTGGCCAGCTCCCACCAGTGATAATCGACGCCATCCTGAAGGCCGGCATAGCCCTCGGCATCGGCGCCGGGCTGACGCTCGAGAACGATCGAGCGTCCGTTCGGGAAGATCAGGCGATTCCAGACCAAGAGGACGCGGCTTTGGCCGAACTGAACATTGTTGTCATACTGGCCAATGATCCGCGTGCCTTGCGGCACCAGGAGGATACGTCCCGTTGGGCTGTCATAGATATTTTCCGTCACCTGCGCGGTGATCTGGCCGGGTAGGTCGGAGCGGATGCCGGTGATGAGCGCCGCCGCGATCACGGCGCCTGCCTGCAGGATGTAAGGCGACGCCGGTGCAGCGACGCGATCGGGTGCGACGGTGCGCCGATCGGCCGCCGCATTGAGAAATGCGAGCTGCCGATCCTGGGCCGATGGGGTGGCGGGTGGCGGCGCGAGGCCGAGGCCGGTGAGGTCCGGCACCGGCGGCGGCGCGATCGTCGCGGCGCCGGGGGCCGTCGAGGCCATGGACCTGTTTTCGGTGCCGCTGAAGAGCCTGCTGACGCGGGCGGTTTCGATCTCCTGCAGCCGTCGCTGCTCCTCCGCGCTGAGGCCGGGATTGGGCTGGTTCGGCAATGGCTGGCCACGATTTTGCGCGCCCAGGGTGGGGCGCCCGAGGTCGCCCGGGAGTGGTGGACCGAGCTGAGGAATGCCGCTGTAATCGCGCGGCAACCCGGCCAGACCGTCGGCGGTCGAGCGATTGTCGGTCGAATAGAGTTCGTCGGCGGGCTTACCCCCATCGCGAGTCTGGAGCGCATAGATCAACGCACCGCCGATGCCGACGCTCGCCACGAGTCCGATGCCGGCGAGCACCTTTCGCGAGAGCCGCGTGACACGCGGCGCCTCACCACGGAGCCGCATCGGGACGGCCGCGTCGCCGGCCGACCCGGTCAGCGGCGCCTCGTCTTCTTCTTTCCGGGGTTCTGGCTCGCTCACGACGCCGGCCTCCCATCGGTGCGGACGATCCGGACGCGCTTCTGGCGGTCGCCAGCGCCGAAGCGCAGCTCCGCGGCCGCGAACAGCCGGTCCACGATCATGTAGTTGACGCGGACGCGGTAGTTCACGAGCTCAGAGGTGTTGCCTTCCGGACCGACGACGAACAGCGGCGGCATTTCGCCCTGACCGATGCCGCGCGGAAACTCGATGAAGACCTGGCGGCCGTCATCGTAGGCCCGCAGCGGCCGCCACGGCGCACGATCGCCTTCGATCGCATAGCGGAAATTGATGTTGGCGAGGTCGACCCCGGTGGCGACGGGACTGCTGGCCTCGGCCTGCGCGTTCTGGCGCCGCAGCGCGATAAGCTGATCCTGCGGATACTGCCAGGATACCGACGCCATATAGGTGCGCTCGGTCGAGCGCAGCTCCATGTGGTAGGTGCGCAGATTGGTGTTGATGATGAGATTGGTCATCAGGTCGGCGCGGGTCGGCTTCACCAGGATATGAACTTGCTGGGTCGCGCCCGAGCCGCTCACCGTGTCGCCGATGATCCAGCGAACCGTGTCGCCGGCGGCGACCGGGCCGGAGCCGACCAATTGCTCGCCCGGCTGAAGAGCGATGTCGGTGATCTGGCCGACGGCGGTGTAGACCTGATAGAGCGCGCCGCCCGTATAGGGATAGACCTGCATGGCGTTGATGAAGCCATCGCGGACCGGCTGCACGCGCGCGGCGGCGTTGGCCTGATTAACGCGGGCTGTCGGATCGGTAGGCTCAGGTGTGCCGCGGGACGGCTCGACGGGCTTCATCTGACCGGGGAGTGGCAGAGGTCGCGGCAGCTCGACCACGCGCACGGGAGCCGGAGGATTGGCGCTCAGCGCCGCTGGCACGGCGTCATCATAGGAGATCTCTGGCGGCCTGTTCGCCGTGGCGCAGCCGGCGAGCGCCGACGTGCACAGCAGGAGAACCGCAGATGTAGAAGTGCGAGAAGCCGGATTGCCGGCTTTACGGAAAATCGGATTTCTCATTGCCCCAGCTCCCGTGACCAGTTGATGGCGTTGACGTAGATGCCGAGCGGGTTGGCGCGCAGCCGGTCGGCGTTGCGGGGCACCTGCACGACGATGGTGAGGATGGCGGTCCAACGGGTCGTTTCAGCGAGCTGGCCGTTTTCGTACCGGCGCTCGACCCAGGCGACGCGGAAGCTGTCGGGCGACGCCCGGATAACGCTGGAGACGTCGACAGCGATCTGCTGTCGACCGACCTTGGCGAAAGGGTCGTTCGACCGCGCGTAGTCGTTGAGCGCCATCGCGCCGCGATCGGTCGTGAAATCGTATGCGCGTAGCCAATTCTGCCGGACGATGATGGCGTCGGACGGAATCGAGCGGACCTGCTCGATGAAGCGCGCGAGATGAAAGGCGATCTGGGGATCGGTCGGGCGATAATCGGCGACCGCTGGCGCCACGGCCTGCGCCTGGCCGAGCCTGTCGACCTGCACGACCCAGGGCACGATCGTGCCGCGGGCCGATTGCCAGACGAGCGCCGCCGCGAAGCTGGCGGACAGAAGCAGCGAACCGAACGCCATGAAGCGCCAGTTCTTCGCCTGGACGCGCGCGGCGCCGATGCGCTCGTCCCAGACCTGGGCGGCGCGCTGATAAGGTGTCTCGGGTTCTGGCGCTTTGCCGTAGTGAGTAGAAGGTCGTTTGAACATCAGCGGTCGCCTCCGGAGAGATTGATGGAAGAGCCGCCGCCGTGGCTGTCGCCGCTGCGCACGGCATGGGCGGCCGCGGTCACACCGTGGCTCAAGGCCTGAGAGCGCTTCATCCGCTGGGCCCACGCCGGCGGCCCGTCAGCCGCCGCGGACGGCGCAGCCTCGGACGCGCTCGTGCCGACCGAACCCATGGTCGATGTGCCGCCGGTCGCCGCGAACGCGGATTTGGCGCCTTCCGAGAAGCTCGACTTCATGCTGTCTGCTGCCTTGGAGGCCGTGCGGCGCAGCGGTGAGGTGGCGGCCGCGCCAGCGGCGCGAGCAACGCCACCGAGTCCGGACCCGACGGCGGACGCGCCCGACTGGCCGGCAGCGCCGAGGCTGTAGGCCGTCGAGGCGCCACCGGCCAGGGCCGCTCCCCCACGAGCGGCAGCGGCAGTTCCGGAAAGCGCAGCCGCGCCGCCGCGCAGGGCCATTCCACCAGCCGCGCCGGCCGCGACCAGAGCCCCGCCCGCGGCGAGCCCGGTTCCGACCGCCGCGCCGGCGCCGAGTTGCGGACCGCCGGAGACGAGGCCGTTGGCGATGCCAGGGCCGAAGATGCCCAGGCCCAGCAGCGACAACGCGGCGAGCACGATCGCCATGGCTTGGTCAATCGTCGGTGTCTGGTTGCCGAAGCCGGCGGTGAATTGGCCGAACAACGTTGAGCCGATACCGATGATAACGGCGAGCACCAGCACCTTGATGCCCGAGGAGATGACGTTGCCGAGGACTCGCTCGGCCATGAACGCGGACTTGCCGAACAGGCCGAACGGAATGAGGACGAAGCCGGCCAAGGTCGTGAGCTTGAACTCGATCAGCGTGATGAAGAGCTGCACGGCCAGAATGAAGAAGGCGAGCAGGATCAGCGCCCAGGCGAACAGCAAGCAGGCGATCTGGATGAAGTTTTCGAAGAAGGCGATCCATCCCATCAGGTTGGAGATGGAATCGAGCAGCGGCCGGCCGGCATCGAGGCCGGTCTGCGCCACGCGGCCGGGGCGCATGAGATCTTCAACGGTGAACCCGGTACCCGACGCTTTCAGACCCAGCCCCGCGAAGCTCTCGAAGACGATGCGCGCGAGGTTGTTCCAGTTGCCAATGATGTAGGCGAAGACGCCGACGAACAGGGTCTTCTTGACCAGGCGCGCCATGATGTCGTCGTCGGCGCCCCAGCTCCAAAACAACGCTGCCAATGTCACGTCGATGACGATCAGCGTTGTGGCGATGAACGCCACCTCGCCGCCGAGCAGGCCGAAGCCGCCGTCGATATAGCGGGTGAAGACCTCAAGGAACTGGTCGATGACGCCGGTGCCGCCCATGGTTCACCGCCCGTCCTGCGGCTGGGGCGATGCTGGCGCGGGCGTAACGCCAAGGAAGCGGTCGCGGGTTTCGGCCCAGGTGCGCAAACATTCGGCATCCCGCGCGGCGGCCTCGCCGAGCAGTTGGCAGCGCCGTTGCGCCTGTCGCAGTGGATCGGCCGGGGTGACCTCAACTGGCCGCAGCACCTGGCCGGCCGGCTCTTCCTCTTTCCGGGTCATCTCGATCGCCGTCGCGGTGATGGCGACGGCGACGAAGACGATGGCGCCGAGGCGGGCTAAAAGCTTGCCGTCCATGACCTGATTCTCGCGAGGGGCCTTAGTTGCCATTCGGGAACATGCGGGCGTTGCCGGGCTGATAGCCGCTGCCGGGGGCCAAGAAGCGGCGGCGCTGCTCGCGACCCTGTTCGGCAGCCGCAGCGCGCTCCGCTTCGGACAGCGCTTGTGCCCGTCCGTTCGCGGCGACGACGGCCGTAAGATCGGCGAGCTGCTGGGCCTGGAGCGCGAGGAGCTGATTGCCGGCCTGCGACGCCTGCAAGGCGCCGGTTGCGCCTTGGCTTTGGCCGATGAGCGCCGACATCTCGGCGCGGTTGGTCTCGATGTTGCCGACGACGCCGGCCTGCACCCGCATGGCGTCCTGCAGGCCGCCGACGGTGTTCTGCCAGCGCTCGCGCGCTTGCGCGACGAGCTGCTGATCCGATGCTGAGAGCGACGCGTTGCCGTAGGTGGACGTGAACGCCTGGTCGATCTGCTGGACGTCGTAGGCGATGCGCTGCGCCTGGCCGAGGAGTTGTTGCGTCCGCTGCACGGACTGCTGCAGGCGTTGAAGCGAGGAGTAAGGCAGGCTCGCGAGGTTGCGCGCCTGGTTGACGAGCATCGTCGCTTCGTTCTGAAGCGAGGTGATCTGATTGTTGATCTGTTCCAGCGCGCGAGCGGCGGAAAGAACATTCTGCACGTAGTTCGTCGGGTCGTAGACGATCCATTGCGCGGACGCCGGCTGGACCATCAAGGGCGACATTGCCACGGGAACAGAGAGGATCGACGCGGCAAGGAGCGCCGCGCGTGTGCGACGGAAGATCATGACTGGGTCTCCAGGTTGTTGAGGTTGGGGATGAGATCGGCGGCCCAGGCGACGCCGCGCAGATGGAGCCAGGCCGACAGGAACCCTTCTCGGCCGTGCTCCGCCACAACGCGCTCGATCGCGGCCTGATCGGTCTTCGAGGAAGCGGCGCAAAGCGCCAACGCCACTTCGGACAGGCCGAGTTCGAAGAGCCGGTTGCCGCGTCGGGATTGGCAGTAGTAGTCGCGCTTCGGCATTGCGCGGGCGAGAATCTCGATCTGCCGGTCGTTGAGTCCGAAGCGACGGTAGATCGCAGCAATCTGTGGCTCGATCGCGCGTTCGTTCGGCAACAACAGTCGGGTTTGGCAGCTCTCGATGATGGCAGGCGCGATCGCGGAGCTGTCGATGTCGGAAAGCGATTGGGTGGCGAAGACGACGGACGCATTCTTCTTGCGAAGGGTCTTCAGCCACTCGCGGAGCTGGCCGGCGAAATCCTCGTCGTCGAGCGCCAGCCAGCCTTCGTCGATAATGAGCAGGGTGGGGCTGCCATCGAGGCGATCTTCGATGCGGTGGAAGAGATAGGCGAGCACGGCCGGTGCGGCGGCCGTGCCGATCAGGCCTTCGGTCTCGAACGCCTGCACAACGGCTTCGCCAAGATGCTCGCTCTCGGCGTCGAGCAGCCGGCCATAGGCGCCCCCGACACAATAGGGCCGCAGCGCCTGTTTGAGATCGTTCGATTGAAGGAGGACGGCGAGTCCGGTGAGCGTGCGTTCGCCGACGGGCGCGCTCGCCAGCGAGGTCAGCGCCGTCCAGATATATTCCTTCACCTCGGGCGCGATCGTCACGCCCTCGCGCTGCAGGATCGCGATGATCCAATCCGCCGCCCACGCGCGTTCCGGCACATGGTGGATGCCGGCAAGCGGTTGCAGTGAGACGCTGTCGGCGGCGCCTTCGGTCAGGCCGCCGCCGAGATCGTGCCAGTCTCCGCCCATCGCGAGCGCGGCCGCACGGATCGAGCCGCCGAAGTCGAAGGCGAAGACCTGTGAACCGGGATAGCGCCGGAACTGCAGCGCCATCAGCGCCAGGAGCACGGATTTTCCGGCGCCGGTCGGTCCGACGACGAGCGTGTGACCGACATCGCCGACATGAAGGGAAAACCGGAACGGGGTCGAGCCTTCGGTCCTGCCGTAAAGCAAGGGGGGTTGCCCGAAATGCTCGTCCCGTTCCGGCCCCGCCCATACCGCCGACAGCGGAATCATATGGGCGAGATTGAGCGTCGAGATCGGCGGTTGCCGGACGTTGGCGTAGACATGGCCCGGCAGCGAGCCAAGCCAGGCGTCGGCGGCGTTGATGGTCTCGGCCATCGCGGTGAAGTCGCGGCCCTGAACGATCTTCTCCACCAGGCGCAACTTCTCGGCTGCGATGCGTGGATCGGTGTCCCAGACGGCGACCGTTGCGGTGACATAGGCCTGACCGGCATAGTCGGCGCCGAGTTCCTGCAGCGCGAGGTCGGCATCGGCCGCCTTGTTCGCCGCGTCGGTGTCGACGAGCACCGAAGCCTCGTTGGTCATCACCTCCTTGAGGATCGCCATGATGCTCTTGCGCTTGGCGAACCATTGCCGTCGGATCTTGGTCAGCAGCTTGGTGGCGTCGGTCTTGTCGAGAAGGACGGCGCGCGTCGACCAGCGATACGGAAAGGCGAGGCGGTTGAGGTCGTCGAGCAGCCCGGGCGTGGTTGCGGTCGGAAAACCGACAATGGTGAGGATGCGGAGATGCGTGTCGCCCAGGCGCGGCTCCAGGCCGCCCGTGAGCGGCTGATCGGCCAGCAGCGCATCGAGATACATCGGCGTCTCGGGCACGCGCACGCGGTGGCGCTTGGTCGAGACGGTCGAATGCAGATAGGTCAGCGTCTCGCCGTCATCGAGCCATGTGCATTCCGGCATGAAGTTCTCGACGAGTTGAAGCACGCGGTCGGTGCGATCAGCGAAGCCGCGCAGCGCCTCATAAGGATCAAGACCGTTGTCGGCCTTGCCTTCATAGAGCCAGCTCTCGGCTCGGGCGGCGTCCTCGGCCGGCGGCAGGTAGACGAAGGTTAGGAAGTAGCTGGACTCGAAGTGTGAGGCGTCTTCCTCGAAATCCGCCTTGCGTTCGGCGTCGACCAGGGCGGACGCGGCCTCGGGAAAGCGGCTCGCGGGATAGGCCCCGGCGCCATGGCGCTGCGCCTCAACGAAGATCGCCCATCCCGAGCCGAGGCGGCGGAAGGCGTTGTTGAGACGGCCGGCGACGGCGACGAGTTCGGCCGGCACTGCGGAGTCGAGGTCAGGACCGCGAAAGCGAGCGGTGCGTTGGAAACTGCCGTCCTTGTTGAGGACGATGCCCTCGCCCGCGAGCGCGGCCCAGGGCAGGAAGTCCGCGAGACGGGTTGAGGTCCGGCGATATTCGGCGAGGTTCATCATTGGGACCTCACGCGCTCAGGTGGCCGGGGATGCGCAGGTGACGGCGCACCACATCGACGAATTGCGGATCGCGTTTGGCCGCCCACACGGCGGCGAAATGCCCGATCGCCCAGAGTCCGAGACCGACCAGCCATAGGCGCAGGCCGAGGCCGAGCGCCGCCGCCAGCGTGCCGTTGAGAATCGCGATGGAGCGCGGCGCGCCGCCGAGCAGGATGTGCTCGGTGAGTGCCCGATGGACCGGGACGGCGTAGCCCGGCACGTTGCCGGTGCTGTCGATCAAGCTCGCCATCAAACGAGCGCTCCGCCGCCGAAAGAGAAGAACGACAGGAAGAAGCTCGACGCAGCGAAGGCGATCGACAGGCCGAAGACGATCTGGATCAGCTTCCGCGCGCCGCCTGATGTGTCGCCGAAGGCGAGTGTCAGACCTGTGATGATGATGATCATCACGGCGATGATCTTGGCCACCGGTCCCTCGATGGATTCGAGGATGGACTGCAGCGGCGCTTCCCACGGCATCGAGGAACCGGAAGCGTAAGCGGCCGGGGCCAGCATCATGCTGACCACGGTGACGGATACGGCCGTCGCGATATGACGGCGCGTGCGCAGGGCATGGCGGATCATTCGGAATCTCCTGGAGCGGACTGGGTTGCGGGGATGACGCGGTAGTCGCCGTCTGGCTGAAGGCCTTCGACGCGGGCGAGTTCGGCGAGGCGACGGGTCGAGCCGCGGCCGCTGAGCACCGCGACGAGGTCGATGGTCTCAGCAATCAGCGCGCGCGGGACGGTGATGACGGCTTCCTGAATGAGCTGCTCGAGGCGGCGCAGCGCGCCGAGCGCGGTGCCGGCGTGGATCGTGCCGACGCCACCCGGGTGGCCCGTGCCCCAGGCCTTGAGCAAATCCAGCGCCTCGGCGCCGCGCACCTCGCCGATCGGAATGCGATCGGGGCGCAAGCGAAGCGAGGAGCGGACGAGATCGGAGAGCGATGCGACGCCATCCTTCGTCCGCATGGCGACCAGGTTGGGCGCGGCGCATTGCAGCTCGCGCGTGTCCTCGATCAGAACGACGCGGTCGAAGGTCTTCGACACTTCGGCGAGCAAGGCGTTGGTGAGTGTCGTCTTGCCGGTTGAGGTGCCGCCGGCGACGAGAATGTTGCGCCGGTCGGCGACGGCCTGACGAAGGATCTCAGCCTGTTCGGCCGACATGATCTCGGCGGCGACGTAGTCAGCGAGCGTGAAGACAGCGACGGCAGGTTTGCGGATCGCGAACGCCGGCGCGGCGACGACGGGCGGCAGAAGCCCTTCGAACCGCTCCCCCGTCTCGGGCAGTTCGGCCGAAACCCGCGGCGAACCGGAATGAACCTCGGCGCCGACGTGATGCGCGACGAGGCGAACAATGCGTTCGCCGTCGGCGGGCGAGAGCCGTTCTCCGGTGTCGGAGAGCCCCTCGGACAGGCGGTCGATCCAGAGCCGCCCGTCGGGATTGAGCATCACCTCGACGATCGACGGGTCTTCCAGGAATCCGGCGATGGCGGGGCCGAGGGCTGTGCGCAACATGCGTGCGCCTCGCAGGGTCGCCTCTGATTGCTGGTGAGAAACCGCCATGTCGTCCCCGTTCTGTGCGGGACCGCGAACACGCGGCCCTGGATCGGGGATCAGTAGAAGAGGCAGAAATCAGGGCATGACAACAAGCAGAACGGGGTCGTAGTGCTCTGGCGTACAAAGACAGGGACAGGGCGGAACTGCCGGACGCTTGCGACACGTTACGCGATGGCTATTCCGCGCCCGCGATGCCCGTGACGTCTTCGGAAATCTCCTCACGCACCTTCGGTCCCTTCGCGAGTCGCCGCCCAAGTGCGGCAACGAAGGCGTCGTACCGCTCGCCCGCCTGTGCGCGTGCGGCCGCCTGGGCTGGCTCCGGCAACGGCGGGTTGGTGGTGAGCCAGTGGCGGACGAACACCGCGAGCATTTCTACGGAAATGCCGAGGTCGCGTTCCATGCGTGTCATGCGCCGGTCGAGCTGGTCCAATCGCTTGGTGGTCGCGGCTTCCTGGCGCTCGGCGGTGTCGGGTGACAGGAAGGATGCGATCGCCGCTTCCGCGACCAGGGATCGCGATTGATCGCGACGCGCGGCATAAGCGGTGAGCGCCTTCATGATGTCCGGATCGAGATAGACCGAGAGGCGCTGCTTCTTCGGAATCTTCATGATCGCCACGCTCAGAGGTCCATCCCATCGTTGGGATCGAGCGAGACCTGCCGCGCGACGCCCTGCATCACCTGGTTCAGCCGGCATGCGCGCGCGGCGTCGTCATCGGCGTCGTCGGGACCATCGAGGTCGAACTCGTTGTTGATCGGCGCCTTCTTCTCGACGGTCCCGGCCTTGTTCAGCTCGGGCTGGTGGCGGCGTTCCGAGCCGGTCGGATCCTCGTCGTCGCCCTGGCCATCCTTTGCGGCGGCGCCCTCGATCTCCGGCCGCGGCGGCAGCGGCATCTTGCTCCAGTCGTCCGGCTTTGCCGCCGCTGTCTTTGCCAGCGCCGGCGGTGGCAGGATGCGTTCCTGAAACCGACGATCCTCGAAGTAGCGCGCCTTCTTCGCGCGGATCGGCGGCGTTCCGGAAACCATGACGATCTCGTCGGCGGGTGGGAGCTGCATCACCTCGCCCGGCGTCAGCAGCGGGCGCGCGGTCTCCGATCGCGACACCATCAGATGGCCGAGCCACGGGCTGAGCCGGTGTCCGGCATAGTTCCGCATTGCCCGCATCTCGGTCGCGGTGCCAAGCGCATCCGACACGCGCTTGGCCGTCCGCTCGTCATTGGTCGCGAAGCTGACGCGGACATGGCAGTTGTCGAGGATCGAGTTGTTCGGGCCATAGGCTTTCTCGATCTGGTTCAGCGATTGTGCGATGAGGAAGCTCTTCAGCCCATAGCCCGCCATGAACGCCAAGGCACTCTCGAAGAAGTCGAGGCGCCCGAGCGCGGGAAACTCGTCGAGCATGAGCAGCAGCCGATGCCGCCAGCCTTTGGCGTTGAGATCCTCCGTCAATCGGCGTCCGATCTGATTGAGGATCAGGCGGATCAACGGCTTGGTGCGCGCGATGTCGGATGGGGGAACAACGAGATACAGGGTCGATGGCCGCGTCCCGCCGACGATGTCGGTGATGCGCCAATCACAGCGGCGAGTCACCTCGGCCACCACCGGATCGCGATAGAGCCCGAGAAACGACATCGCGGTCGACAAGACGCCCGACCGCTCATTGTCGGATTTGTTCAGCAGCTCTCGCGCCGCCGACGCGATGACCGGGTGCGGTCCAGCTTCGCCGAGATGCGCCGTCTTCATCATGGCGGCGAGCGTCGACTCGATCGGCCGCTTGGGGTCGGACAGGAACGCGGCGACGCCGGCGAGCGTCTTGTCGGTCTCGGCGTATAGAACGTGCAGAATGGCGCCGACCAGCAGCGCGTGGGACGTCTTCTCCCAATGATTGCGGCGTTCCAAACTCCCTTCGGGATCGACCAGAATGTCGGCGATGTTCTGGACGTCGCGGACCTCCCATTCGCCGCGGCGGACCTCGAGCAGCGGGTTGTAGGCAGATGACTTCGCATTGGTGGGATCGAACAGCAGCACCCGGCCGTGTCGGGCGCGGAAGCCGGCGGTGAGCTGCCAGTTCTCGCCCTTGATGTCGTGGACGATTGCGGAGCCGGGCCAGGTCAGCAGCGACGGCACCACCAGGCCAACGCCCTTGCCGGAGCGGGTCGGTGCGAAGCACAGCACATGCTCTGGTCCGTCATGGCGAAGGTAGGCATGGTCGAATTTTCCTAGCATCACCCCGTCGGGTCCGAGCAGCCCGGCGGCTCGCACTTCATCGGGGCGCGCCCAGCGCGCCGAGCCATAGGTCTCGACATTCTTGGCCTCGCGCGCGCGCCAGACCGACATGCCGATGGCGACCGCGATGGCGATAAAGCCGCCCGACGCCGCGATATAGGCGCCCTCGACAAAAACGCGCGGTGCATACGCATCGTAGAAGTACCACCACCAGAAGAAGGCCGGCGGATAGTAGATCGGCCAGCCGAAGAGTTCGAACCATGGCCGGCCAAGCTGCGGCTGGAAGCCGAGCTGCCATGCCGTCCACTGCGTCGCTGCCCAGGTAGTGGCGAGCACAATCAGGGAGACGACAAGGATCTGGCCCCAGAGGATTTTGGTGGCCGACATGACGGAGTCCTTTCTTGATGAGGCGCGCTGTTCACAGGCCGAGCCCCCGCTTGCGGCCGAAGCTCCAATCGATGCCGCCGTCGCTTCTGGCGAGGCCGGAGACATGACGGCCGAGCTGTTTTTCGAGTGAGGGGGACCAGGGCACGAGCTGGAAGCCGAGGCCGTCATCGATCATCGCGAAGCGGCCGGAGGCGAGCGCGATGCGCCGCTGGTAGGCGCCAGCGACGTACTCCCCCGCCACGGGCTTGTTGAATGGGCGGCCGCTCTCTGCCGCGAGCTTGGCGCCCACGGCGTCCAGCTCGCGCCGGCGCAGCGTCTCGATCAGGTTGCGGCTGAAGCTGACACCGCGGTTCTGACGTTCGGCCAGGCCTTCCGCGATCAGGTGCTCGGCGCGCCGGTCCAGGGCTTCGCGCATCTCCGCGCCGAAGCCCCCGCCGCCGAGCGCAACCGGCTCGCGGGCGATCGCCTGCCGATCAAGCCAAGTCGCGCCTTTCGCCGTGATCTGCTGCTCGATGGTGAGGTCTGACCGGACTGCCAACGCGACGCGGCGCTGTCCCTTCGCGTCGTCGAACCTGCGCAGCTCGACGATCGAGCCAGGCGCGCTGTCGCCCGCGGCGTCGAGCTCGGGCAGCTTGATGTGATGGGTGCGGCCGTCCGTGCCGTCGACCACCGCATAGGCCGTACCCTTCAGCTCGTCGTCAAGACCGCGGGCGACCAGTCGGCCGACGACAGGATCGTCCACGCTTTCCCCGGCGAGCACATAGTTGGACGCACCACGCTCGATGCCGTGTTCGGTCAGGCCGCGATGGATGCGCTTGATGATGTCGCCGCGTTCTCCCAGCTCGCGCAGCGTCGTCTCGGCGTTCTCTGCAATCGCCCACTGGCCGGGACCGATCTGATCGGCAAGGCCGAGGGACTCAAGCTTTCGCAGGCGTCCGATCTTGAGCGCATGAAATTCGTCGGGCTGCTGATTGGGATGCGGCGCAAGGTCGATGACGCCCGTGCGATAGCCGTCGCGCGCGAGCTGGCGGTCGAGGTTGGTCCAGCGCTCGGCGTCGATCTGACGTTCAAGGGTGCGACGGATTTCGTTATCCGTGCGCGGCCCCAACTCCTGCGTGATCAGATCCCGTGCCCGATCGCGCATGCCTTCCTTGATATAGTCGCGGGAGATAACAAGGTTCTCGCCATCCTCGCGCACACCGCGCACGATCAGATGGACGTGGGGATGCTCCGTGTTCCAGTGATCGACGGCGACCCAATCGAGCTTGGTGCCGAGGTCTTTCTCCATCTGCCCGACGAGATCGCGCGCGAAGGTCTTGAGGTCTGACATCTCCACGGCGTCGTTCGGCGAGACGATGAACCGGAAATGATGCCTGTCATCCTCGCACCGTTCCGCGAACGCCTTCGGATCAGCATCGTCGCTGCCAGGCCCGAACAGCCGTGCCTTTTCTCCGTCCCGCGTGACGCCCTCGCGGCCCAGATAATTGAGATGGGTGGTGAGCGGCGCGCCCCGTCCGGCGTGACGAACGACGCGCGCCTTGACGACGGCGCCGCGAGAGCGTGACGTGATGAGCCGGTTGGCCTGCACCGACGCGCGCTGACCCTGGCCGAACCGAGAACGGTGGCCCGGGCCGATCGTCCCCTTGCGGGAGACCGATCCGCCAGCACGTTGGGCGGCAGCCAACGCTTGGGCGATGAACGGTCTCGCGCGCTGCGCGCTCGTCGAGCGGATGCGGCCTGGCCGGACGCGGAAATCGTTGTCGTCGCTCATGGCGGCAAGACCGCACATCGCGCGATAGCGCTGATTTGCTTATGAAATCGCCGGAGCCGCAGGCTGCGCCGAACAGGCGCACCTCGCGAATTCGCAGCGTAAGCCATTGAAAAAGCACAACCGAACCGAGGCGCACATCGCGCCCCTTTATCCTGCCATCGTGCGGTCGTGTTGCCCTGCTTCCCCGTCTGCGCCCTCCATGATGCGACGGGGCACGCCAGATTGCGAAAGAGGCCCAGGCTCATCATCGTGGGTTTCCACTGCCGGTTCGCGCGACGAACAGGTTGGCAGACTGCGGCGTGACTGCGGAAGTCTCACGCACCGGATCTGCAGCCGGGGCGTGGTTCGGAGGGTTTTCGGTCTGCGCTCGATCGACGCCAGTCACACCGCCAACGCGCGTGATGAAGAGCGGTGCGCGGGTCCATGTTTGAGGATCGGCTGCGGCGACAGTGATCGCACCGGGCAGTTCACCGCCGCCGAAGGAAGGGATCAAGGCGGCGACATAAGCGCGGGTTTCGGCCGGCAACGGGCGGCCCGCGAGATACTCTTCGTAGCGCCCCGGTCCCGCGTTATAGGCGGCGAGAAAGCCAGGTGAGCCGTAGCGATCATACATCTCGCGCAAGTACGCCGCGCCGGCCAGAATATTGTCCCGCGGATCAAACGGGTCACGCCCGAGCCCATGACGAACGCGCAGCTCCGCCCAGGTGTCTGGCATGAGCTGCATCAAGCCCATCGCGCCGGCAGAGGAGCGTGCGCGCACATCGCCAGCGCTTTCTGCGCGCATGACGGCGCGAATCCACGCAGCCGGGATGCCGAAACGCCGTTGGGCCTCTTCAATGTACGCTGCGAACGGATGTGTGGCCGTCGTGCGCGTGACCGATGCGTTCTGAGCGTTCGCCGTGGCGCTCAGCGGCGCGCCGAGGAGCAGGCCGGAAAGGAGAAGAATGGCTGTCAGTCGGGCGGCGCTTGGCCACCCGACGACAGTTTGTTGGCGCGGGCCGGACATCGTTCAGTCCCGCTCGCCGCGCTTGGGCGGGCGATTCCAGTACAGGTTCCAGGCGGAATTGTCCTCGGTCGATTGGAACAGGTTCGCGCGAATCGGCTGGGCCAGGGTGGGATCGTCGATCTGCAGCGAGACGTAGTCGCCGGCTTTTTCGCCGGTGCGTTTCCATCCGGCGCCGATCTCAGGTCCATCATCGTTGCCGTGGTGAACGCGATAGTCCGGCGCATTCTCGGCGTCGGTGTGCTCAGCGGGGATGAGCACGATCTCGGCGTCCAGCGAAAGCGTGCGGATGTGTCCGGCGTAGCCGTTCTTCGTGCGCTTGAATTCGCCGATCTGCGGCATGGGAAGACTCCTTTGCTATGCGGTGAGGTCGGATAGGCGCGTCGTTCACCGCTTCGCGGCGCGCCATTCAAAGCGGCCGCTGCCGTCTTCATCG
Source organism: Kumtagia sp. (assembly GCF_059502445.1). Classification (NCBI taxonomy): domain Bacteria; kingdom Pseudomonadati; phylum Pseudomonadota; class Alphaproteobacteria; order Hyphomicrobiales; family Phyllobacteriaceae; genus Kumtagia; species Kumtagia sp. The sequence continues at coordinate 40,921 of NZ_JCACER010000101.1, forward strand.
GTCCACACGGGCGTTGCGCGGCCGATGATCGAGCGGGTGGAGATCGGACCGAAGTAGCGACCGTCGAGGCTGTCCTTGACGGACCAGTTCATGAGGAAGATCTCGCCGCCGCCGATGCGCCGGCAGCCCTGCCAGACGGGCAGATCGCGGCCGAGACGGTCGCGCGTCAGCGCTGCGCCCATCGCGATGCCGTCGACGGTGACGTGTGCGCCGGTGCGGCAGACCTGCTGCCCAGGAAGAGCGGCGACACGTTTCATGAGGGGGACGCCGCGTGGCACGTAGCCACGCTCGGCGAGGAACGATGCGAGCGGCTCCGGGGCGTCCACGGCGACGAGGTCCGTCACGTCGAGCTGCGGCGGCCGATCGAGTGAATAGAGTCCGATCGGAGTGCTGGCAGACGCGTTCCAGATCAGCCTGGGCGTGATGTGGATGAACGACAGGCCGCCGATCAGCATTATGGTGAAGTACGTCGTCAGGACGTAGCCGAAGCGGGTCATGGTTCGACCCTTCGGCGCAGCAGGATGGCCCGGTGCTGCTCGGCCGTGTAGCTGCGCGGCTCTTGGCCGGCAGCGAGACGATTGTGAACGTGCCGCCAATGATGCGGCGTGACCTCGGCGGGATTGATGCCGATCGCCTCGATGGCATCGACGATCTGAAGGACGCGTTCGACCTTTGGCCAGCTCTCTGCCTTCAGCAGAATGTCGCCGCCCGGGCGCACGAAGGGCAGCGTCTGATAGGGTTCGCCCGGCGAGATCGCGCGCACGATGTCGATGCGTGAGATGATCGTCCCGAAGTCGTTTGCCGCCCAACGGACCAAGGCGAAAACGCTATGCGGTGGGAAGCTGACGACGCGCCGACGGCGGTCGAGAATCTGTTCCTGAACGTCCTGGCCGAACCTGATCCAGTATTCGATCTTCTTCTCGATCCACGTCAGCTCGACGCGGGTCAGACCGTCGAAGAGGAGCGCCGTCGGCACGCGGCGCAAACGAGGAGCGCCGTTCATGGCGTGTCTCCTTCGGTTGGGGGAAACTCGCGGGCGAGCAGCTCGCGCAGCATGTCGGCGACGGTGACGCCGCGCTGAAACGCGGCGATCTTGATCTGGCCACGCATGTCGGGCGTGACGTCGATGGTGAGGCGCGCGGTGAAATTGGCGGTGTCGCCGCCGCGCGGGTGCCGCGGATTGGGAGCTTTCACCCAGCTCTCTGGATCGGCTGGACGTGCAGTGAAGGCGCGTTTGTGGGATCGCTCCGTCATGGTGCGATCCTCCCGACCTCAGTGCAGAGTGCGGTGATCTCGCGCGCAGCGGGGCTGCGCTCGTTGATCTCGGAGACCAGGCGGCCGGAGCGCGCCGCGTCGGCGAAGGTGACGCGCTGGCCGACGGTGCTGGTGATCACCGGCGGATCATGATCGGCGAGCGTCTCGGCCGTCTCGCGCACGATGACGGTTCGCGCTCCGCAGCGATTCAGCACGAAGCGGGCGGCGAGCTGGGGGCGGTAGATCCGCGCTTCGCCGAGCAGCGAGAGCATCTCCGCCGACGCCCAGCCATCGAAAGGCGATGGCTGCACGGGGATCAGCACCAGGTCGGCGGCAAGCAGCGCGGACCGCATCAGGCTGGCGACACGCGGTGGCCCGTCGATCACCACGTGATCGGCGCTTCGCGCCAGTTCCGGCGCTTCGCTATGAAGCGTATCTCGCGCCAGACCGACGACACCAAACAGGCGTGCCAGGCCTTCACGCGCTCGCTGCTGCGACCAGTCGAGCGCCGAGCCTTGGGGGTCGGCGTCGATGAGAACGACGCGCTTTCCTCGCCGAGCCCATTCACCGGCGAGATGCAGCGCGAGCGTCGTCTTGCCGACGCCACCCTTCTGATTGAGAAGCGCGACGATCATGACGCGCCGCCGCGCCGTACGGGCATTCCCCCGGCGGGCGTCGCCTGTCGTTTTGCAGGGTGGACAACACCGTGGCCCGGATCTGATGTCGACTGCCGTGTGCCGCGATCCGCCCAAGCCTGTAGATCGTCGAGGGCATAGACAATGCGGCCACCCAGCTTGCGATAGACCGGTCCCGTGCCATAGGTGCGATGCTTCTCCAGGGTGCGGCCGGACAGACCGAGGAAGCGCGCCGCCTCGGGTGTGCGGAGATAGCGTGGCGGGGGGTCGAGTCGGGCTGCTGACATTGGGGCCTCCGGTGGATCGGCTGCCCCGCCGGCGTGCAGTGGCGAAGCGGTGACCACGATGGCGAACCACCGGCGTCAGGGTGGATGACGGAGTGAGGACCCTTCGATTGCGTACCCCCTTTGAAGATGGTCGAGGCGGTTTGCGCGTAGGTCAGCGGCCGGCGAGCAAGCGGAGATAGCCGCCGTGCATCATTGTCTGCGCATCCTTGACCAAGCGGATCGTCTGGGCGCGGATAGACGACGTTTTCCATTCGGTAGCGGACTGCCAGGGCGTGTCGAAAAGCACTTCGGCGATTTCGCGATAGCTTGCACCCGAGAATCGGCCATCGAGCGCGCGCACCATGCGCACGAGCCTCAGGCGGCGCCGCGGCGTGAGTGTGAGCGCGCGCGGCAGTGGACCGGCAGCACGTCCGAATAGGCGGCGCTGGAATCGCAACGCCGCTTCGGCGCGGATGTGGAAGTTGTCGTCCAGCGGCAGCAGGACGGCGAGCGGCTCGGCGGGGTCGATCGCGCCGACGACCAAATGATGATCGCCGTCCGGATCGGCCAGTACGATTGCAGCTTTGCTATCCCGCGGCGCGTGGAGTGTGGCGTGAGCGAGGTCGAACTGGTCGAGTCGCTGGGCCGTATCAAAGACGGCTGGCGCGGCTTCCAGTATCAGAACGCTGGCGGCAAGCTCGGGCTGCCAGAAGATCGCGGTCTCGTGAGCGGAGCGATCGGGGTCGAGCAGGAAATCGCAACCCCCATTGCGAGGTGGCGCTCGTTGGGGGCAATGAAGCGCCAAGTGCGCTAGTCGGCGTGCTGCGCAGGCGGTCATAGTCGCTGCGATAGTCGGGATTCCGGCGTAGGAATTCCCACGCGAACCCTTGCCGCTCCAGCCGGTTCAGCGCGCGTTCGGTGGTCTGCAATCGCCAATCGGGCGGCTCGGCCATGCGCGTCTCCTCGTCCGCGTTTCTATGGCCCCCTGCACGTCTAAGCCTCGCCACCGAAAGGGCGCGGCGGAAGTCCCCAAAACTGGGCGGCGCGATGCCTTGTACAACCGGGAGGAGTGTCCCGCTCTAGGACACGCGGGGACGGAGGAGTTCGCGATAGCCCCTGGTGGTCATCCAGCGGGCGCGGGCGAGATGGCTGTCATGAACCATCCGAGCGCGGCCGGGATCGCGGTCGGGATCGAGCGCGAAAAGAATCCGGACCGCCTCACGCCAATCGGCGCCTTCGGCGGCGGCGTCGAGGAGCCGAATATAGAGAGCAAGATGGCTTTCATCGTAGCCTGTCAGGCGGTCGCCATCGGGCGGACGGTCCTGGAAGGTAATGACGGTCATCGGCGCGCTCATCTTCTTTGGTTAACTGATCGTATCCGCATCGCAACTGCAAACCAGACCGATAGCTGAAATTTCCCGATGCTTTTCACGCATCGCGTCTGACCACCTGCGGCATCGCGAGCAGGCTTCCCGGCCCGTGTATTATAACACGTAGCGCTATAATGCACGATTGCCTTCTAACCTGCGGATGGACATTCGCAGAATTTTTGGAGCCAACGTCAGGAGGTATCGCGTCGCTGCCGGTCTGAGCCAGGAAGCGGTCGCCGTGAAAATGGGCGTGGACCGCGCCTATGTGAGCGGCATGGAGCGGGGCCAGCAGAACGTCACGCTGTTGACGATGTGGCATTTGTCGGAAGCGTTGGGAGTGAGACCCGCCGATCTCCTGGATGAGACGGTTGAGGACGCTGAAACCTGACTCTACGCCCGTCGCATGACAGTCCGCGTCCTAGGTCCGCACCCGGGTTGTTGGAGAAGCGCAAAGTCGGCCAACTGCCGATCCGTAAAACCGACAAGGTACAAAGCCGAAAGGCCAGCCTCCAGGCGGTTGCGCGTGCGTGCCTTGGCGGCGTCTTGAAGGACTGCCCCGCCCGAGGATCGGGCGGGGCGTCGCTGGCGGTTAGTCGGCGCGGCGGCCGTTGGGGCGGGACCAGATCAGGCTGTATCCCTCGCCGTCCTCGTCGTCGAAGAGGTTGGCGTAGATCGGAGCGGTGAAGCTCGGATCGTCGAGCTTGAGGCCCAGATAATCGCGGCCCTCGTTGGAGCGCTTGGCCCAGGCGGCGCCGATCTCGACGCGGCCCACGAAGACGCGGTGGCTGGGGGCGTTCTCGCCGGAGCGGTTGGCCTCGGGAACGATGCGGACGTTCTTCGCCTGGACACTGAGGGTGACGATTTGGCCGGTGAACTCGTTGCCGGTCTTCTTGAAGGTACCGATGGTCGCCATGGTAGTTCTCCTTGATCTCTGTTTCGAGCCCGCACCATGCGGCCTCGATGGCGATCGGTTGGCCGGAGGCGATCGGCGCCGCACCTGCTTGCAGGCCGAAGCGCAGCGGAGGATGGCAGCCAGGCGACTTTGTTGTTTCGCGAGGAATGCCGGCGCAGCCGGCAGGGGAAGAAAGTCGATCGGCGCCATTGCGGCATAGGCGGTCGAGGCGCAGCCGGCCTTCGGCTAGATCAGCCCATCGAAGAGGTCGCTTGGAGTGCTCGACTAGACAGAGGTGTATCGAGGAGAACGTGGCCGACCCGTCGCCTTCCCCAATGGACCGGCACGTTCAGCACGGCATTTCGTACCCGCGTCCCGGTTGATGAAAAGGGAGCGTCGTCCCGGCCGCGTCGACGAAAGACGTCGCAGGCATTCGCCATTGTGGTGCTGAGTGAGCAGCTTCGCCGGTTGGCTTGCGTTTCCCGAAGGGCTTCGATGTGGGCTCCTCAAGTCTAGTCGAGAGGCGCTCTATGGGATCGTCTCGCCAACAAACGACTAGGGCGGCGTATGCAAGCCTTGCTCGGCCGCCACTTCGGTGCAGCGCGCTTAAGCGCGCGCCATGCCGCCTTGTCCCGAGGGCGCTGTCCCAGCCAACGTCGTCACGCGAACGAACGCGGTGACGCCGACTGCAATGGCGCCGATCACAGAGAAGATGACCTGCCACGTCTCGGACGGCATGGTGTGTTTCACGATGCCGTGGGTGGCGTGGTAGCCGGCGATTGCGGCCGGCGCGACGAAAGCGATGGCGATCGCGAGCCTCAGCCAGAGCGGTTTCACGAACACGAGCAGGAGCTGGCCGACGCCGAGAGTGACCAAGCCCGCGACAAATCCAACGGCAATGGCTCCGAGCCATCCCGCGCCTGTGCCGTAAGCCCATGCGCCGACTGTGACGCCAGCGAACAAGGGCAGCGCATAGGCCGCGAGATAGAACAGCAAGCAGCAGAGAACGCCGATCGCGGCGATGCTGGCGAAGATGCCAATGAAGATCATGGCGATGGTCTCCCGTGAGAAAATGTCTGACGGTCGCGCCTTCCACCACCACCACGGCGCGAGCAGAAGTATAGCTGAAAATAGACGCCAGCGGGAGCGGAAATCCCGCTGGCGTTCTGCGGTGCAGCTTGCGTGGCACTTCGCCCCTTCATGGTTGGAAGGGGTCGAATTCGTGGATGACGGCGCTGGGATCGCCGTCATATTCGGCGGCCAGCATGACGCCGTAGTTGCCAGCGCCAGCATGAAAGACGACGACGCAGACCATGAGGGTGGTGGCGAGGTTCCAGCCGTTTGCGAGTGCGAGGGTTTGAGACATTGATCCGGCTCCTGTGCTGGGGCGGGGCCATCCCCGCGCGACAGGCGCCCGATGTGTCCGGCCGAGGGCCGCAATCACCGCGAAGGCAAAGACAGAGCGGCGGCACGCTTCAGCGTAAGCCGACCCCTTGTGGGTTGATGGCGTCAGGCCTCTCGGGCGGACCAAGGATCAGCCGATAGACGCGGGGTGGCGCCCGCCGGCAGGAGCCGCGACTCAGAGGCCGTCGCCGACAAGGCGTGAAACCTCGCTATCCTCACGGTCTGCTGACCGATCGACTAAGGTGTGCTTACGAGTCGACATGATGGTTGAGGCATGCGGCATGGTGGAATTCACGGGTCGCGACTTGCATCTGGTGAAGAAGGCGCTCTCCATTGCGGTGCTGGCGATCGAGCGGCAGCCGGGGCCGTTCCAATCGGCGTCCGACCAGAGCGATATGAAGGCGCTGCTCGATGGCTTAATCGAGAACGATACGGAGTTGGCGCACTATGCTCGTGCGGCCCGGATCGCCGTGACGGGTGAACCGGACTGAAAGGCGGTTGTGCGGAAAGCCGTTGATCCGCCGTTGCGGTTTCACGTCACTACACGGGAAAGACAAGGCGGCGCTTACGCGCCGCCGAACTTCCAGACCGGGATGCCGAGCTTCTTGGCCTTGTCAGCGAGGTTGTCCTGGATGCCGCTGCCGGGAAAGTGCATCACCCCAATCGGCAGCACTTCGAGTATTGCATCGTTGCGCTTGAAGGGCGCGGCCTTGGCGTACTTGGTCCAGTCCGGCTTGAAGGCGATCTGCGGGACCTTGCGGTTGTCGGCCCATTTGGCGGCAATCAGCTCGGCGCCCTTCGGCGATCCGCCGTGCAGCAACACCATGTCCGAATGCTTGGCGTGGACCTGGTCGAGCTTGGCCCAGATCAGCCGGTGATCGTTGAAGTCGAGCCCGCCGGTCAGAGCCACCTTCGGTCCCGCGGGCAAGAGCACCTGGTTGTCGGCGCGCTTCTTCGCCGCCAGGAAATCGCGGCTGTCGATCATCGCCGAGGTCAGGTTGCGATGGTTGACCTTCGAGCCGTTGCGCGGCCGCCAGGCCGAATGGCTGTGGTGCTCGAACTGGTCGGCGGCCTGGTCACGCATCAGCTCGAAGGCGTTGCGGCGTTCGATCAGCGTCTGGCCCTCCGCCGTCAGGCGTTCCAGCTCGACGGATTTGACCTCGCTGCCGTCCTGTTCCCGCTGCGAGCGCTGCTGGGCCAGCTCGTTGTCGTCGAGTTCGCGCTCGATCCGCTCGATGGCGCGGTGGAAGACGTTCACCGTCGACCAGAGCAGGTCCTCAAGGTCGGGTTCGAGGCGAGTGTCGGCCAGCGCCGCCACGAGGGCGTCGAAGATGTCGGAGATGCTGCCCGCGAGGATTTGCGCCTCGGGGAGTGGCCGAGGATCGGGCTCGTCCTGGAAGGGACGGTAGCCATAGAGCTGGAGTTCGTGGAGGACCTGGTCGGTCGGGGATGAGCTGTGGTGCGGCTCGAAATCGTCGTCGTGGTTGGTGGTCATCGCGGCTTTCCTTCGTCGGATCGGCCGCGCCCATCGCGGCCTTCATGGCGACGAAGGCTCACCGGCGGGACGGACTGGCAGCCCGAGCGCAGCGAGGGCCTTGATGGCTAAGGCCGGCTATTTTGCTTCGCGGTGGAAAGGCGGGCCTCGGCCCGCCGCCGGAAAATAGTCGGCCGCCGCCATTGCCCGGCCGGACCGACTGTGAGCCCGATCGCCCTCTCAGAAGGCCGTGGGCGCGGTCCTCTCCGGCGCTGATGGAAAGCATGACCGCCGGGCGCGCGGTGACGACGCGGACGTACCACCTTTCCCCCCGTTCCGGCTATGCCGCCAGCTCCATGAAGCGGGCGACGTCCTGCGCCGCGATCTGCACCCGACTTGCCGCCCGAAGCGCATGCAGGCCCAGCAGGCGGAGATCCTCATTGAAGTCGCCGAGCCGTGGCGAGATCACGATCGCGTCGATCCCGGCCTCCTGCGCCCGATCGATCAATGTCGCCATTGCGCCGTCGCCGGCCGGATCATCGTCGCGGGCGATGTAGAGTCGCCGCAGCGTGTCCGGGAACAGGATGGCGGAGAGATGCGCCGCCGAGAGGGCTGCGACCATCGGCATGGTCGGCAAGACGCATCGGAGCGACAGCATCGTCTCGATGCCCTCGCCGGCTGCCATGACCTCGTTCCCCACGCCAAAACGCACAGCGTGACCGAGGAGGTCGCCCATCGCCCGTCGCGGCGTGTCGATCGGCGCCTTTCCAAGGGTCGCCTCGGTGAAACCGCCGGGATCGAGCCAGGTGCGATGTGCGCCGGTCAGATGGCCGGAGAGATCGGTGACGGCAGCGATCATCGCCGGCCAGGTCTCGGTCGGGCTATGGTCGTCGGGTCGGTAGTAGCAGCGTGGATGGAAGCGCAGGCTTCCGGTGCCGTGCAAAGCCGAAATGCCGCGATCGCGCAAATACGCTTTTGTGAGAGTGCGTTCGATCGGCTGCGACATGGCGAACAGTCGCTGCGCGGCCCGCGGCGATCCTGCCGGTGCGCTGGGCTTGCGCGAGCGGGCGCGATCAGGCTCGGGCTCGGGATGCGGCAGGCTGAGGAACGAACGTGCCTCATCGGCGACATCCTTGAAGCCGACCAGGCCGCAGCTTTCGCGGATGACATCGAGCAAGTCGCCATGTTCGCCCGTGGCGGCGTCGGTCCATTTGCCGGCAGGCCCTTTCGGCGAGTCCTTGAGCCGGACGAACATCGAGCGGCCCGGAGTATTGCGCACGTCGCCCACCAGCCAGTAGCCGCCTTCGCGGCGGCCGGCGGAGAGGTAGTGACGGCACACCGTCTCGGCGTCGCGCGCGAGACGGTGTGCCAGTTCAGACGCGTCATGGCGGCCCATCACGCGGCCTCCCGTTCGCCGATGCGCTCAACCGGATAGTGGTCGAGGACTTTGGTTAGCACTCCTGCGCCGGCGGCGTCGGTCGGCACGAACATGCGCAGCTTCCACGAGATGATCTCGCCGAAGAGGCCGTAGGCACGCAGGCGGTCGCGCATCGTGTCGGAGAAGCCCGACAGCTCGATGCGGTGAGCGCCCATCACGCGCACGCGGTGGAGCTGCAAGCCCTCGGCGAGGTCGAGAACGGTGCGGCCTTCCATCAGCGCCGCGAAGGCGGCATCCGGCGTCAGGGCGGTGGTCCCGGTCACGGACGCGTTCGCCGCCCAGGCGGGCGAGACTCTGCGGCCGATGATGCGCTCGCCCGCGTCGGTCTGAAGCCGATAAACGCGGGTCGACTCGTTCGGCAGCCGCTTCCAGATCGGCAGCAGCAAGCCGGCAACGATATGGATCGTGCTGTCGGCGAATTTGGGGACCTCGGCCACTTCACGAGTCCAGGCGGCCGCAAAGGCCTCCCGCTCCGCCGCCTGCCAGTGGCTCTCGTCCATCATCTTCAGCGAAGCATGATGGTGCTCCATCGGCCGGATCAGCCGGACGCGGCGTTCGATCTCGCCATCGTCGAGCATCAGGCTCGGCGCCGGGATCTGCACGGCGGCGCGGGCCGAGCGCTCGTTGACGAGTAGCACAGTGCGAGGATCGGCGAGATGGTCCAGCGCCTGATCGAGCGTCACCGGGCGATTGCGCCGGCGCTCGGTGATGGTGAGCAACCGGGTCTCCGCGCCCGTCGCAGGATGCGTGTAGATCGCGCGGCGATCGGTGACGACGAAGCTCTCGGCGCGCAGCGTCTCCAAGCCGACGTCATAGACGCCGCTGGCGATTGCGCCCTCGACTTTGGCGTTCAGCAACTGCTCGAACGCCGCGAACAGCACGCCTTGCAGATCGATGGTGAGAGCGAGCAAGCGGTTGAGGAAGGTCGTGATCGGCGGCAACTCGTCCTTGATGCCGTTGGCGTCCATGAGCTTGAGGCCCGTGGCGGCCTCGAACATCTGCAGCGAGCATCCTTCGATCTTGCCGCGCACGAGCAGCATGTAGAGCTGGCGCAGCGCATCGCGGGCGTAGTGGGATTCGAGGTTGTCCTCCGGCCGGAATAGGCCCTGGCCGCCGGTCTGGCGCTGGCCGCGCGTGATCGCGCCCAGCGTGTCGAGGCGGCGAGCGATGGTCGAGAGGAAGCGCTTCTCGGCCTTCACGTCGGTCGCGATCGGCCGGAAGAGCGGCGGCTGCGCCTGGTTGGTGCGGTTGGTGCGTCCGAGGCCTTGGATCGCGGCGTCGGCCTTCCAGCCAGGTTCGAGAAGATAGTGGACGCGCAGGCGGCGGTTCCGCGCCGACAGTTCGGCGTGGTAACTGCGGCCCGTCCCACCCGCCTCCGAGAACACCAGGATGCGCTTCAGGTCATCCATGAAGGCAGCGGTCTCGGCGAGATTGGCGGAGGCCGCGCGGTTCTCCACGGCGAGGCGGTCGCCCTTGCGCACGACGCGGCGCGAGCGCCCGGTCACTTCGGCGACGAGATCCGTGCCGAAGCGCTGGACGATCTGGTCGAGGGCGCCGGGCACCGGCGGGAGCGAAGCCAGCCGCTCGATCAGCTCATTGCGGCGGGTGACGGCCTCATGACTCTCGACGGGCTGGCCGTCCCGAAAGACGGGCCGCGACGAGAGATTGCCCTCGCTGTCGGTGAACGGCTCGTAGAGCTGCACCGGGAAGGAATGGGCGAGGTAGTCGAGAACATATTCGCGCGGCGTGATGTCGACGCGGACGTCGTTCCAGTCCTCCGTGGGAATCTCCGCGAGCCGTCGCTCCATCAGCGCCTCGCCGGTCGAGACGATCTGGATAACTGCCGCATGGCCGTCGGCCAGGTCCTGGTCGATCCGGTGGATCAAGGTCGGCGTCTTCATCGACGTGAGCAGATGGCCGAAGAAGCGCTGCTTGGCGGATTCGAAGGCCGAGCGGGCGGCCGACTTCGCCTGGGCGTTGAGCGTGCCGGTTTCGCCGGTGATGTTGGCGGCCTGCATCGCCGCGTCGAGGTGATTGTGGATGATCGAGAACGCACCGGCGTAGGCGTCGTAAATGCGCCGCTGCTCGTCGGTGAGCGCGTGCTCGACCAGCTCGTATTCGACGCCGTCATAGGAGAGCGAGCGGGCGGTGTAGAGTCCGAGCGAACGTAGGTCGCGGGCCAGCACCTCCATGGCGGCGACACCGCCATCCTCGATCGCTTCGACGAATTCGGGGCGCGTAGCGAAGGGGAAGTCCTCGCCGCCCCAGAGGCCGAGGCGCTGGGCGTAAGCGAGATTGTGGACCGTGGTGGCGCCGGTCGCCGAGACATAGACCACGCGCGCATTCGGCAGGGCGTGCTGCAGGCGCAAGCCCGCACGGCCTTGCTGCGAGGGCGCAACATCGCCCCGTTCTCCCTTGCCGCCACCGGCGTTTTGCATCGCGTGGCTCTCGTCGAATATGATCACTCCGTCGAAGTCGGAGCCCAACCATTCGACGATCTGCCGGACGCGCGAAAGCTTCTCGCCGCGGTCGTCGGACCGCAGCGTGGCGTAGGTTAAAAATAGGACCCCTTCGGCCAGCCAGATCGGCTTGCCCTGCGCGAAGCGCGAGAGCGGCGTGATGAGCAGGCGCTCCATGCCGAGGGCGGACCAGTCGCGCTGGGCGTCCTCCAGCAGCTTGTCGGACTTGGAGATCCAGACCGCCTTGCGCCGGCCCTTCAGCCAGTTGTCGAGGATGATGCCCGCAGACTGGCGGCCCTTGCCCGCGCCGGTGCCGTCGCCCAGCATGAAGCCGCGGCGAAAACGGACGGCGCTCGGCGCATCGTCGCGGGCGGCGGTGACGAGATCGAAGGTCTCGTCCACCGTCCAGGCGCCGGCGAGATAGTCGCCATGCGCTTCGCCGGCATAGATCACCGTCTCGAGCTGGGCGTCGGACAGGAGGCTGTCGCTGACGAAGTCGACCGGCAACCGCGGCCGATAGCTCGGCTTCGGCGGCGCGACCGAGGCCATGGCGGCGGACTGCACCAGCTTGGTCGGGTGCGCCTGGGCTCCGGGAATCCGGATCGATTGGAGCCGGTACTCCTCATAGATCGCATCGCTGAGACGCGCGCCCTCGGGCGGCGTCCAGTCGATCGCCCGGTAGTCGAGATCGACCGCCTCCGGATCGACGACGGACGGCTTGGCCGGCTGCGCCATGGCAGCGCGGGCGAGATAGCCGCGTACAGTCCGCGGTGCAGCGGTGGCCGACACGGGGATGGCGAGGCTCGGCGCGAGCGCCAGACGCGCCGGGACATGCTCCTCAATCCAGCCCAGCAAGGTCGCGACGTCGGGGGCCACGCCCTGGGATTGCGGCAGCGCAGCCGGGTCCTCGGCGGGCGCCTTGTCGATGACGATCAGCCGGGTGTCGATAGTCGTGCCGTGCTTGGCATAAACCGCGCCATTGATAGCGGCGGTGAACACGATGCGGCCACGCTCCTGCAGCCGGACGAAGGCGTCGCGCCAGGCCGGGGTGTCCGGCCCGAAGTTCGCGCCAGTGATCGCCACCAGCCGCCCGCCGTCGGCGAGGCGCGCGAGCGCCGAGGCGATGTGGCGGTAGGCGGTGTCGGCCATGCGGCCGGCGACGTTCGCCATCGCCGAGAAGGGCGGATTCATCAGCACGACGCTCGGGAGCACGGCCGGATCGAGGTGATCGTCGATCTGGGCGGCGTCGAAGCGCGTGACGGGGATGGCCGGAAAGAGGGAGGCGAGCAGCGCCGTCCGGGTCTCGGCCAGCTCGTTCAATACAAGCGCGCTGCCTGCAATCTCGGCCAGGATAGCGAGCAGGCCGGTTCCGGCTGAAGGCTCCAGCACGCGATCCGTCGACACGATGTCGGCGGCGGTCAACGCCGCCAGGCCCAACGGGGTCGGCGTGGAGAACTGCTGGAGGGCCTCGCTCTCGGAGGAGCGGCGGGTATGGGTGGGGAGAAGGCCGGCGATCTTGGCCAAGGCTGAAAGCCGGGAAGCCGGAGAGTCGGCTTTGCGGAACAGCGCCTTTCCGTATTTGCGCAGAAAGAGGACGGTCGCGGCCTCGCCGGCGTCATAGGCCGTCTTCCAGTCCCAGGCGCCCGTGGCGTCGGAAGAGCCGAAAGCCACTTCCATGGCGGCGCGCAGGATCGCAGCGTCGACCCGCTGGCCGCGCTCGAGATGCGGGAGGAGTTGCTGGGCGGCGACGACGATCGCGCCGGCGGCGTCAAGATGAGGGACAGGCGACAGCGGCGCGGCCTGGTCGGCCGTGATCGGAGAAAGGTCGTTCATGAAGGGAGCCTCGGGAGAGCGGAAACGGGCGAGCCGGCCGGCGCTCTCTCTCGGACCGCACCGGCTCAAACCCGTTCCGGCAGCCCTCTCCCTCTCTTCACGCCGCCGCCTTCACAGCCCGCCACCACGCAACCCGCTCGTCGCGGGTCGCGTTCGCCAATCGACGCAGGAGATCGCCATGGCAGGGAAGCGGCGCGCAGAAGCAGACGAGATCGCGGCCGCGCAGCTCGTCGAGCGCGCGCAGCAGATTGTGCTGATTCGCCAGCCAGCGTTCGTGCTTCGCGATGACGGCGGCCCGATCACCGTCAGGGCCGATCCGGAACGGATTGCCCCATTTGCTGCCGCGGCCGATATAGACGGCGTCGGCTGAGACGCCAGTCACGCGCTTGTTGAGAACCTTGCACATCTGCGCTGCCTCCGATCCGTTGGGCGGTTTCGGCCACGGACGGCGTGAAGCGGCGACAGTCACGCGCCTTGCGCGGAAACGGCTTGCCCATTGACCGGCGTCGCGCGTCGTCCAGGCAAGACACGCCCGAGGATCGCAAGCGGCATCGCAAGGTTCGGAAAGCGAGGTGTTGGCCGTCAGCCGAACCGGCGGCCTGCGGCGGCGAAGGTATATGCGTTGGCGGCGATGGCCTCGTCGACGACGTCGTCCGAGGTCAGATAGCCATATTCGCGTTCAAGCTGGCGATAGAGCCAGCGCGCGAGATCGCGCAGCGCCTCGATGACGGTCTCCTCGGCGTCGGCGGTCATGTCCTGATATGTCGGGCTGTCGCGATCGACCGAGATCGCCATGCAGTATTCGTGGTAGTAGCGATCGCGGTGGGTCGCGGTCGCGCAGAGCTGATAGAAGTTCCGGCGCTGGATCGCCTGCAGGGCGTCGGCGATGCGGTGAAGCTCGCCGTCCTTCGGCGCATGGTCGCGGATCTTCCGAGGCGCGTCCTTCACGTAGCGGTAGCGCCCTTCGAAGCAAGCGCCGTCGCCCTGGCTCCAGAACCCAGAAAACCAGATACAGGGCTTCTGCTGTGTGCCGCCGCCATAAAGGCGAACCGGCACGGTCTTGAGGTCAACGCCGATGATCGCGCAAATACGCTCGAAGTCGTCATAGACGAACTCGAACCAGTCATGGTCGAAGCCGGTCTGGCGATACCAGGCACGGGCCTTCTCCTTGGCCGTGTCGGAGAGTTCGTCGAGGCGATAGACCGTGGTTTCGATGATCTCAGGCATCGGGATCATCTCCTTCCAAGGCGCGGCACAGCCATTCGTTGGTGCTGGTCCAGCCGACGCTCTTGCGCGCGCCGAGGTCGATCACATGCGCGCCGCCGCCGAAGGCATCTAGGCGCGGCTTCGAGCAGGTGTTGGCGTATTCGAAACCCCAAAGGCCTTTGAGGTCGAATTCCTCCGCGCAGAGCAGGACAAACGCGATCACGCGCTCAGGGTCTCCTGAACAGTCGTCGTGAATCCACAGTTCTGATCCGCCTTCCGTCTGGATTGAAAGGTCGAATCCGTCCGAGAGGCGAAGACCATCTTCGTCCTCGGGCGTGTTGGCATAGAGGTCGAGGGCGCGCGCAGCGTTCTCGACCGTGCCGAGGTCGAGCAGGCATGAAAAGTGGGTGAAGTAGTCGGCCATGTCAGTCTCCTTAAAATGCGAAAGCCCGGCGCGCGGCCGGGCTTCGGGTGGGTTTGGGTGTGGTTGGGATCAGGCGGCGGGCGGACCGTGGATGCGGTCGTCGTCGAACTCGACGTCCTCGATGACGGGCTCACAGCCCTCCGACGTGGTGCGGTCGATGTAGGCGATGACGCCTTCTCGCCGCTCGTCAGTGTCGATGTGTTCCGGGAACGCCGTCGATTCCATTGCGGCGGTGGCTGCTACTTTCGCCTTCTCGATCGCTTCCGCGTCAGACGCAACTTCGATGGTCACGCTGTCGAAGGCCCGCAGCCAGAAGGCAATCTTGACGACATATTCGGTCATGACACGCCTCCTTCGTCATCGGGATCGCGTGCGCCCGCGAGGATCGCCTCGGCCTTCGCGATCGCGGCGTGCGCCCGCTGGCACCAGAACGGTTCGTCAGCCAGGCCGCCATCGGGCGGCAGCGCGAAGACTTTGAGCAGGCCAAGCAGAACCTCGAAGTGCTCGGCCTTGCGCTGAAGGGCCTCGCCGAAATGCGATGGGATCGGAAGCGCCGCGACGCTGTAGGGCGGGACGTCGCCTGGCCAGGCGCCGGTCACATAAGTTTCGCCCGCGGATTCGTAGTCCTCTTTCTGCCCCTCCCAGCCATCGTCTTCGATGGCGAGGCGGCAGGCTTCGGCCAGCGTGTCGGCCTGGTAGCTGCGCTGGCGTCTAAAAGAGGTGGTGCGGCGCGCGCGTCGTCGGTGCTCGCGCCGGACGTCACGGCGAAGGGATCGACCAGTTTGTGGATCGGCTGCGCGCGACCCATCCAGGGCTGGGGGCGAATGCAGCTCACCCAGTCGGCGAAGCTCGGGATGAAGCCGAGATCCTCGACCACATGCTGTTCGCCGATCAGGCGCACAGGAACGACGCGGCCTGTCGAGATGGTGATGGTCGGGCCGAAGAAGCGCTCCAGCATGAAGATGCCTTCAGCGTGATGTCTGAGCGCCCGATGCCGGAAGTCGGCGGTGATCGCCTTCGACTCGTCGAACCACTGGTGCAGTGGCAGATAGTCTTCCGCGACGCCGCCCCATTTCCTGACCGAGGAGAGGGCGTGATGATAGCAATGTCCCATGGCTGCCTCCTCAGAAGGTGTGGGTATAGTTTTCGGAGGTGGTGTAGCGCTCGTTGTAATCGAGCGTGATCACCCCATCCGCGACATCAAAGATGATGTCGCCGTATGCGCCGTCGTTGTTTTCCCAGCCGCAATGGGTCTTTTCGAGAACATCATAGGCCAGGCTCTCGACAGCGGCCGCGATGCTGACGGACAAACGGTTCGGTTCGGCTTGGTCCCAGACGGCCTCGGCGATTTCAATGGCCGCGGCAGGCATGGCGACCGGATCGTCGCCGGCCTGAGCTTCGACATTCTCGATCTGGCCGGAATCGCCATAGCCGTCGAAGCTGACGACAACGCGGGTGACGCCGGCGAGCGTCAGTGCGTTGAGCAGCGCGGCCTTGTTGAGGGTGAAAAGCTCGGCCTCAAGCTTGGCTTGGGCAGCCGCCTTCATCTCCCAATCTGAAATCGGCGCGGCGGGCTGCGGCGTGGTGGCGGATGTGTCGGTCATGACGGTCTCCTGAAACGACAAAGCCCGGCGCGAAGGCCGGGCTGTCGGGTCGGTTGAAGGGAAAGAGACGCGGGACGGCCGAAGCCGCCCCGCGCGCGAGCTATTCGGCCGCGATCACCTGCGGCGCCTCGGCCTCGGCCTCCGTTTCCTCGTCGTCGCCGGCGAGGAATTCGGGCAGCGCTTCACCGTCGTCTTCGGCTTCGCTGGCTTCGACGCGCGCGTCGTCCGCGGCGGCGATCCGCAGCGGCTCGGGCAGCCAGCCGGTGTCGGCCAGGAGCCGTTCGGCCTCCTTGGCCATGTCGCCCTTCTTCAGGTGGTCGATGAGCTGCGCCGCCCGCTCGCCGGCGCCTTCCTGCACCGCCTCGAGGATGCGGCGCTTGGGCACCCGGCCGAGATAGTTCTCGACGGTCGGACGCCAGCCGGCCTGCACCATGTCGAGATCGACGGCCTGGGCCAGGCGATCGGCCTCGGCGATGCGCTGCTCGACGGTGTGGGACGAGGCGCCCGCGCCGTAGCGGTCGCCCTTCTCGTAGAGCGCATTGACGCCGAAGGAGGCGCAATGGGCGAAGAGCGTCGCCTGCTCGTCGCCGGTGAGGGTGGTGAGCCAGTCCCAGAGATCGGCCTTGTCCTTGGGCAGCCGCTCTTCCCAAGCCTTGTGGCGCGCATCGATCGCCTTCGCCGCGGGCGTGTCCTTCAGTCCCTGCGCCTGCACCGGGAAGCTGGCGCTGCGCACCGACACCTCCATCGCCGTCCCGTAGGACAAATAGCGGGAGAAGACGTCGAGGCAGAACTTGTGCAGCACGGCCTGGAACGCGACGGCGGGCGTGGACGCCAGCTTGTCGCGGAGCGCCAGCGTCCGCTCCGCGGTCAGTTCGGTCACGAGGCGGTCCGGGAGCGGCTTCAGGTCCTCGTCGTCCTCGTCCTCCGGTCCGGCGACCTGCCCGCCGATGGTGATGACGGCGCGCTGAACCACGGGCGCGTCGGGATCGGCGCCGTGCGCTCCGGCCATCGCAGGATCGGTCTCGCCGTCCTGCTCCGGTTCGCCCACGGGCGCTTCGTCCTGCGGCCGGACGTAGCCGCGGTCGATCGACAGGGCGCCTTCGGCGTCGAGGCTCACGAAGACGCCAGCGCGGGCGATGTCCGCCGGATCATAGGCGACGGGCCGATCGTCGAAGGCGGCGAGTGCCACCTCGATCTCGCCGAGCCGTTCGTCCACCTCGTCCGGCAGCTCGTCGGCGCCGTCATACTCCGCCTCCAGCTTGGCGTATTCGGCGTTGAGCGCGTCGATCGTCGCCTGCTCCTCGCTGGTGAGGTCGACCGCGACGCCCTCCAGCGCACGCAGCCCGTGGGTGTGGCCATAGGGGAAGTCGATGGCGACCTCGATCCACTTCCAGCCTTCGGCGGCGATCGTCTCCGCCTCGGCCTTCAGCTTCTCGGCGACCAAGCCGTCCAGCAGCGTGATGTCTTCGAGCCAGCCGCCATCATCGGACTGGAACAGGTCGCGCAGCACCACGCCGCCTGCGGCCTCATAGGCGTCGAGGCTGACGAACACCGCCCGCCGGTCGGAAGCGCGCACTGTCTTCTCCGTCAGCATGCGACGGATTTGATAGGGCTCGTTCTGCCAGGAGCCGGAGATTGCCTGCCAGACCTGCTCCTGGCGGGCATGGTCGGCGGTGACGGTGAAGGCCATGAGCTGCTCGAGCGACATGCCGTCCTCGGCGTAGACGTCGAGCAAGGCCGGCGCGACCGACGCCAGGCGCAGGCGCTGCTTCACCACGTTCACACCGACGAAGAACGCCGCGGCGATGTCCTCCTCGGAGCGCCCCTTCTCGCGCAGAGCCAGGAAGGCGCGGAACTGGTCGAGCGGATGCAGCGGCGCACGCTGGATGTTCTCGGCCAGCGAATCGTCCTCACCGAGAATGTCGGTGCCCGGATCGCGGACCACGCACGGAACCGGCGCGGCCTTGGCCAGGCGCTTCTGCTTCACCAGCAGCTCGAGCGCGCGATAGCGCCGGCCGCCGGCCGGGATCTCGAACATGCCGGTCTCGGCGCCCTCGGCGTCGAGGACCGGGCGGACGTTCAAGCTCTGGAGTAGCGTGCGCCGGGCGATGTCCTCGGCCAGCTCCTCGATCGAGACGCCGGCCTTCACGCGCCGCACGTTAGACTGGCTCAGCACCAGCTTGTTGAAGGGAATGTCGCGCGAGGACGACAGGGTGATCTTCTGAATGGCAGTAGCCATGGGGTAGTCTCCGCGGCGGGCGGCCGAGAGCCTCTCTCTCGACCTCCAACCCGCCGTGAAAACCGGCGCAGCCCTCTTCCTCTCGGAGGACCGCGCCGCAAAGCCGACGAACCAGAAAGACATCAAGCCGGAAGTCCGCCGTCCCGCTTTTCCGGATTTCCGGGCCTTCAGACCCCGCACATGCCCTCGCACTCGTTGGGCCAGAGATCGAGCTAGTCGCGATCGCTGGCGTTGGAGAGGTCGGCCTGGTCGAGCGGTACGGCGGAGCGATGGACGCCCAGCGCGCACCCTGCGTTCCGGCGATCAGATCGTCGCGGATGTTGCCGGCCGAGACGATGTGGATGGGGAACGGCAGCACATTGGGCGACATGAGCCAGGCCAAGTGCGCATAGACGGCCCTCGGCTCCCAGCCGGTGTCGGAGAAGATGGCGCAGTCGGGCATGGGCCCGACCTCGCCGTGGCGGCCATCGGCGCCAGCGTGGTCGACTGCACGCCGGCGCCGAGGCTGAGAACGCGAAGCCGGATCGATTCCGACGCAGGCGCGTCGCTGACGGCCGCAGATGTGAGGAGGCCCAGCATCATGCCGCCTCCTGCGCTGTGGTGTTGGCGCTCTCGGTGTCGGGCAGGAAGCCGAGGATCCAGTCCGCCGCCTTGCTGGCCTGTGAGGCGGCGCGCACGACGGCGCGGTTGTCCTCGCGCAGGACCTCGAGCCAGGAGCCGATATAGTCCGCGTGGCGCACGGTCGGAACGATGCCGAGCGACGCGCAGCAGAAGGCGGCGTTCATTTCCGCCACCAGCTCCTCGAACGCGTACTTCTTGCTGCCGAACACGCCGCCGAGATCGCGGCCGAGACGGGACGGATGACCGCTGGCGTGCCCCAGCTCGTGCAGGGCTGTGCGGTGCCAGTTGATTGGCTCGAAATAAGCCTGCGGCGGCGGGACCATCACGAAGTCCGGACCCGGCGCGTAGAAGGCGCGGTTGCCGCCGATGCGGAAGTCGACGCCGGTCGCGCGGATCAGCGTCTCGACTCTGGGCTCGATCAGGCCCGGCGGCGGCGGTGGCGCGACGGCCGCGACGTCGGCCGGCAGGTTTTCGCATTGGGCGGCGTTGAAGACGGTGAACCGCTTCAGGAACGGAATTGCGACCGCCTCCTCGCCGGTCTCGCGAGCGCGTCGCTTCTCGTCATCCGGCACAAAGCGGTCGGCATAGACGACGGTGGTGCCGTGCTCACCCTTGCGCACATTGCCGTCGAGCGAGAGCGCCTGGCGAAAGGTCAGCCAGCTCTGGGCGGGGAAGCCGTGCTCGATCACGGCGCCCCAGAGGATCAGGACGTTGATCCCCGAATACTGCCGGCCGGTGGCGGCGTTCTTTGGCATGGCGAGCGGCGCCTTCGCCGCAGCCGTCCCCCAGGGCTGGACCCAGGGTACGCGGTCGGCCTCCAGCTCGGCGATGATCTTGCCGGTGATTTCGTCATAGAGGCTCGCCCGGTCGTGGCCGGGGCGAGCCGAAGCGGTCTTGGTGGACATCGCGGTTCTCCGCGACGGGCGCCGGAGGCCTCTCCTCCAGCCCTCAACCCGTCACGGCAAACCCGGTCCGCACTCTCACTCTAAAGGGGGCGTTGCGGGGGTCTCCCCGCAGAAGGGGATCGGCCGAGACCCCGGCTCGGCCGAAGGGGAAGGCTTTCCCCTCCCGGCTTTCCAGATAGCGGCCTTCCGTCTCCCAATTAGCGGGACGTTGACTCCCAATCAGCCGATACCGATAATCCCGATCGGCCGAGATTCGGAGAAGGCATGTTCGAGCGGTTTGTGGAGCGACGGGCGGAAGAAGCCCTTTTGGATACCCCGGTGGTCCTGATCGTGGGGCCGCGACGGGCGGGCAAGACCACGCTCGTCCGAAAGATGGGAGAAGCCGGTCGGACTTATATCACGCTCGATGATCAGACCGTCCTCGAAGCCGCCCAATCCGATCCCGCCGGTTTCATCCGAGGCCTGGATCGGGCCATCATCGACGAGATCCAGCGCGTGCCCGACCTGCTGCTCGCGATCAAGAAGACGGTCGACGAGGATTACCGTCCGGGTCGGTTCCTACTCACCGGCTCGGCGAATGTACTGACCTTGCCGCGGATCGCCGACAGCTTGGCCGGCCGGATGGAGACCATCCGGATGCTGCCGCTGGCGAGAGCCGAGATTGCAGGCCGGACCCCGACCTTTCTCGAACGCCTCTTCGAAGGGAAGCTCCAGGGACAGCGGAGTGCGATCGTCGGCGACGATCTCGTCAAACTCGTCCTGGTCGGCGGCTTCCCCGAAGCGATCAGCCGCGACAGCGAGCGGCGGCGGCAGGACTGGCTGCGATCTTATCTCACTTCGATCCTGACCCGCGACATGCGGGACATCGCTGAGGTGGAAAAGCTGACCGAGCTTCCCAAATTCGTGCGGCTGCTGGCCGAGCACTCCGGCCAGCTGGTCAACTATTCGCAGTTCGGGAGCGGCATCAACGTCAATCACAAGACGAGTCAGCGCTATGTGGGGCTGCTCGAACAGGTGTTCCTGATCGCGACCGTGCAGCCCTGGTTCACCAATGCACTGAAGCGGATCGTCAAGACGCCCAAGCTCCATTTTCTCGATTCAGGCCTGTTGGCGGGTGTGCGCGGGCTCACATTTGATCGGGTGAAGGCGGATCGTGGGACGTTCGGCGCGCTGCTGGAGAGCTTCGTGTTCTCGGAAGTGCTGAAGCTCATGACGGCTTCGGACCTGCGGTTGACGCCGCATCATTTCCGGGATCGGGACATGCGCGAGGTGGACATCGTGCTGGAGCGTGACGACGGGACGATCGCAGGTATCGAAGTGAAGGCGAGCGCCACGGTCAAGGCTGGCGACTTCGCCGGCCTGCGGGCATTGGCCGAGGCTTGCGGGGACCGTTTTGCATTCGGCGTCGTCCTCTACGACAGCACGGACTTCGTGCCGTTCGGCGACAAGCTGGCGGCGGCGCCGCTGTCGAGCCTTTGGGATGGAGAGGCGCCGGCGAACAAGGCAGGCAGGGGAGCGCCGCGTGGGGCTGTATAAGAAGTGGTGCGAAGCCACGAAAGAAAAGGACAAGCGGAAACGCTACTGGACGTATGTCGAAAGGGACGGCGGACGGGAGGAGGTTCGTGACGACCTCGCCGAGACCATGCGCTCCCACTATGATCGACTTGAGCGTATAGCCGATGACGTCCAGCGCCTCGGCTATAAGGTTGCCGCGGAAATTCTGCGCGCGCAGCTTCCCCAAACTGACAGGGGCCGCTCGGGCGATCTCGGTGAGATATTGGCGACCGAGTTGGTCGAGGAGGAAATCGGTCTGCGCGTTCCCGTGCGCCGCCTGCGCTACAAGGATGGGCGCAACATGGCGATGCGGGGCGACGACTTCATCGGGGCGGGCTATGGAGGCGATGACTCCAAGCTTTGGCTGTTGAAAGGTGAAGCCAAGAGCAACAAGGCTCTAGGCAAAGCCACCGTCACGAGCGCGCGTAAGGTCCTCAACCGGGACAACGGAAGATGCACGCCGGACTCGTTGGCGTTTGTCGCGAACCGTTTGCTTGAGAGCAAAGAAGACGACGATGTGCAACTCGGCCGCGACCTTCGCGACGAAATCGGCCTGAAGGCTCTGCGTGCTGATCGCATCGACCACATGCTCTTCACGGTGTCGGGCAACGGTCCTCACGCGTCTTTGAAGGACGATCTCGAAGGCGCGGGGACCAACCGGGATCAGTATGTCGTGAATCTCCACATCGAAGACCACCAGGACTTCATCAAGGAGATGTACCAGAAAGCGGAAGACCTTGGAGACGACTGACGAACTGCAAGCATTTTTGACGCGCGCGACGCAGGACGGCGTGCAAGGGCGGCTGCTGTATCGAGGGGCGGCATGGTCGCTAATGCGAAGCGGTGGCGTTCTGCCTGAAAATGCCCCGCCGGTCGGCGCGACCATCGATACCGACCTTGCAGAACATGGGTTTGCGCTGCTCCGTGCGGCAATGGCCCTTCGCACCCAGGCCGGCTCCTCCGAGTTGACGAGCAAGGCGTTCGAGCGCGCCGGCAACGCGTTTGAAGCTTTGGTGCGGAATGCCGATCCCGAAGCCGCCGATCGCGGTTTCCGCAGGACGATCGCCGCCACGGCCTACCACCTGGCCGGGTTCTCGGCCGTCGCCTATTCGCTCTTCAACGAGGCGGTGGACGACCTGAATTTGACGCCGGGCGAAACGGCGGTGATGCAGTTGGTGCTCCGCGACCTTGATGGGCTTCGAGCCTTCGTGCGCGGTTGGCTGAACGACGCGGCGCATGGTGACGACC
This sequence comes from Kumtagia sp., assembly GCF_059502445.1. Classification (NCBI taxonomy): domain Bacteria; kingdom Pseudomonadati; phylum Pseudomonadota; class Alphaproteobacteria; order Hyphomicrobiales; family Phyllobacteriaceae; genus Kumtagia; species Kumtagia sp. The sequence continues at coordinate 63,747 of NZ_JCACER010000101.1, forward strand.
GGATTGCTGCGGGGCTGTCCGGTGAGGATGCCGATGTCGACGAGATCCTGGCGATCGTTCTCAACACCACGATCTGTCGGGCGTTGGCCTTCTTCGATTTCGCGTTGGAGACGGGCGAAGAGGAACCGCTCGACGCGGCGCGCTCGCTTCTCACAACGGCCGTCAGCCTGGCCGACAATGCGGAGAACGTACCGCTGTGGTGGATCACCAATCTGTGCCGGCATCTGATCGACGACCTATGGCAACATTCGTTGCACCAGAACCTGCCGACGGAGCCACCTGAGGGCGCCGCCGAGAAGTATCCCGATCTGCGACGATTGTTTATTGGGTCTCTCTACGCTCGGAAGAATTCCGAGGTCGAGTTGTGGCCCTCGCAGCGTGAGGCGGCGCGCCGCTCGACGGATGTCAAGGATGACCTGGTCGTCGCCCTACCCACCAGCGCCGGGAAAACGCGCGTCGCTGAGATCGCCGCGCTCATGACGCTGTCTTCGGCGCGGCGAGTTCTCATCGTGACGCCGCTGCGAGCGCTCTCGGCTCAGACAGAACGATCGTTTCGTAAGACCTTCGCGCCGCTCGGATTCAGCGTGTCGTCGCTCTACGGCGCCAGCGGCCTCTCGGCTGGTGACGAGGACGCGCTCCGATCGCGGGAGATCATCATAGCGACGCCGGAGAAACTCGACTTCGCGCTGAGAAGCGATCCGAGCCTGATCGACGACGTCGGGCTGATCGTGCTCGATGAAGGCCACATGATCGGGCCGAGCGAGCGTGAGATCCGCTACGAGACGCTTGTGCAGCGCTTGTTGCGACGCGCGGACTCGACCGACCGCCGTATTGTCTGCCTCTCGGCGATTCTCCCGAGTGGGGATGAGCTCGACGATCTGACTGCGTGGATACGGGCGGACGAGCCAGGCGATGCCGTGAGGTCTGACTGGCGGCCAACACGCCAGCGTTTCGGAATGCTGGCGTGGCGTGCGCGTGATGCGCGCCTGACCCTGGATCTGACCAACAACGGCCCGTTCCTGGATCATTTCGTGGTTCAAAAGCCGCCCCGCGGCCGTGAGAAGAAGCCCTATCCCCGAAAAACGTCACATCTGGCCCTGTTTGCGGCCTGGGAGTTCGCGGCGCAGGGCAAGCGGACACTCATCTTCTCGACGCAAGCGAACTGGGTTGAGGGGTACGGAAAGCAAATCGTCGACCTCTGCAAACGCGGCTATCTGGACTCGCTTCTGGATGACGAAGTATCGATCGCTCGCGCACTCGAGGTCGGCAAAGAATGGCTCGGCGAAGATCATCCGGCGGTGGCAAGCCTTAAGGCGGGCGTCGCCATTCACCACGGCCGCCTGCCGAGCCCGTTTCTCCGCGAGTTGGAAGTCCTGCTGTCGGAGGGCGTCCTCAAGGTCATCGTTGCATCGCCGACGCTGTCGCAGGGGCTCAATCTCAACGCCGCAGTCTTGCTCGTCCCGGCGCTGTACCGAGCAGGCAAACCGATCACCGGCGAGGAGTTCGCCAATGTCGCCGGCCGCGCCGGCCGCGCTTTCGTCGATGTGGAAGGGCTCATCGTCCACGTCATGTTCGATCGAGTCGATTGGCGGAGCGGAGAATGGCGGGGATTGGTGGCCTCTTCCAAGGCCCGGACGCTGAAGAGCGGACTGATTCAGATCGTCGCGGAGATTCTTGATCGCCTGGCTCAAGAGGGCGTGCTGGGACGCGCCGACGCGTGGGAATATCTCGCCAACGCCCGCGAGGCCTGGAAGTCGCCGGCAGAAGAAGCGGCGATCGCCGCTCAGCTTGCGGTGCCTCCAGACGGAAGTGATCCGGATGACGAGGACGAGGATGACGAGGCGGGAGGAGATGAAGAGGAAAGCATCGACGAGGAGCCGCTCTCGGAACTCGTCGAGCGCCTTGATGCAACGGTCTTTGGCTTGGTGGAGGCGCTCGATGCCGACCGCACCGACCTGCCCAAGCTTCTCGACGAAGCGCTCAAGGGATCGCTCTGGGCGCGTCAAATAGCGCGCGAGGGTGAAGGCATGGAGGCGCAACACCGCAAGGTGTTCGAGGCGCGTGCCAATCTCATCTGGTCGGTGACAACGCCCCAGGCCCGTCGCGGGCATTTCGCGATGGGCGTCGGCTTGGAAGCCGGGCTGACGATCGACGCGATGGCGGAAGAGTTGGGCGCCCTCATCGATCAAGCCGACGCCGCGTCCCTGCCAGGAGACGTCGACGAACTGGCCGATGCCTTGGCGGGCCTCGGGGAGCGACTGCTGGCGATGCGGCCGTTCATTCCCGACAAGAAGAATGCGCTGCCTGGCAATTGGAAAGCGATCCTGAAGCAATGGGTGTCGGGCGCGGAGGTCTCGCAGATCGGACCCCACAACATGCGCATGGTGGAAGAGGCCTTCACCTATCGGCTGGTTTGGGCATTGGAAGCTATCAGAACCCGGCGTCTGACTTTGGGCTGGTCCCCGGACATCATTCCGGGTGGCGCAGCCGCATCTCTGGAAACAGGGGTTCCGCAGTTCATGATGTCGATGTTGATACGGGCGGGCCTTCCGTCCAGGCGGGCGGCTATCGCGGCGATCCAGACCACCAACCCCGTCTTCGTAACGCCGGCCGAGATGCGTGCATGGCTGGAATCCGATGAAATCACGGCGTTTACCGACGCCGGCGACTGGCCAACGCCTGATACCGCCGCGCTCTGGGCGCGTTTCAGGACCGAGGCCCTCAGCGGCGGAATCCAGAAGTGGTCGATCGAACGCTACAAGAGGTTGCTCGACGTTCCTGCGCACTCGGCGCCGCCGGCTGGGCTTTATCGGGTCATCACGGACGAGGGCGATGGCCGCACATGGCTGGCGACACCGGACTATCGACGTGTGGTCCCCTTCAAAAAGCCGGCGGTAGATCCGAAGCCCAGCCTGTTCTCGGGAAGGTTGCCCGGGGCGACGGCGGTCGTGGATGCGCTGAGGGTAGGACGGGGCAAGTTGAGATGGCCTCGCGCTGACGCTTGAGAGCGCGAGAGCTTTCGCCGTGGCTGGAGGGCGCTGTCTAAAACTTACGCCGCCAACTGCTCCAAAGCTTCTCCTGGCTGCATCGCTTGCGCGAACAGGCGGTTCATCGCTGCTTGGCGCGATTCGCGATCGAGTGCGTAGGAGCTGCGCTTGAATCGCACGCCATCGAGCAGGCCCTGGATATAACCAGCGACCGCATCTGCGGCCATGATCAAAGCCGTATCAACCGTGTGGATGTAGCGGCTGGTGACGGTGCCTTGCGCGTGCCCAAGCAACGCCGCGACTGTCGATTCGGTGAAGCCGAGATCGTTCGCCATGCTGGCGTAGCTGTGGCGCAGGACGTGCGGGGTAATCCCGGCAAGCGGTGTGTTCTCCAGCATCTTGTGCCAGTGCTTCGGAAACCCGACCAGCGGCTTGCCTTCGATGGTGCCGCCAAAGACCGGGCCGGCTGCATGCTCTGGCCGGCGCGCATTGAGAAGGTCGACCACCGGGAGTCCGATCGGTCGAACCGAAGCACCTTCCTTGCTGTCGGTGAGCCGCAGGCAGCTATTGTCGCTGTCCACTTCGGGCCAGATGAGATTGATGATCTCGCCACGCCGGCACCCCGTGAGCGCGATGGCCTTCCCCATCTCCGCAGCGGTTGCGAGCTGATCGTCTTGAGACGCCTTCTTGAGGAGCTTTCCTAGCAAGCGATACTCGTCCTCCGAAAGACGCCGGGTGCGCTTCTGGTCGGCAGCCTTACGGATGCCGTGAGCCGGATTAGCGTCGATGATCCCACTCTCGCGGGCGTAGGTCAGGATGGCGCCGAGCAGGCCGACCGTGCGCGTGCCCGTGCCGATGCCGCCACGCACGATCGAGCGGCCGCGCTTCTTGGTCTTCTGATCGGCTTTGGTTTTCCCGGATGCGACGTCGCGCATGAAGCGCGTCACGTCTGCGGCGGTGATGTCTTTCACGCGCCGCGTGCCGAGCAGCGGAATAATGTGACGCCGGATGCGTCCCTCATCGGTGTAGATGGTGGACGCCTTTTTCGGGCGGCGCTTCTTGCCGAGGATCAATCCGTTCTTCGCGTCCTCGAGATAGCGCTCGCACAGCTCCTTGATGGTGACCGCCTTATGGTCGAGCTCGCGCTCTTCGGCCGGGTTGTCGCCTTGCGCGATGCGGCCGAGCAAGATGCGCGCCTGCACGCGCGCAGTGTCCGGCGTCCAGACTCCGTGCATGCCGATGGTGAAGCGTCGTGTGCGACCCTTGGCGCGATACTGCACCAGGTAGCTGCGCTTCCCCGATTTGAAGACGCGCAGCCCGAAGCCGGGCAGCTCGTCGTCCCAGATGAAATAGTCTTTCTCGCCGGCTTCGGCCTGATCGACACTACGTTTGCTTAGCTTCGCCATGTGACATACTCCGGCGGCTGCGCCGCTTCCGTTGGACCGCTTCCGCGGAAGCACCGCGGAAGCACCCAGGCGGAAATTCGGGGTCATCACAGGATACTGGCTTCGGAGTTGATCGCCAGAAAAGATCAATGCCTACAGTAGGTTAGAGTGGTCTAGCGTACGAATAGAAACTGTGGCGTATATTGTCTTTTCGGGCTCCGAAGGCTGGCGTCAAGGGGGAACGGGTCGGATGCGTGTCGGAAAGAGTGGTTAAAAACAGGAAGTTAGAGACCTTACTATTCTCGTCCGGGATGTCGGAATTCTCCACGTAAGCACCGCGTAAGCAGCTTGTCTCTGGAGAACGGCGGGAAATGGATAGGAACGGCGCGCTTAGGCGGGCGCAGTTCAGTCCGATGGTGAGGTAGGTTGAAGACGGCCGAATCCGTTGACCTTCAGAGGTCGGTTGGGCTAGGCCAACATAGAGCTGCACCCGTAGCTCAGCTGGATAGAGTGACGGCCTCCGAAGCCGTAGGTCACAGGTTCGAATCCTGTCGGGTGCGCCATTTCAGAACAGAACTATGAACGCCGAACGCGGCCGTTTCCTCGCTCGAAGAGGCGATCAGCGTTCGGAACAATGCCGACTTCGATCCCATGATGTGAACCTCGTCGTCGGCAACCTCGACGCGCTGCGCAAAAGCTCGAAGATGAGCGCGGCGGTAGCCGCCATCGTCAAGCCGTATCCGCTCGAGAGAATGGGCACTTCAGATTCTCGGTAAGCAGTATGCCATCGGCTCGTGGACAAGAATCCTGAACGAGGTGCGGAGAAAAGCAGCCTGCTAGGTATGGCGATGGTGCCCCAGAGCAGAGCTTAATGTGGTCTCAGGTGGCATTTTTGCTACCGAATACCTCCGCCAAATATTCAAGAAATACCCTGACTTTACGAGGGGTTTGACGCCGTTGAGCGTGGAAGGCGAAGATCGGTTGCTCGACGGGCTCATAATCCGGCAGCAGCCGCACGAGGCGGTTCTCCGCTATATCCTGGGCGACCATGAAGTCGGCCAAGAGCGAATAGCCCCCTCCCGCTAGGCAGGCGTTTCTCACCGCTCGCGCTGAGTTCAATGTCAGATGCTGCGGCACTTCGAAGTCGATGACCTTTCCCTTATACGAAAACCTATGTAAGCGCCCCCATTCCCCACTGACCTGAGTAACCGATGGGCAAGCTCTGATCTCGTCTAAGGTCTGGGGTGTCCCATATTGCTCGCAGAACTGAGGCGTAGTGACGAACACGATCCTCTGCGTGAAAATCCTCTGCGCAATCAGGGATGAATCGTTCAGCGGTCCTACCCGGATGGCGACATCGAAGTGCTCCCCAATGAGATCGACCAACCGATTGCCAAGGTCGATTGAGAGGTCGAGCCGTGGGAAGCGTCGCCTGAACTCGGGAACCGCTGGCGCAAGGCGCTCATTGCCAAAGGCCGTTACGCAGGAGACGCGGAGCTGGCCGCGAGGGGTCTCGTGGCGTTCGCGCACCGCGCTCCGCATCAGATCAAGCTCCTCCAGGAGGCCGGTGCTCTTTTGCACGAACTCCATCCCGGCATCCGTCAGATTGATCTGCCTCGTGGTGCGATTGAAGAGCCGTACGCCGAGATCTGCCTCCAGGTCCGCCACGATGCGGCTCACGGAGGCAGGCGAAAGGCGCAAATCCCGGCTCGCAGAAGAGAAGCTGTTATGCCTGGCAACGGCCACTGCGACCTTCATGGCCTCGATCATATCCATGCGCCATTCTTCCGAAATTCAAGACAATGTCTCTCGCCTGCCTCCCATTAACACGGAAATCGAATTCATGCATCAATGCTGCGAACGCTCAATTTGAGGAGATGAACATGTCCACGAATCCTAGCTGGATACTTCGGAGCTACCCTACCGCAATGCCCTCCGTCGAGAACTGGACGTTGGAGGACGGTCCAATTCCCGAGGCTGCGGATGGCGAACTGCTGGTGAAAACCATGTGGCTCTCCGTCGATCCCTATATGCGGGGGCGCATCAGTCCAGCGAAGAATTACGCGACTGGTTTTAAGCTTGGCGATCTGATGCGCGGGGGCGGAATCGGCGAGGTCGTTGCGTCTCAGTCTCCAGACTTCAAGCCAGGGGACGTCGTGATGAGCGACTATTTTGGTTGGCAACCGTTTAGCGTTATCCCGGCCGCGTCAGCCAAGCCAGTGACAACTACGGGCGCTCCGATTCAGTCCGCGCTGAGCTATCTCGGCATGCCTGGTCTCACCGCCTACTTTGCCCTCCTCAAGACCGCAACTCCGAAGGTGGGGGATACGGTGTTGATCTCTGCCGCTTCAGGAGCGGTGGGACAGATTGCGGGCCAGATCGCGCGGATCAAGGGGTTCGACCCGGTCGCTGTCGTAGGTTCGGACGAGAAGCTGGAGTGGTGCAGGGAGCTTGGATACCGGACCGGCGTCAATCATCGGAACTCGGCTGATCTCGTGGCAGATGTCGCCACCGCATGCCCTAACGGCGTCGATGTCTTTATCGACAACACCGCCGGGCCGATTCACGACGCAGCCATGTTGAACCTCAACACCTTTGGCAGGGTAGTGGTCGTCGGGACTATTGCCCTGGCCGACCGATTTGACCAGCCCGACATCGGTCTCAGGCATCTCAGAAGGACGCTGATCACCCGTGCGCGGATCGAAGGGTTCTTGCTCGACGACCACGAGGGAGAATACGAAACCGCGATTGCCGATCTGCTGTCATGGTACAAGCAAGGACTGCTTCAGACACGGGAAGATGTTGCGGAAGGGATTGAGACCGTGCCCCATGCGTTCGTTCGGATGTTGAAGGGGGAGAACTTCGGCAAGCAACTGGTCAAGCTATGATGCTCTGCACGACAATCTGTCCGCTTCGGCCCAACTGTTTTGTCAAACGTTACTGAAGCGGATAATTCCAAGGCAGTAGTTCGCCGGTCCGGCTCCGCCTGTGGCCATTGACGATGGCGGTCAGGTGGGTCTGCGGGTCAACAGCATTGAGTTGCCAGGTCTCGACCGAGAAGGCGCCCGTGTTCGATAGCGCCCCGACCGAGGACGGAGCGCTATGTCAGCGAAGTCAGTTCATGGTGATCCTGCCAGCGTCGCGGGCGTGTATCTCATAGAGGCCGAGCGGATAAGATCGCCGTCTTATCGCAACCGTCCTCGACGCAGGACAAGCTGCCTTTATCGCTGCATTTTCTGGAAGACGTCGGCGATGCGGTGGAACGCTTCCTTAGGCTCCCACGGCGGCATGCGCTGACCTTTCGGGTGGTCATCAGGGTAGGTTTTCACGAGCGAGAAGCTCATCATGTCGAGATCACGCGCACCCTCTCTATGACGAAAGGCTGGGAACGAGAAGACGAAGATGAAGACACCCTCCACTCCCGCCGTTTCCAGAAGTCCAAGCTGTTCCGCCGCATAGTCAGCCTGTTCGCGCTCGCTCCGGGTGGGCACGATACCGTCCGTGAAGATGCCGGTGCCATCGGGATTGGTTCCCTGAAGGCGCATGAAGCCGCCAGCCCCAAGAACGCCAGCACCCTCATAGGCGCAAGACCCCACCTCCATCACGATGATCGGCTTACCGACCCGATAGCGATCCAGCGCGGCAACATATTCTTCGGAGGTTTCGCCGGCGCGGTAGTGGTCCAATCCGACGATGTCGAACAGACTCCAGTCCACCATTTCCCACATGCCTGCCGAATAGGTCACCTGCCCGTTGAACGCCTTGCGGACCCCGGCAACGATGCCGCGCAGCGCATCATTGAGCATCGCCGACTTTTCCTTGAGGAGCGCTGCCGTCTTCTCGGATTGCATATCCTGAAAGAGGGCGGCAAGGCCGGTCACCCGCTCAATCACGGTCGAGCCGTCGAGAATACCCAGATTAAACAGGGTCGCCTCGCAACCGGCGACAAAGATGATGTCGGCGCCTTCCTTGCGCAGTTCCTCAGCAGCGTGCGCTGCCTGAGCGTAGTAATCCGCCAACTCAGTGACAGGCACATTCATCTTCCAGGGATTGAAGAAGATCGTCAGGCCCTCAGCATGGGCGCTGCGCGATGCCGCAACCAGCCGGTCAATTTCCTCACCCTCGATGCGGATCGCATTCGCATGCATATCTTTTGCGATCGCCCTGATGTCATGGGCCGCAAGTGCGGGGTCGAACGGCTCGACCGAGTAAGGCTGGCCGATATTGAACCTGAGGCCAACATCGTAAACAATTCCACGGTATTTCATATTATCTTCTCTTCCTGCTGCGAGGGCTGGGACCCTTGGCAGCGTTGCGACCGCGACCGCACCGGCGGCCATGGACAAAACGGTTCTTCGCTTCATCTTGTTTGCTATTCCGGCTTTTCCGTTCTGCTTCCGCCATGTGAATAGTTGGCAGCCTCAAGCTTGGTTCGCTCCAAGAGACCTTCAAGGAGCAAACTCAGGACACGCGCCCCGCGCTTTGCCCTCATTTCCGATCGCTCTTTGCCGGTTCCGCCCAACAGCATGCCGATGACGATCGACAGGTCGTCATCGGTCAAATCACGACGGAGAACGCCGTGCTGTTGCGAAACTAGCAAGAGGGGACGAGCTATCGCGATGACGCGTCGGCTAATGTCCGATAGCTTCTCAAGTCCAGACGCGCTTTGGACCAATATCTCCGAAAGCGCCAGACTGCGGGCACAGTCATCGCCCACAGCCCTTAGAAACTGCAGACAGGCATCCGGTTGCTCCATCCATTTGGCCGCAACCTCGTGCAGCCGCTGGATATCGGTTTCAAAAATCGCGAGCGCTAGCTCCTGGCGGTCCGCGAAATGACGTGACAGCGTCATGCGACTAACACCCGCAAGGTGGGCGATACGTTCGAGCGGAACGTCCACCCCGTTCTCGTCGAACTCGGCCCTGGCGACCCGCACGATCTCGTCGCGGTTGCGACTTGCATCCGCGCGCTGGGCGCGGGCAGGAACGGGCGGCTGTTCTCCTTGCATATTCACTACCTCAACACTCCAATTGCCGGCAAAGGTGCATCGATGCACCTTTAATGTCAAGCTATATGTGCATTGATGCACGTTTGTTCTGCGGGGCCTGCGGAAAAATCGAAAGGATCGTCAGAATGCCTCCGATCTGGGGCGCGGCCGCGCGCCTGGCAGGTATCAGCCGATGCTGCGCGCCCTGCGCAGAACTCCAGAAAACTCCGAACGCTTCACGCAAGATGTGCTGGAGCTGCAGGCTATTCTTGCCTCCGCTGGTCCTGATCAGAGTATCGCGGCTGTCGATGGCTCCCTGAAAACCCCGGCGTTGGCTTGTCGAACGAGTTCGTCAACCACAATACGGACTCTCGGAAGAATGGTGCGGGTTGCTGGCCAGACTGCGCTGAATGGTGATCTTACCTGGGAGTGGTCCGTCAGCACCGCGCAAAGTTCGTTTCGTTCGAGATGGAGGCGAACCAATGATTCCGGCACCTGGCAGAGACCGAAACCGGCAACGGCCATGTCGATCACGACTTCGCCGTCACTCAGCAGATGCGTTGCCGGCGGACTGATCGCGCGAACTCGACCACCTCCGTCGAGGAAGCGCCATGACGCCGGTCGATCAGGCCGACTTCCCAGAATGCAAGCGTGCTTCTGCAGGTCGTCGATGCTGACCGGTGATCCCGCTTCTTCCAAATAGGCCGGCGCCGCACAGAGGACCAGCCGCTGGGAACCGAGCGTCCTGGCGACGATATCGCTGCGATCTGGCAGTTCACCGAACCGCAGGCATAGATCCACGCCCTCATCCACGGGATCGATGATACGATCGGAGAAGCTGGCCGCAAGGCGGAGATCGGGGTGGTTTTTGAGAATCTCCAGCAGGATCGGCATGGCGACACGTCGGCCGAAAGCCGCCGGCATGTCGACGCGCAGCACGCCACGAACGGTGCTGGCCCGTGATTGCGCGGCATCTTCTGCAGCGCGGAGCTGTTCAAGTGCCCCTTCCGCCTGTTCGAAGAAGGCGGCACCCTCCGGAGTCAGGGAAAGGCGGCGCGTTGTCCGATGCAACAGCTTGGTGCCAAGCCGGGCCTCTAACTGTGCCACGGACTTGGCGACTGCCGACTTGGTTATACCAAGGTGAGCTGCGGCTGCGGTGAACGAGCTGGATTTCACCGCGCTGATAAAGATGTCCACACCCACGAAGGAGTTTAGTGAAGACATTGGTAGACCTCCATTGTCGACTCAAACTCTACAATTGGTCGAACAATCTGGCAATTGTTGCTGAGCGCGGCAGGAGCCATATCTGGACCCAGTCAAAAGGAGTTTGCTGTTGTCCCGATTGTTCGATCCCTTGCAGGTCGGCGCCCTCATGCTGCCGAACCGCATCATCATGGCCCCCCTTACCCGCAAGCGCGCCGGCCTCGAGCGGGTGCCCAATGAGATGATGGCCGAGTACTACCGACAACGTGCCGGTGCCGGGCTGATCCTGAGTGAAGCTACGTCCGTGTCTCCGCAGGGCGTCGGTTATTGGAGCACGCCGGGCATATGGAACGATGCCCAGGTCGAGGGCTGGAAACAGGTCACCCACGCCGTTCACCAAGCAGGCGGCCGCATCTTCCTGCAGCTCTGGCATGTGGGCCGTATCTCGGATCCGGAATTGCTCAATGACCAGCTTCCGGTTGCGCCAAGCGCGATTGCCGCTGCCGGCCATGTTTCCGCATTGCGACCGAAACGGCCCCATCCGGTGCCCAGGGCATTGGAGACTCATGAGATCCCCGGCATTGTCGAAGACTTCCGCAGGGGGGCGGAGAGAGCGAAGGCAGCAGGCTTCGACGGTGTCGAGCTGCATGCGGCCAACGGCTATCTCATCGACCAATTCTTGCAAGACAAGACCAATAAGCGCACCAATCGCTATGGTGGCTCGGTGGAGAACCGCGCCCGGTTTCTGCTCGAAATTGTCGATGCTGTTATCGAGGTCTGGGGCGCCGACCGCGTGGGCGTGCATCTACGCCCGCGGGGTGAGGAGCACGACATGGGTGACAGCAATCCCAAGGCCATTTTCGGCTACGCGGCCGACGAGCTCGCCAAGCGCAAGATCGCCTTCATCTTTGTTCGTGAGATCGAAGCGGAGGATAGCTTGCTCGGCGAGATCAAACGGCGGTTTGGGGGAGTCGTTATTGCCAATGAACTGATGTCGAAGGAAGACGGCGAACGCTTCATTGAGGCCGGTATAGCCGACGGGCTCGCCTATGGTCGGAACTACATCGCCAACCCGGATCTCGCTGAGCGGCTGCAAAGAGGCCTGCCTCTCAACGCGCCGAACAAGGACACGTTCTATGGAGAAGGTCCTGAGGGCTATACCGACTATCCACGGCTGGTGCCGATGAGGTGAGGCCGCCGTGGTGCGCGCCGTTCGGACCTAAGATACAGAGGGATATGTCGCGGGTTTCGGAAATTTTGCAACGACGCGACAGAGGGATGACCCAGCTGAATGAAATTCAACGTATCGCATCGGCCGCGAGATTATTTATCAAACCAGTATGGCACCGCTGGCATCAGTCACCGTGCATCCCCCGTCCAGACAAACGTGCGGTAGAACCAGCTTGTTTCTACGGGATGTGCTGAGACATGAGGGGCATCCTGCCGAATGGATGAACGGGACGCCATATGCCGGAAAAAGCGGGGCACCTGATGCAGCGTGCGGATTTTACTCTGGAGCGCAATGGGAAGGCCACGCCTGGGTCGTTTCCGGAAATATCATAGTTGACATAACGGCTGATCAATTCGGCTGCGATCCTATCGTCATCACATCGATTTCCGACACACGCTATGTTGGGTCCGTAGATTTGGCGGAACCCGCTGCCATAAAGGCACGTCATTACCCCCGACAGTTCTGTGAGAGCGACGGCCTTGTCGCGCTCGCTTGCAGCGTTCTCAAACGCGCTCACTGCTCTGGACACTGGTAGATTGCCATCCAAGATCAGGATGCACGGACACTTCAGAGGATGGACAAATAGGAAGTTGATTTTGGAGGCCGCCGGCGCTGCTTCAGCATGCTCAGCAGAGAGAGCTTGCGTGCATATATGTCTTTGGTTGCGCGGCAGAATCTAGACAAGGAAGGTCAACTCGCCCGCATTTTTGGAGATTTTGGGAGGTGAGGCGAGTATGTCGAATGAGAGTTTTCCCCGACGAGGACCTTTTTCTAAACATATTGGTGTAGCGAAGGATTTTGATCTTAGGCCGTTGAGATATGTTCTGGCCGCAGCAGAAGCCATGAGCATTCGAGGTGCTGCCGAGGCGCTGGATGTGGAGCCGTCGACCGTCAGCAAGGCCATTCGAGATTTCGAAGATCGGATAGGCGTTGGAATTTTCGAGCGCGGCCAGTTTGGCGTTCGGCTGACCAATGCGGGGCGACATTTGCTTGAGCAGACCGTTCCGGCGCTCCAGCAGATCAACCACGCCATTCAGCATGCCGGCGCCGCAGGGCGCGTCGAGAGCGGCACATTAAAAGTCGGGGTCGTCACCACTCTCGCGGGCGGGTTTCTGCGCGAGCTTGTATCCAGATATGAAGTCGCCCATCCCGGCGTGCGGGTGGACATTCACGACGGAGGAAGACCGGACCACATTCGTAGCATTCGCACCCGCAAACTGGATGTAGGCTTCTTCACCGGCAACGGCGAAGTGGAAGGATGCGAAACAGTAGAGCTTTGGGACGAGCGAGTTCACATGGCGATGCCGCGATCGCATCCATTGTCCGGCGAGAAGAGGATCGATTGGCGGCAGTTGCGCGATGAGATGTTCATCGTATCCCGGTTTGGGCCTGGGCCGGAGATCCGTGACTATATCGTGCGAAGAATCTGCGACTACAGCACCTATCCCATGATCGAGTATCGCGATGTGCAGCAGGAAACGCTGATGCACATGGTGGCCATGGGCAAGGGCATAACCCCGGTCGTGGAAGCCTGGAGGTGTGTGCCCATACCCGAGATCAGGCTCGTTCCTTTAAGCGCCGACGCGGATATTGTACCCTTTAGCGCCGTATGGTCTCCCAGGAATGACAATCCGAGCTTGCGCCGGCTGATCAAATTCGCGGAGAAGCTGGCGGAAGGATCAGCCGGGCGAAACTAGCGCTCGAAAAATCGCCGCGTATCCGGTCTGCTCAGGCATTGGACGAAGATGGATCGCGGGGCTGGTGAGATTCCGATGATTTGCGGCGGGCTTTCGCAAAACCCCGGTCCGTCGCAATGAAGCGCTCCAGCATGGGCACGATGAGCTTCTTCGGATCGGCAGCGGCCTGGCCGGTTTCCCGGCCAAGTGCCTCGGCATAGGCGACCAGATTACGATGCAGCGCACCGGGCAGGTCCAGTGTCACCTTCACCGGCTTGTCCTCGGCAATCGGGCCGAGCTTCAGTTTTGTCATTGCACTGCTCCATAGGGTTCGAGCACGAGATCGCGGGTGACGATTACACGGACCGGGAAGCCCGGCCGGATCGTCAGCGTGGGCGCGACCTGCAACTGGCGGCGGATGATCTGCTGGCCGGCATCGTTGATCGTGTCCTGTGCGCCATCGCGAATGGCGCGGATCAGGCGGTCGTCGTCATCGACTGCGAGCTCCGTGCCCATGGCGAGCAGGGTCGAGAGTCCCGCCGCCTTGGCGAGATCCCACCAGTGATAATCGACGCCGTCTTCCAGACCGGCAAACCCTCTAGTGTCGGCGCCAGGCTGACGCTCCAGAACGATCGAGCGGCCGTTCGGAAGGATCAGGCGACTCCACACCAACAGCACGCGGCGCTGTCCGAAGCCGACATCGTTGCTGTATTCACCGATGATGCGCGTGCCCTGCGGCACCAGAAGAAAGCGGCCCGTGGGGCTGTCGTATATGTTCTCGGTGACCTGCGCGGTGATCTGTCCGGGGAGGTCCGAGCGGATGCCGGTGATGAGGGCGGCGGAAATTACTGCGCCTGCCTGAAGGACATAGGGCGAGTCCGGAGCCATGACGCGATCGGCAACGACGGTGCGCCGATCGACAGGAGCATTGAGAAATGCGTTCTGCCGATGCTGGGCGGTTGGAGCGCCTTGCGTGCCAGGGAGACCGAGACCGGCAAGATTCGGATTGGCCATGCCGCCAGCCATTCCCGTACCGGCCCCTGAACCGGGCGCGGTCTGGAAAAATACCCGGCTTGTGCGGGCGGCTTCCTCCTCGGCAAGGCGACGCTGTTCTTCAGGATCGACCTGGGGCGTCGCTATGGCAGGCGGCACGACGGGCTGGCCGCGGTTCTGGGCGTCCAGGATGGGACCGCCAAGATCTCCGGGCAGCGGCGGGCCGAGGACTGGACCCGTGTAGTCGCGTGGCAAACCAGCGAGGCCATCGGCCGTTGCACGGTTGTCCGTGGAATAGAGTTCTTCGTTTCCTGGGCCGCCGTCGCGGGTCTGGAGCGCATAGATCAATGCGCCGCCGATGCCGATGCTAACGACGAGGCTGACCCCAGCCAGCACCTTGCGCGACAGGCGGGTGACGCGCGGCGCATCGGCGCGCAGTCGCATCGTTGGAGGGGTTTCGTTCGATGATCCTGTCAGCGGGACGGCGTTTTCTTCATCCGGCGGCGACGCTTCTTCCTTCCGGACATTTTCGGGGTTGTTCATGATGCGGGCCTTCCATCGGTGCGCACAATCCTGACGGTCTGCTGGCGGTCGCCACCGCCGAGGCGAAGCTCGGCCGCGCCGAACAGGCGATCGACGATCAGGATGTTCTGGTGGATGCGGCTGTTGACGATCTGCGCTTCGCCCTCGGAGCCGATGACGAAGATCGGCGGCATCTCGCCCTGGACGATGCCGCGCGGGAACTCGACATAGACTCGGCGTCCGTCGTCATAGACCGAGACCGGCCGCCAGGGCGGTGTGTCACCGGTTAGGCCGTAGCGGTAGTTACGCGCCGACGCGACAGGGATGATCGGCGTGGCCGGAACGCTCTGCCGCTGACTGGCGGACGGCTGCGGATAGGCCCAGGCCACGGCGGGCATATAGGGCTTCTCGCCCGAGCGAAGCTCGATCATGTAAACGCGACGGTCGGTCGTGACTACGAGATTTGTCGTGATGTCGGCGCGAGACGGTTTAACGAGGATATGCACGCGGCGTGTGAGACCGCTTCCGCTCTCGGTGTCGCCAATGATCCAGCGCGCCGTGTCGCCGGCAGCGATCGGTCCGGCGCCGGTCAGGCTCTCGCCAGGTTCGAGCGCGATATTGGTGATCTGTCCGGGCGCGGCATAGACCTGATAGAGCGCGCCTTCGCTCCAGGGATAGATCTGGATCGAATTGAAATAGCCCTCCCGGCGCGGCTGGACGCGGGCGGCGGCATTGGCGTTCTGAACGCGGCCTTCCGGTGTAGTGGCGGCGGTGCCACCACGTGCCGGCGTCCAGGCCGGAGGGACATGCAAGGGCCTGGGGCGCTGGTCAGTAACGACAGCCGGCACGGCCGGCAGCGGAGGCACGTCGGAATCGTAGCTGATCTGGGGCGGCCGATTGGTCGCGCAACCGGCCAGTACGGTTGCGGAAAGAAGGACAAGTGCCAAAGCGGATTTACGCAAATCCGGAATTGCGGGTTTACGGGCTGTTGAGCGGGTCATTGGCTCATCTCCCGCGACCAGTTGATGGCGTTGACATAGATCCCCAGAGGATTAGCGCGCAGGCGCTCGGCGTCGCGCGGCGTCTGGATCACGATCGTCAGGATCGCGGTCCATCGCTCTGTGGTGGAGAGCTGCCCGTTCTCATAGTGACGCTCGGTCCAGGCGACGCGGAAGCTGTCAGGCGATGCCCGGATGACGCTTGAGACCTCGACGGCGATCTGCTGGCGGCCGACGCGGGTGAACGGATCATTGGCGCGTGCGTAGTCGTTGAGCGCCGCCGCGCCACGATCAGTGGTCCATTCATAGGCACGCAGCCAGTTCTGCCGCACGATGATGGCGTCGGACGGGATCGAGCGCGTCTGCTCGATGAAGCGCGCCAGATGGAAGGCAATCTGCGGGTCGTTCGGACGATAGTCCGCCGATGCCGGCGCTACGGTCTGAGCCTGGCCGAGATTGTCGACCTGCACCACCCAGGGCACAACCGTTCCGCTGGCCGACTGCCAGACCAGGGCCGCGGCAAAGCCGGCGGACATGACCAAGCTGCCGAAGGCCATGTATCGCCAGTTCTTGGCTTGCACACGGGCCGAGCCGATGCGCTCGTCCCAAACTTGTGCGGCCTTCTGATAGGGCGTTTCGGGTTCCGGCGTCTTGCCATAATGGGTTGCGGGACGCTTGAAGAGGCTCATGAGCGGTCACTTTCAGAAAGGTTGACGGAGGAGCCGCCGCCGTGGCTGTCGCCGGAGCGCACGGCATGGCCGGCGGCGGAGACACCATGGCTGAGGGCCTGGCTGCGTTTCATGCGCGTTGCCCAGTCAGGCGCACCGTCGCGCGGCGCGCTGGCAGAAGCGGCAGCGGCATCACCGCCGCCGATCGTTCCCATGGTCGAGGAGCCGCCGGTGACACCGAAGCCGGCCTTTGCTCCATCGGAGAAGCTGGACTTGACGCTTTCGCTGGCTTTCGATGTGGCGCGCTTGAGCGGCGAGACGGCGGCCGAGCCTGTGGCGCGCGCAATGCCGCCGAGACCGGAAGCGACACCCGCGGCGCCAGACTGTCCCAGCGAGCCGAGGCTGTAGGCCGACGACGAAGCACCCGCCGCGGCCGCACCGCCGCGAACGGCAGCAGCGCCGCCCGAGAACGCTGCACCTCCACCCTTGACCGCAAGGCCCGCGGCACCACCAGCGGCAAGCGCTGCCCCGCCGACGGCAAGGCCCGTGCCGACAGCAGCGCCGGCGCCCAGTTGTGGGCCGCCAGACACAAGACCATTGGCGATGCCAGGACCGAAGATACCGAGACCGAGCAGTGAGAGCGCCGCCAGCACTACGGCCATGGCATCGTCGATTGATGGCGTCTCATCTCCAAAGCCGGCGGTGAATTGCGAAAACAAGGTAGAGCCAATGCCGATGATGACGGCGAGCACCAGGACCTTGATGCCAGACGAGACGACGTTGCCCAGCACGCGCTCGGCCATGAACGCGGTCTTGCCGAACAGGCCGAAGGGTATCAGCACGAAGCCGGCGAGTGTGGTCAGCTTGAACTCGATGAGCGTCACGAAGAGCTGTACGGCCAGGATGAAAAAGGCCATCAGCACCAGCGCCCAGGCAAAGAGCAGGCAGGCGATCTGAATGAAGTTCTCGAAGAAGGCGATCCAGCCCATGAGGTCGGAGATGGAATCGAGCAGCGGCCGCGCAGCGTCGAGGCCGGTCTGCGCGACCTTGCCTGGGCGCAGAAGGTCCTTGGCCGTGAAGCTGGTGCCGGAGCCCTTGAGGCCGAGACCGGCGAAGCTGTCGAAGATGATATTCGCCAGACTGTTCCAGTTGCCGATGATGTAGGCGAAGACGCCGACGAACAGGGTCTTTTTCACCAGGCGCGCGATGATGTCGTCGTCGGCACCCCAGGACCAGAAGAGAGCAGCCAGCGTCACGTCAATGACGATGAGCGTGGTGGCGATGAACGCCACTTCACCGCCGAGCAGGCCGAAGCCGGAGTCGATGTAGCGAGTGAAGACCCCGAGAAAATTATCGATGACGCCTGCGCCGCCCATGATTTATTGCCCCTCGCTGGGAACAGAGGGAGCGGTCTGTGGCGCGCGCCCGAGAAAGCGATCGCGGGTTTCGGCCCAGACGCGCAGGCAGTCGGGATTGTTGGCCGCGGCCTCGCCAAGCTGCTGGCACCGGCGTTGTCCCTCGCGCAGCAGATCGCGCGAAGGTTCGATAAGGCGCACCGGCTCCGCTGCGGGAGCTTCCTCTTTCCGGGTGATCTCGATCGCCGTCGCGGTAATCGCGATGGCGACGAAGACGACGGCGCCCAGCCGGGCCAGCATCTTGCCGTCCATGGCATTCCCTCTCCTGACCTCAGTTGCCGTTGTTGAACATCTGCGTATTGCCCGGCTGATAGCCGGAGCCGGGCGTCAGGAAGCGACGGCGTTGTTCACGACCCTGTTCGGCCGCCGCGGCGCGTTCTGCCTCAGTCAGCGCGTTAGCGCGGCCGTTCGCAGCGAGCAGTGCGACGAGGTCGGAGAGCTGCTGCGACTGGAGCGCGAGAAGTTGGTTGCCGGCCTGGGTCGCCTGGAGCGCGCCCGTGGCCCCCTGACTCTGGCCCACCAGCGTCGACATTTCGGTGCGGTTCGTATCGATGTTGCCGACCACGCCGGCTTGCACGCGCATGGCGTCCTGCAATCCGCCCACCGTGTTTTGCCAGCGCGAGCGGGCATCAGTGACAAGCTGCTGGTCCGTCGTCGACAGCGAGACGTTGCCGTATTGCTGCTGAAACATCTGATCGATGTTCTGGACGTCGAAGGCGATGTTCTGCGCTTGGGCGAGAAGTTGCTGCGTGCGCTGAACACTCTGTTGAAGCTGCTGGAGCGAGGAATGCGGCAGGCTCGCGAGATTGCGCGCCTGGTTGATCAGCATCTGCGCTTCGTTCTGAAGCTGAGTGATCTGATTGTTGATCTGCTCAAGCGTACGCGCGGCCGTGAGTACGTTTTCGGCATAGTTGGAGGGGTCGAAAACGATGCGGCCGAAGCCGAATTGTGCGTGCGCCGGCGCGGTGAGCATCGACGACAGCGCCATCGGCGCTGCCAACATGGTCGCAGCAAGCAATACGGCACGCGAGCGGGAACGATCGGTAGTCATGACTTTGCCTCCTCTGGGGCTTGGGGGATGAGATTGGAGAGATCCGGGATGAGGTCGGCGGCCCAATCGACGCCGCGCAGGCGCAGCCAGGCGGAAAGGAAGCCGACCGGGCCATGTTCGGCGAAGATGCGGGCGATGGCCGCCTGATCGGTTTTCGAGGATGCGGCCGTGAGCGCCAATCCCACTTCGGACAGGCCCAGATCGAACAGGCGATTGCCGCGCCGCGATTGGCAGTAATAGTCGCGCTTGGGCGTGGCACGGGCGAGGACCTCGATCTGGCGGTCGTTAAGGCCGAAGCGGCGATAGATCGCCGTGATCTGCGGCTCGATCGCGCGTTCGTTTGGCAACAGCAGCCGCGTCGGACAGCTATCGATGATCGCTGGCGCGATCGCCGAGCCGTCAATGTCGCTGAGTGACTGGGTGGCGAAGATGACGCTGGCGTTCTTCTTGCGCAGCGTTTTCAGCCATTCGCGGAGCTGTCCGGCGAAGCCCTCGTCGTCGAGCGCCAGCCAGCCCTCGTCGATGATGAGCAAGGTTGGTGAGCCGTCGAGCCGGTCGCCAATGCGATGGAAGAGATAAGCGAGCACGGCTGGCGCGGAGCCGGTGCCGACGAGGCCCTCGATCTCGAAGGCCTGCACCGAGCCGTGACCGAGATGCTCGGTTTCGGCGTCGAGCAGCCGGCCATAGGGACCGCCAACGCAATAGGACCGCAGCGCCTGTTTCAGGTCGTTCGATTGCAGGAGAACGCAAAGACCAGTGATGGTCCTTTCCCCGACCGGTGCGGAGGCCAGCGAGGTCAGTGCCGACCACAGATGCTCCTTGACCTCTGGCGTGATCGCGATGCCCTCGCGCATCAGGATGGCGACGAGCCAGTCGGCGGCCCAGGCCCGCTCGGGCACGTCATGGATTCGGGCGAGCGGCTGGAGCGAAACGGAGAAATCCGAACCCTCGGTCAGGTCTCCGCCGAGGTCGTGCCAGTCGCCACCCATGGCAAGCGCGGCCGCACGGATGGAGCCGCCAAAATCGAACGCGAAGACCTGAGAGTTTGCATAGCGGCGGAATTGGAGCGCCATGAGCGCCAACAGCACGGATTTGCCCGCGCCGGTCGGACCGACGACCAGCGTATGGCCGACATCGCCGACATGAAGGGAAAACCGGAACGGGGTGCTTCCCTCGGTCTTGCCGAACAGCAAGGGGGGCGACCCGAAGTGTTCATCCCGTTCCGGCCCCGCCCACACTGCGCTTAGGGGGATCATGTGGGCGAGATTGAGCGTCGAGATCGGCGGCTGACGCACATTGGCGTAGACATGGCCGGGCAGTGAGCCGAGCCAGGCGTCCACCGCATTGATGGTTTCGGCCATGGCGGTGAAGTCGCGGCCCTGGATCACCTTCTCGACCAGCCGCAGCTTCTCGTCGGCGATGTTCGGATCGGTATCCCAGACGGTGATGGTCGCCGTCACATAGGCCTGGCCAGCATAGTCGGCGCCGAGCTCCTGAAGTGCGAGATCGGCATCGACGGCCTTGTTGGCGGCGTCGGTGTCGACGAGCGCGGAGGCCTCGTTGGTCATCACCTCTTTCAGGATGGCGCCGATCGACTTGCGCTTGGCGAACCATTGCCGCCTGATCTTCGTCAGCAGCTTGGTCGCATCGGTCTTGTCGAGCAGGACTGCCCGCGTCGACCAGCGATAGGGGAATGCGAGACGGTTGAGCTCGTCGAGGATGCCGGGCGTGGTAGCGGTGGGAAAGCCGACGATGGTGAGGATGCGAAGATGCGAGTTGCCGAGACGCGGCTCCAGACCGCCGGTGAGCGGTTGATCGGCGAGCAGCGCGTCCAGATACATCGGCGTTTCCGGGACACGGACCCGATGTCGATTGGTCGAAACACAGGAATGCAGATAGGTCAGCGTCTCGGCGTCATCGAGCCAGCCGCATTCCGGCATGAAGCCGTCGAGTAGCGCCAGCACCCTGTCGGTGCGGTCAATGAAGCCCCGGAGGATTTCGTGAGGATCGACGCCGGTCCGATCTCGCCCTTCGTAGAGCCAGGATTCCGTGCGGGCTGCGTCTTCGGCAGGCGGCAGATAGGTAAAGGTCAGGAAATAGCTGGAGATGAAATGCGTGCCGGATTCCTCGAAATCAGCCTTGCGCTCGGCGTCGATCAGCGCCGAGGCGGGATCGGGAAAGCGGCTTTCGGGATAGGTCGAGGCTTCATGGCGTTGCGCCTCGACGAAGATGGCCCAGCCGGAACCGAGACGGCGGAAGGCGTTGTTGAGACGTCCAGCGATGGCAACGAGCTCGGCCGCGACGGCGCTGTCGAGGTCCGGGCCACGAAAGTGCGCCGTGCGCTGGAATGAACCGTCCTTGTTGAGGACAGCGCCCTGTCCCACCAGTGCGACCCAGGGCAGATAGTCGGCAAGCCGGCTGGCGGTGCGGCGATATTCGGCAAGGTTCATCATGGGTGTTGCTCCCTCAGACCGCTAGAAAAGCCGGGATGCGCAGATGCCTGCGGCCGACCTCGACGAAGAGCGGGTCGCGCTTTGCGGCCCAGACGGCGGCAAAATGGCCGATTGCCCAGATGGCCAGACCGACCAACCAGAGCCGCAGTCCAAGACCGACGGCCCCGGCAAGCGTCCCGTTCATGATGGCTATGGAGCGCGGGGCGCCGCCGAGCAGGATGTGCTCGGTCAGCGCCCTGTGGACCTGAACGGTGAAGCCTGGCACAGCGTCGAGCTGTTCGAAGCTTCCCGCCATCAGACGAGCGCCCCGCCGCCGAAGGAGAAGAAGGACAGGAAGAAGCTCGATGCGGCGAATGCGATCGACAGGCCGAAGACGATCTGGATGAGCCGGCGAAAGCCGCCAGAGCTGTCGCCGAAGGCCAGTGTCAGACCGGTGACGATAATGATGATCACCGCGACAATCTTGGCGACCGGTCCCTCGATCGACTGAAGGATCGACTGAAGGGGGGCCTCCCAGGGCATGGACGAGCCGGAGGCGTGAGCGGCGGGCGCGAGGATCAGACTGGTATAAGTGACGGCGACGGCCGTCGCGACGTGACGGCGGATGCGCCGAGCGTGGCGGATCATGAGGGCTCTCCTGTTTGGCTGGGGGCTTGGGTTGCGGGGGTGATGCGGTAATCGCCGTCGGGGCCAAGACCCTCGACGCGGGCAAGCTCCACCAGCCGGCGCTGCGATCCACGCCCGGCGAGCACGGCGACGAGATTGATGGTCTCGGCGATAAGCGCGCGCGGGACGGTGACGACGGCTTCCTGAATGAGCTGTTCGAGACGGCGCAGCGCGCCGATGCCGGTGCCGGCATGAATCGTTCCGATGCCTCCAGGGTGACCGGTGCCCCAGGCCTTGAGGAGGTCGAGCGCTTCGGAGCCTCGCACCTCGCCAATAGGTATGCGATCAGGGCGCAGGCGCAGCGAAGAGCGGACCAGATCGGAGAGCGTGGCGACGCCATCCTTGGTGCGCATCGCGACGAGATTCGGAGCTGTGCATTGCAGCTCGCGCGTGTCCTCGATGATGACGACGCGGTCCGTGGTCTTCGAGACCTCGGCGAGCAGCGCATTGGTGAGTGTGGTCTTGCCGGTCGAGGTGCCGCCGGCAACGAGAATGTTGGCGCGCGAGGAGACCGCTGCTCGTAGGGCCTCGGCTTGGTCCGCTGCCATAATGCCGGCAGCCACATAGTCGTCGAGCGTGAACACTGCCACAGCAGGTTTGCGGATGGCGAAGGCAGGCGCCGCGACAACAGGCGGCAGCAGTCCTTCGAACCGCTCCCCCGTCTCGGGGAGTTCGGCTGAGACGCGCGGGCTGCCGGGGTGGACTTCGGCGCCGACATGGTGGGCGACCAAACGGACGATGCGTTCGCCATCGGCGGGCGCCAATCGCTCACCCGTGTCGGACAGACCTTCGGAAAGCCGGTCGATCCAGAGCCGGCCGTCGGGATTGAGCATCACCTCGACGATCGACGGGTCCTCCAAAAACCGTGCGATGGCCGGTCCAAGGGCTGTGCGCAGCATGCGCGCGCCGCGCGTGATCGCCTCCGATTTCTGGTGAGATGCCGCCATGTCGTCCCCTTGCGTTCAGGGACCGTTCGGCCGGCCCTGGATCGGGGACGATTAAGAGAGCCCGAAATCGGGCTGATTCAACAAGTCTTTGTCGTAGTAGGGCTGCAGCGTGCAAATACAGGAAAACGGCGGCTCGGCTTTGTTGCCGGGCGTTACGCAAAGCGTCGTAGAGGGGGCCGAACTGAGAGCTACACGTCGATTCGCGCATGGACAGGCCCCGGATGCATCGGTCCACAACGATGGAAGCGGGTTATGCCGAGCGCACGAGAGCGTCCCGGGATATCTCACACCATGCGAATTACCGCATAGAGCCTTCTATGACTTCTAACAGGGTAGTCATTGAATAGGTGATTTGGTCGCTCGACGGCGTGCTGCTCGTGAAGTTCACCAGGATCGGTCACGGCTTGGCGCACTGTCCTGCTGCGGTCGCGCTGAACATCCTGTTCCGTCCGAGCGCCTTCGCTTCATAGAGCGCGGCATCCGCACGCATCAGCAGTTCGCGAAGATCCTTCGCATTCACCGGATAGGTAGCGATACCGATGCTGATGGTGACCGGTCGGTCGAGGCCGGGATGCAAAACGGCTGCCACGGCCGCGCGAATGCGCTCGGCGAGCACCATCGCGCCCGGCGGCGTTTCCGGACATAACAGCGCGAACTCCTCGCCACCGTAACGGAACAGCTTGTCTGCCTCCCGCTTGGTTTGCGTGATCGTGTCAGCTACGCCCTGGATTACCCTGTCGCCCATAGGATGTCCGTGCTGGTCGTTGATCGACTTGAAATGGTCGATGTCGATCATCATCAGACTGACCGACTGCTTCGACCGCGAGGCCGCCTGCAACATGGCCGGCCCTCTGCTATCGAATTGTCCCCGGTCTTTCAGTCCGGTTAGGGCGTCCCTGCCGATCCGCTCGACCAGCTTCTCATAGCGGTGACGATAGGTCAGGCGATCGAACACGTCGACAGCGCCGTGTGAGCGAGCACGAATGGCGGTTGTGTCTACGAAGCGCAAATAGAGCGTCAGCATGAGGCTGAAGAAGCCGGCGGCCCCGACCTTGGCGATCCAGCCACCGTAGAAAGCCGAAAGCGGGACGCCGGACAGGAGATGCAGGCCTGCATAGAAGAGGGCCTGATCGAAGCTCAGTACGATCGCCAGGCTCATGAAGATCCGGCCCGGAATCGTGTTGGTCACCAGCGTGCCGAGCCGCTCGTAGATGACCACAAGGGCGATCAGGTCGATGAAGAGCAGGACGGTGCCCCAGACCATGAGGAAGCCGATCTGGTCGAGGAACCGAAGGTCCGGATTGTATCCCGGTACGCTTGCCGGATCGCTGTAGGCGCGCAGGATCATCGCCAGCGCCACCATCAGGATGTTGCCGATCAGGAGCCCGTAAACGGGCTGGCGCATGCTCTCGGCATCTTCCTTGATGTAAAGCAGCAGAAAGAAGGCGAGCTTGCCCGCGAACATCACCGTCGAGCCCGGCGAGATCAGGCCGAAGGGCAACTCGATGAAGAAGACGGCCGCGAGGTAGGTCTCGAGGAAGTGCATCGCGCCGAGGACGGCATAAAAGACCCCGACCCCGATCGCCGTTCTGTAGTGAAAGATGACCGCCATCGCGGTGAAATAAATGACTGCCTGCGCCAGCAGGACAAGAAAACCCATCATATCGTCAATCGACCCCCGACCTTAACCCCGTTTGTGTTCCCTCCCGCTGTTGCCCTTGTCTTCTCGTTCCGCCTACCACGCCTTCATCCTCGGAATCCTCCATCGCGCAGGAAGGTCGCCTCCTCCCGGGTCGTCTCGCGGCCCAGCATGGCGTTGCGGTGCGGGAAGCGCCCGAAGCGGCGAATGATGTCGCGATGACCCTCGGCATGGGAGAGCCACGGTTGGCCAAGCCTGCCATTCAGCATCACCGAAATGTCCTGATCGGCCATCTCTTCCGAATGGGCGAAGGGCAGGCAGAAGAACAGGCGGAGATCGGGCTCGACGCGCTCGCGATGCCCTGCCGCCTGCGCTTGCCGGGCATAAGACCGAGCGAGCGGATCGGTCGCGTACATGTGGCTGGTGCCGCGAAAGGCGTTGCGCGGGAACTGGTCCACCAGGATCAGAAGGGCCAGCGCGCCGTTTGCCGTCTCCATCCAATCATCGTGCTGGCGCGCCGCGACTTCGATATGCAGATCGAGGAATCCATCGCGAAACCGCCTGTCGAACGCCTTGTCCTTGGCAAACCACCGGCCTTTCGCTCCGGCGTCCTTCCAGAAGCGGATAACGCCATCGATCCGCCCGGCATTGTCAGCCCCGTCATCGGCCCTGCGTAGAGTCCGCATCATGGCGACAGCTTCGGCCAAGGCGAGTTGCCGTGGATGAGGTCGGGAGCGGTTTGGATGAAGCCGGCAATCTCGGCAGGCATGGGAAGCGTTCCGGTCGGTTCGGGGTTAGTGGGCGGGGATGCGGAATTCCGCGATCAGGCCGTCACTCAGCGTGACATAGGCTTGGCTTCGGCCGTTGAAGACCCGGCTCTGCCAGTCGAAGACGATATGCGTCGTGTCGCCGGTCGTCGTCGCATCGAGCACGCTCATCTTCGCCTGCGCGCCAATCGCATCGGAGTGCGCCCACGAGCGCACCCCGTCACGCCCCTTCAGGATGCGGCCCCAATCATCGACGAGGCCGTTGGGACTGAATGCGGCAACGAAGCCCTTGGTATCGCCTGTGTTGATGGCGTCGACGGCCGCTTGAAGCGCGGGAGGCAGAGAGCTCGTCATGGACTTATTCCTTCCGATTTCGAACGGTTCGCGCTGCGCGGCAATCAGGTCTTTGCCAGTTGCCACACGGCGACCGCCGCCACGGCAGCGGGAACGGCGAACACCGCAAACAGGATCGGTAGTTCCTGCGTCACGGTGTATCCGGCCCTGGTGACGCCGACCCACATGTTGACGAGCGCCACGAGGAGCCACGCCGGGACGAAAATCTTCGCCGCGACGGCGACACCGGAGAGATCGTCGCCCCAGAGCTTGCCGAAGAGCATGAAGACCGCGAGCAGCAGGAGCCCTGCGGTGATGACGAGCAACATGTGCATGGAGCACCTTTCCGATCCCGGTCGCATTTCATAGGAGCCGCCGCCGAGTGCCAGCGGCAGGCCCGTCGCGATCCATCCTTGCCTTGTCTATTTGGTGGTGTAGCCGCCATTGACGAGGATGGTCTGTCCGGTCATCCACCAGCCGTCGGAGACCAGGAAGCGGATATAGGGGACGATGTCCTCGATATCGGTGAGGCCGGTCTTGGAGAACTTCGACAGCGCTGCCGCCGTCTTGTGGTAGGCGACCGCATCCTCGCCTTCCGCCGGATAGAAGAAGGGCGTGTCCATCGGTCCGGGGCCGATCGCCGTCACCGAGATGCCGCGCTCGCCGAACTCCTTCGAGGCCGCCCGGGTGAAATGCTCGACCGGCGCCTTGGTACCAGCATAGGCCGCGTAGAAAGGCGTGTAGGCGCCAAGCAACGAGGTCACCAGCGTACAGATCTTGCCGTTGTCGTTGAGGTGTTTGCCGGCTTCCTTGAGAAAGAAGAAGGCGCTCTTCGAATTCACGGATGTCATCTCGTCGTATTCGGCTTCGGAAATTTCGACGATCGGCTTCTTCAGCACCTTGCCGACGGTGTTGATGGCGATGTCGGGCTTGCCGACCGCCGCGACGGCATCAGCGAACAGCTTCTCCACCGCGCCGGCGGTCGTCAGGTCAGCCTGGATCGCGACGGCCTCGGCGCCAGCAGCCTTCACTGCAGCGACGGTCGCGTCCGCGTCAGCCTTGGTCGCGGCACTGTTGTAGTGGATCGCGACCGCCTCCGCGCCGGCTTTGGCGAGATCGCGCGCAATCAGGCCGCCGAGATTCTTCGCGCCGCCGGCGATGATGACGGTCTTCCCCTTGATGCTGTGGTCGGTCATGGCGTTGTGCCTCCTTGTGCTGGCGCGACCGCGCAATGCAGCCGCTTTCGAGGATGCAGGATATCGTCTAGGATTATCCTATAAAGATGATCATTCTGACATCACCTGTCGCCAATCCTGGATAATAAAGGCCTTCCCCGCTTGGACCGCATTGACCTTTTCCGTATCTTTGCCCGCGTCGTCGAATGCTCGAGCTTCACCCGCGCGGCGGATACACTCGGCGTGCCGCGCTCGTCGGTGTCGGCTGCGGTGCAGGAACTGGAAGGCCGTGTCGGGGCAAGGCTCCTGCACCGGACAACGCGAGTGGTCTCGCCGACGCAGGACGGCTCGGCCTTCTATGAGCGCTGCCTGCGGCTGATCGCGGATGTCGAGGAGGCCGAGAACATCTTCCGCCAATCCGCCGCTCCCTCGGGCAGGCTACGGATCGACGTTCCGGGCCGCATCGGACGCCTGATCATCGCGCCGGCATTGCCGACGTTTCTCGACGCCTATCCGGAGATCGATATCGATCTCGGTGTCACCGACCGCGCCGTGAACCTCGTCGAGGAAAGCGTCGATTGTGTCCTACGGGTCGGGCCGTTGGCCGATTCCGGCATGATTGCGCGTTCAATCGGCGACCTTCCGCTGATCAATGTCGCCAGCCCCGCTTATCTGGAGCGCCATGGTGTTCCCCAATTGCCGGACGATCTGCACGACCATCTGGTGGTCAACTATGCCTCGCCATCGAGCGGGCGAGTCGAGGCGTGGGAATGGGTCGAGGGCGGCGTACTGCGATCCATGCAGATGCGTGGCCGCATCGCTGTCAACAGCGCCGAAGCCTATATCGCCTGCTGCCTGGCCGGCCTCGGTCTGATCCAGATCCCGGCCTATGACGTCAGGCGCCATCTCAAAGCTGGCGAGCTCGTTGAGGTGATGCCCTCGGACCGCGCGGAGCCGATGCCGATGACGCTGCTCTACCCGCATCGTCAGCACCTCTCTCGCCGCCTTCATGTCTTCGCCGATTGGCTCGAGAGCCTTCTGAAGCGTGAGGTGCTTTGATTCCTGTATCCGATGGGAAGGCTGTGGAGGGCAATTGAGTGGATACATGGGAGCATGGGGCAGGATCAATCGAAGTTTGCTTTGCGTGAAGCCGAGTGCGAAACGCGGCCCGAAGATGGGAGAATCGACGCTGCCCCCATGCTGCCGTTGATGGCGTCCGATATCAGCTTCGAGGAAAGCCAGATGCACAGAAGCTCATCACCACCATGGTCAGTCGCCCCTTACAGCCGCCGCAATGAGCGTATCCGGTTCGCAGAAATCCCGAAACTTGCAACGCAACGGGCTTTAGGATTTCAGCGACAGTTATTTGTGAACCACTCGCCTACGATTGGAAAAGAGATAGGCTCTCGGCAGAGGTCGGAGAGCATACCAGCCGGCGATGAAGACAATCAGCATCATCGCAATGTTGTGGGCATATTTGGCTGACGGCTCCACCTGTCCAGCTAGCGGGAAGTAGGTGAACGCCAACGCACCTCTGCTGACAAGGAAGGCCAAAGCCACAGCGGCCGAGTGGTGGACGCCCCAACCCGGCTGTCGTGCTCGCCACCAGACAAACGCGCCGATGACCACAATGGTGGTGGCATTGAAGGCGAGCCCGCCCCAGCTCTCACCAAAAATATCGCTTGCCACCGCGAGGGCTGGAATGAGCGTCGCTATGAAGATTAGACCCGAGCCGGCTGATGAGTTGCCGGGGTTTACTCTTGGTGTGGACCGCAATGCTCTCCCCAAAAGCCAAGCCGCCAGAATGCACACAATAACGAGAACGACGGAAGCCGCGAACTGCGGTGCGGTCGCGTTTTGGGAAGTTGGATCAAACGCAATGAGCAACGCCGCGCCGGCGTATGCGACGGTGGCGATCACGATGCCGACAGGCCCGAGCCAAGGCAGCAATGCTCGATGGGGTCGCCACGCTTCCGCTATGGCGATAGGCGCACCGAAGCTAAAAATGACATGGCCAATAATGAAGTTAAAAGCCTGATTTGCGCCGATGGACAGTATAGGGATGAAAGCCGCCTGTCGGGATTCATGCCAACCTTCATATCCGAAATAATTCTCACTAAAGAGCGACTGATCGATTAGGCACGCTTGCGCGATCCCCAGGGCCAAGGTGAGCAACAGCAATGACGGCCAACCCCATTCGGCCCGGCGGGCCACCTCACGCGCGAGCAGCGCCGGGGCGCCATAAAGTGCTGCGAAGAAGAAGAGAGCGAACAAGACGGAGGGGACATTGCCGGTGCTGTCGGTATAGGCCGAGAGCAGTTCGGCACAAACAGCGCACAACGCCGCCAGAAACAGCACTTGGATCGATCCGAAAAAGTCCTTTCGCTGTCGATTGCCATTGATTGTCGGGCGGCTTTCCGTGTTCAAAAAATTGTCCACTTGGGTGATGATCCAACTAACTGGAAACAAGAAGTTGGGTTAGCGTGTCACGATTCCGGTTTCTTGTGTCGCGAAATTCCCGCAGACCGTCTGAAAACTCACATCAGGTCTGATGGTTGTGGGACGGTCTGCGGGATTTTAGCGATGCGTGTTTTGATGTCGGGCAATGACTATGGCCGCTGCCCGACATCATTTACTGCATCACGCGACCGCGCTGCGCCGGCGAAGTGATCCCAACGCAGCGAGAACCGATAAGGCCATGATCGAGGAGTAGGTCACAAGTGGCCAAGCGGTGTCGCCCTGCAAACCGACAACCATCAGTGTCCCTACGAGGCCGACAAACAGGCTCTGGACACAAAAATAGAGCGCCACGGCCGAGCCCGCCATATCGTCGAATTCTTCGAGAGCGCCATTGGCTGTGACCGACACGGTGAAAACGATGCCCATCGCCATCACCCACATCGGAAGGATGAATGTCAGGAACGACGGCGAGCCGAAGATTTGTCCGGCGCTCAGGAGAGCGGCTCCTAGCAACAGAGCTACCATGCCTCTCGCGAGGCTGCCGGCGATTCCCCAATTCGCGACGAACCGCTTGGCGAAGCGCGTGGTGATGATCATCACGACCGCCGCTGTCGCGAACGCTAGGCTGAACTCCAGTTCGGAAAAGCCCGCACTATCAATCAGTACGCGGGGAGCGGTCGAGAAGAACACGAAGAACGTTCCCATGGCGGTGCTGAACCCAAGCGTATAGGTCCAGAAGGCATGGCTGCGAAACATGGGTAGGAACGACCGCCTGGCGGGAGCCGCTGTCGCTGGCCGTGTTTCATGCCACCGGAACAGGGCGTTGAGGACCGCCAGAACGGTGACCGCGCCCAGCGTGATGAAAATGGCCTGCCATCCGAAACCATCTGCGATCACTGCCCCGGCGATCGGACCAAGGGCGGGCACGAAGGCGAGCATGGAACTAAAAAGGCCGTAGATGGTCACGCTTTCCGGGCGATCGGCATAGACGTCGCGCACCGCTGCGAAGGTGGCCACGAGCGCAGCCGATGCACCAATTGCCTGGAGAAGTCGGAATGCGATGAATGCCGGAGCGGTCAAGGATGCGGCAAGGCCGAACGACGCGGCCGCGAACAGCAAGGCTCCCCCAATCAGGACAGGTCGCCGGCCTATACGATCGGAGATCGGCCCGAAGATGATCTGCCCCACACCGAGCGTCACCATGTAGAGGCTCAGCGTGAGTTGGATGACAGTGGGGCTGGTGTTGAGAATTCCAGGCATGGCTGGAACGACGGGCAGGTAGATATCCATCGCCAGTGAGGCGAGGATATCGAATGGGGCCATCAGCAGCAGGGCCGCCGGAAGGGAGTAGGTCCAAACAGGGGACTTCGTAGGCATGGGAAAGCACCCGCACAAAAGAGAGATTTGGCGGCGTTTGCCTGTCAGCATGGCTGGGATCGGCTCGACAGAACGCCGCAACAACAAAGAACAGTTGTTGCGGCCTACTTATCTGACGACTTTGCGGCTCCCATGCCAATGCTCCACGGTTGGAATTCTGATGAAGCCGTGCCTCTACCAGATTTGACCTGGACGAACAAGGATGCAGTAAATTCTGTCAGCAAACTTAGGATGTTGATAGTCACGGAAGAGGTAATGGCGCTGGACGTTGAAACCATGCAGGGGCGAAGGCCGCGCCCATACTTCCTCGAATTTCAAGCAGAACGGCGGCATGTCGCAGGAGGCATGCTTTTCGCTCGTCGCGGGCGTGCTCCCGCATGGGCGCCTTTTGGCAAGTTGGGTCGCAAAATCGAATAGAAAGTCCAGATCGTTGCCGTGGGGATGGCAGCTATCCGGAGTGGCTCTACCTTGTTCTCGGATTTCGATTCGGTTAGACCTTGGTGGAAAGGTAGTCCTCATGCAACTGCATCCGTAAGCGCCAAAGAACGAAGATCGCTTCGCCAGCCTGCCACGCAGGATGGTTCTTTGTGCTTGATGGATTGTTCAAATGAAGATTTTCGATACTTTCGAACGCCTGGATGGATGGGCGTCGGCGGCAGATGCGTTCCGGGATGACTTTGCTGCGGGGCATCGTGTGCAAGCTGCGCCATGGGGCGGCCTCGCCATCCTGGGGCATGGCGAACTGCTGGCACTCGCCCGCAACCCGCTGTCGGACGGCATGGCCCCTGACGCGGTGGTCATGGCGGAGACACCGCGCCTTTACGGCCTGCTGAGCCGCGCATTGTTCACCAAATCGGGTCCGGCGCATCGCACCGAGCGTGCCGCCGTGATCGAGGCATTCAACGCGGTGCCGCTTACCGAGATCATTGAGGAGTCAGTGGGGCAGATCGCTCCGGCTGGTCCCGCGGAACTTGATCTGCGATCAGGACTGATCTCGCCGGTTGCACGCTCCATCTGGGCGACGATCGTCGGTTATGATGCGGAAGCCACCACACGGCTTGAAGCCGCCCTTTTCGATCTTGGTTATCTCTTGTCGCCAAACCCCGATCCAACGAAGGCACGCCTCGCCGATGCCGCGGCGGAAGAGATTCGTGAACTCTCGCTTGCAGCGCTTGATTCAGAGACGCCCTTTGCAAGAAGCCTGCGATCCCGTGTCGGAGATGATCTTGCAGCTGACCTCATTGCCGGTATGGCTTTTGACGCGGTCGATACGGCGTCCATAGGCATTGATGCCGCATTGAGGATTGCCATTGCGCATCGCAATGAAGTGGTGCCGACCGGTCAATGCGTGAATGAATGCCTGCGGCTTGCTAGTTCGACGCCCATGACGATGCGTCTGGCAACAGGTGAGATCAACCTGGGCGACCTGACCATTGAGGCGGGAACGGTGCTGTCAATGATCTGGTCGGCGGGGAACCATGATCCGCGGGTGTTCCCCGAGCCGGAAAAATTCCGTCCTGGCCGAAGTTCGGCGCGGCCCCTCATGTTCGGTATGGGGCAGCACTCCTGCCTTGGACATGCCATCGTCCGCGTCACACTGTTGCAACTCCTCAACTTCATAATAGAGCGCGGTCCTGTCTTTGAAGGCGATGTGGAAGGGTGGAATCCGCTTGGGCCGAACGACTTGCCTCCACTCAGAGTTCTGCTTTGACGGCGAGGGATTTCGACCGTCGCATCTAACATTTGCGTCAGAATTTTCCCTGATTTTCGGTGAGCGCTATGGATTCGTAAACTCAGGTTTCCTGACCAAAGTGGTCATCCGACGACGCCGGCGGCTGGTCATCACCAGCAATATCATCCGGAATTTCGCGCAGGAAGCTCTGGCCCTTCTGCAGACGTCGGCCAAGAGTCTCGATGAACCCATCATACCGCTCGCGGCCCTTGGCCTGGGCCGCAGCCTGCGCCTCGCCAGTCAGCGGCGGCGTAACGGACAGCCAGAAGCGGACGAATAAGGCAAGCGTCTCGGCTGTAATGCCGAGGTCGCGTTCAATCCGCTGGATCTGCCGTGTCATCCGGTCGAGACGGCGGGTCAGCGCGGCCTCCCTTTTGTCGGCGCCGTCGGGTGACAGGAAGGAGGCGACGGCTGCCTCGACGATAGCCGAACGCGAGATTTTCTTGCGATCAGCCAGGTCGGCGATCTGGCGCAGCATGTCAGGCGGGAAATACACATTCATGCGGTCGCGCATGGCTTAGAGCTCCATATTGTCATTGGGGTCCATGGCGACCTGTCGCGCGATGCCGGTCATCTGGCGGCGCAGAACTTGTCGCTGCCGCGCGGTATCCTCGGGTTCGTCATCGAGCAGGACCGCGAATTCCTCGGACGGATTTTGGTCGGTCGTTTCCTTGACGATGGCGACGTGGTCGGGGAGTTCCGGCTCCCGGCGCAGCCCGCTATTGGCGGCGTCCTGTTCCGCCTTCTGGATCTCGGCAAGCAAGGCGGCGTCCGGCGCCTGTGGCTTCAGTTCAGTCCAGGCATCCTTCCGCGTAGTTCTCTTGGTCTTCGCCGGGTCCGGCGGTGGCAGCACGCGCTCGTTGAAGCGCTTGTCCTCGAAATAGCGTGCC
This sequence comes from Kumtagia sp., assembly GCF_059502445.1. Classification (NCBI taxonomy): domain Bacteria; kingdom Pseudomonadati; phylum Pseudomonadota; class Alphaproteobacteria; order Hyphomicrobiales; family Phyllobacteriaceae; genus Kumtagia; species Kumtagia sp. Next base: position 97,302 of record NZ_JCACER010000101.1, read on the forward strand.
TTATTGGCACGGATTGGCGGGGTGGCGGCGAGCATGACGAGCTCGTCGTTGGGGGGCAGTTGCATAATCTCGCCTGGGGTCAGCAATGGCCGGGCCGTTTCCGAACGCGAGACCATCAGGTGTCCGAGCCAGGGCGAGAGACGATGACCGGCATAGTTCTTCATCGCCTTCATCTCGGTGGCGGTGCCGAGCGCATCTGAGACACGTTTGGCGGTACGCTCGTCGTTAGTGGCGAACGAGACGCGCACATGGCAGTTGTCGAGGATCGAGTTGTTTGCGCCGTAGGCCTTCTCGATCTGGTTCAAGGACTGCGCGATCAAGAAGGCTTTCAGGCCGTATCCTGCCATGAAGGCGAGCGCGCTCTCGAAGAAGTCGAGACGGCCCAGCGCAGGAAACTCGTCCAGCATCATCAACACGCGATGCCGACGCGCTTCGGTGTGAAGGTCCTCGGTCAGCCGGCGGCCGATCTGGTTGAGCACCAGGCGGATCAGCGGCTTGGTGCGCGATATGTCGGAAGGCGGTACCACAAGGTAGAGGGTGGCGGGACTTGTGTCCTCGATCAGGTCGGCGATGCGCCAGTCGCAGCGGCTCGTTACCTCTGCAACGACAGGATCACGATAGAGACCGAGAAATGACATGGCGGTCGACAACACGCCGGAGCGTTCGTTGTCGGATTTGTTCAGGAGTTCGCGCGCGGTGGAGGCGATGACCGGATGCGGGCCGGCCTCGCCCAGATGCGGCGTGGTCATCATCGCCGCCAGCGTCGTCTCGATCGGGCGCTTTGGATCCGACAGGAAACCGGCAACGCCGGCCAGGGTCTTGTCCTTCTCTGCATAAAGAACATGGAGGATCGCGCCGACCAGCAACGAGTGGCTGGTTTTTTCCCAGTGATTGCGCTTTTCCAGCGAGCCTTCGGGATCGACCAGCACGTCGGCAACGTTCTGGACGTCGCGCACTTCCCATTCGCCGCGCCGCACCTCGAGCAGGGGATTATAGGCTGCTGATTTCGGATTGGTCGGATCGAAGAGCAGCACGCGGCCGTGCTTTGACCGGAAGCCGGCAGTGAGCTGCCAGTTTTCGCCCTTGATGTCGTGAACGACGGCGGAGCCGGGCCAGGTGAGCAGTGTAGGGACGACGAGGCCGACGCCCTTGCCGGATCGGGTTGGCGCGAAGCACAGGACATGCTCGGGACCATCGTGGCGAAGATAATCGCGGTTGAGTTTGCCGAGGACAACGCCATCAGCACTGAGGAGGCCTGCGGCCTTGATCTCCTGTGGCTTCGCCCAGCGGGCCGAGCCATAGGTCTCAATGTTCTTCTGTTCGCGCGCGCGCCAGACCGACATGCCGATTGCGACGGCGATAGCGATGAAGCCGCCTGATGCGGCGATGATCCCGCCCTTGGCGAAAATCTCAGGCGCATAGGCGTCAAAGAAATACCACCACCAGAAGATGGCAGGGGGGTAATAGACCGGCATCCCTCCGAGCACGAACCAGGGATTGCCGAGCTGCGCCTGGTAGCCGAGCTGCCACGCGACAAACTGCGTCGCGCCCCATGTCGTGATGAGGACGATCAGAAAGACAGTGAGGATTTGGCCCCAAAGGATCTTGGTGGCGGACATAGGCGTCGTTCCTGCCAAATACCCAGGAGATCGAGAGGCGACTGTCCGATGGCAAGCGAAATGATGTGGGTGTCGAAGTTCTGGATAGTATAGCGTGCATATCGGAAAAGACGCGGGTCTCGGATCAAGCGGAAGAACATGCTATCGAGGCTCGGAGCCGCTGGCATGTGCGAGTCTTGAAGCGTCAGCGTCCAGATCGGCCCTGCTGCTGAGCTTTTGTCCTGTTTTGCGGAAACTTCTGAAGCGCATCATCCCTTCGTGCGTATTGCCTGCCGGCTTCGCACGCAGAACCTCGCTCGCGTCCTGGCGCAGCCCTGATCGCTTTTGGCCTGATGGCGTTGGTGAGCGTTTTTGTCAGCGTCGTTTGATCCGTAACATGAAACGTCACGGGCAATATGGCAATTGCCGAAGAAATCACCCGGCTTGCCGCCAACTCGGCTGCGCCGCTTGCGGGCGGCTTTGAGAAGCTTCCTGACAAAAGTAACCTTCCATAAAGCACCTCGTTAAGTCTTCCCTCAACCCCTCTCCTATAAACTGATGGAGATTTGCTTTGGCGGAGCGGAGGGAAATCAAAGAAGAGAGTTGAGAACGGAGGATTTGAGCCTCCATTTGTTTGAAATATTCTGAGGCTACCAAAGGCGGGGGGGGCAAAGCATGCACAGACAGAACGGCGTGTGTCATCGGAAGGACAGAGAACCGGATGCTCTGATCGTTCGGTTATGAGCTATGACAGCGTCGTCGCGCTGCTGAACCCTGCCATGTCGGCAATATATTGCGCGTCTTTGCTCGTACTTTGGCAGCACCAGCGTCACTTGACCTACATCGCAATCTTCGCTCTCTCCTATGCGGTAAGGGGCCTTTGTTTCGGCACGCTCTATTTCGCGTTTATTCAGGAAGCGCCGGCACTGCGGACCGCCGCCAACTCGCTGGTCCTTCTGGCCATGATATTGCTGTCGGTCGCGCTGTCCCGCCGATATGATCAGCGACCTCGGTATGGCCTCTTGTTCACCATTGGCGCGGTGTCGCTGGCTGCGCTCTATTTCTACCAGTTTGTGGAACCGAGTTTGTTGGTGCGAGCCGTCGTTTTGAATTGGGCGCTGGCAGCAGTCTGTCTGGTGATGCTGGTCGACATCCTGCAGCGTCCCTACCGCAACGCGGTTGAACAACTGTTCTTCGGGCTCGTTGTCCTCGCTTGCATAGGTTTCCTCCTGCGTCCCCTCACGTTCCAGATTCCCGGTGTCGCAGCAGATCAAATCGAAGCAGCCTATTGGCTGGTCGTATCAATTACGGACGCGCTCATTTGCTCGACGCTCGGGGTAGCGATCTTTGCGATCATCGCCGTAGATGTCACGGCCGGCTTCAAGGCCGAGGCACAGATCGATGCCCTGTCGGGCTTGTACAACCGCCGGGGTTTCGATTTGCGCGGGCGCGATGTGCTCGCGCGGCAAGTTCCCGGTACGTCGGTTACGGCGATCCTCGCCGATCTCGATCACTTCAAGTCAATCAATGATCGCTTCGGTCACAATAACGGCGACAGGATCATCCAGAAGTTCGCCAGAATCCTCAAGGAGAACGCTCCCGATGATGCGATCATCGCTCGTCAGGGCGGCGAGGAATTCGCGGTATTGCTGCCATCAGGCCACGGTGCTGCTGCGTACCGTCTCGCCGAAGCTGTCCGGTCTGCTTTCAAGGAACGAGCACTCAATGTGCTTTCGGACGACTGCAGCCCAACGGCGAGCTTTGGGATCGCCGTTGCAGGCCAAGGCGATGACCTCTCTGCTTTGATCAGCCGTGCCGACCGCGCACTTTATCAGGCAAAGAGCGAAGGGCGCGATTGTGTCCGGGCGGTCGAATCTTCATTGACATGAACAGTTGCCGTTTCTGGCACTGAGCAATTTTTAGCATGGCAGATATCATCGAGCTCATCTTGAGGTGGCCCGAAGTAGTTATGCTGACGTGGTAGGGTAGATATGGCGAACACGATCACTCTGAGTCTCAAACAAGGACTGCGTCTTTGCGAGGATGCCGCGCGCCGCGCTGGCGCCTGCCCGAAAACAGCTGCCTCGCTAGCACGATCGGTGATCGAAGCCGAGGCCGAAGGACAGCAGTCTGTCGGCCTTTCTCACTTTGTCGACTATCTGGATGCGCTGGAGGCGGGACGAATCGATGGGCTGGCGCAGCCCGAAATCACCCGGCCTGCTGGCGCGATCATCGCTTTGGATGCCAAGGGCGGTTTGGCGCATCTCGGCTTCGATATTGCCTTTGATGAGCTCGTAAAAACAGCGCGCAGTTTTGGGGTCGCAATCTTCTCGCAGAAGAACGCCTTTACCGCCGGTGCGCTCGGCTATTTTGTCGGGCGTTTGGCCGCGAACGGCCTGCTGGGACTCGCCGCGACCAATGGCCCGGCATTGCTGGCAGGCTCGGGTTCCATCAAACCGGTCTACGGCACTAATCCGCTGGCCTTTGCCGCTCCGGTCGAAAGCGGCCCGCCCCTGATCATCGACCAGGCATCCAGTGCCACCGCCTTCGTCAACATCCGTAAGGCGGCGCACGAGGGTAGATCCATAGCAGAAGGTTGGGCAGTCGATGCTGAAGGTCAACCTACCACGGATGCGAAGGCGGCTGTGACTGGCGCGTTGCTTGCTTATGGTGGCCAGCGCGGCGCCAACATCGCGCTGATGGTCGAGATGCTTTCGGCGGGACTTTCGGGCGCGAATTGGTCGCTCGACGCCCCGCATTTCACCTCCGGCTCGCAAAGCCCTGGCGCGGGGCTTTTCGTATTGGCGATTGAGCCGATGCTCGTCGATCCGCAATTTTCGCAGCGCGCGGCCAACCAGATGGACAGGCTTTGCAGCGAGTATGGCGTTCACATTCCCGGGCCGGCTAAAAGCGCCGCACGCGGGAAGGCCGAGCGCGACGGCATTGCCATTCCTAGATCGCTCTATGACCGCATTGCCGGCTGATCTGCAAACGGTCGCTTGCGGCCAAAATGCGCTGCGAGTGAAAGGACGTCAGTCGCGACCAATAGTCAGGGCGAAGGAATTCCCAATAACCGCCCAACGGCACGTGCCATGCGGGAGCTAGAGGCCGAGGCCTCGCTGTCGGCCGAGGCTCCATTCGATGCCACCGCCGGATTTGGCGACGCCGGCAATGTGCTGGCCGAGTTTCTTTTCCAGCGGTGGGGTCCAGGGCACGAGTTGGAAGCCGAGGCCCCCATCTGACCCCATGCCTTGGATCATGGCGAAGCGGCCTGAGGTGAGCGTGACGCGCTGGCGATAGACGCCGGCGACGTGCTCACCGGCCTGAGCCTTCTGGAATGGGGTACCGGTTTCGGCCTGGAGCTTCGCGCCGACGGCATCGAGCTCGCGCTGCCGCAGCGTGTTTAGAAGATTGCGCTGAAGGATGATGCGCTGGCCCTGGCGCCGCGCCAGACCCTCCTCGGCCAGATGCTCGGCGCGGGCCTTCATGGCGTCGCGAATTTCCGCCCCGAAGCCGCCCGTCGACATCGGCATCGGCTCACGCTCGACCAGGCGATGATCGAGCCAGGTCGCGCCCGGCGCAGTGATCTGCCGGTTGAGATCGAAGTCGGATCGGTTGGCGAGCACGAGCGTCGGTCGGCGGTCGTCTTCGCCGCCGAAGCGGCGCACTTCGACGATGCCGCCTATGGGCGGGGAATGCTCGAAGGCTTCGATGCCGCGGAAGCGGACATGGTGGGCGCGGCCGTCCGTTCCGTCGATCACCGCGTAGGCTTCGCCGGTCAGCTCGTCGTGCAGCCCACGATCGACCAGGCGGCCAATGATGGGAGAGCCGACGCCACCCCCGTCGATCACATAATCGGTGAAGCCGCGGTCCTGGCCGCGCTCGGTGAAGGCGCGGTGCATGGTCTTGATGATATCGCCACGCATGCCGAGATCCCGCAGGGTGCGTTCGGCCTGAAGCCCGACGGTCCATTCGCCGGGGGAGCCTTGTTCCGCCAGCCCCATCTTTTCGAGATGCTGAAGCCTGCCGATCATCAGGCGGCGCAGCGACGGATCGGTCTTACTATTGGTCTCGGGACGCAGGTCGATGAAGCCGGTTTCGTCGGCGGCGATGCGGATTTCGACATCGAGCCGGGTCCAGCGTTCGGCCGTGACTTCCTTCTCCAGTGCGTTGCGGATTTCGTGTTCGGGCTTGGGGCCGAGTTCAAGCGAGACAAGATCCTCGGCGCGCGAGCGCAGGCCGCGGCTGATATAGTCGCGCGAGATCACCAGATCGGCGCCGCTCTGGTCGACGCCGCGCACCAACAGATGCACATGGGGATTGTCGGTGTTCCAGTGATCCACGGCGACCCAATCGAGTTTCGTGCCGAGATCGGATTCCATCTGGCTGACAAGATCGCGGGTGAACTCGCGCAGGTCGGTCATCTCGCCGGCGTCTTCGGGCGAGACGATGAAGCGGAAGTGGTGCCGATCGTCCTTACAGCGATCGGAGAAGGCGAGATCGTCGGCGCGTTCCTTCGCCGCGTCGAACATGACGCCGTTCTGCCCATCGCGGCTGACGCCTTCGCGTTTGAGATAGGAGAGATGCGCCGACAGCGGCGCCGAACGAAACGACTTGCCCTGGTGGCGGACGACGCGTGCCTTGACGACGACGCGGCGCGAGGCGCTGAAGATACGCGAGCGGCTGAAGCTGGTCCGGCCACGGCCGAAGGTCGAGTGTCCGCGACTTGCCCCGCGCTTGGCTGTTCGCACTTCGCCTGAACTGTGCCCGGCCTTCTTTGAGGCCTTCAGCACCTGGTTGATGAAGCTCTTGGGCTTGCCCGCGCGGGTGGATCTGATGCGGCCAGGGCGGATGCGGAAGTCGCTGTCTCCCTCGCTCATGAGAACGCCCCTTCAGAGAGGGGATTCCGGCATAGTGCCGGAAACAGCATTGAAATCGCTGAGCAAATCAGCAATCGCGGCACGCGACCCGACCGACCGGCACGCCAAAAGCCAAGCCATGTCAATGGTTTGCGCGAATTTGGCGAGGCCCTTTTATCTCGCCGTCCTTCTGTCGTTGCTCTCTGCTCCTCCCTCCTTCCCGCACATCCCTCTCCAGACCACGCCACGCTGCGCCATCGTGCGAATGCCCTCATTGCCGGTCTCCTTCACCGGCACGGGCGACGAAGAGGCCGCCTGATTGCGGAGCAATGGCCGGATCATCGCCGGTTGACGGTGCAGTCGAAGCGTCGCCGGATTGCCGTTCGGATGTCGGTTGATCGGCATTCAGTGTGTGCGCGGATGGCGTTACGAAGAGCGGCGCGCGACGCCATGCGTGCGGATCGGCGGCGGCAACGGCGACGGTTCCGGGGGTTGTAGGCGACACGTTCCCGACGCCGATCATCGGCGCGAGCGTGGCGACATAGGCGCGGGTTTCTGCCGGGAGGGGACGGCCCGCGAGATATTCCTCATAGCGTCCGGGACCGGCATTGTAGGCCGCAAGGAAGCCCGGCGCACCGTAGCGGTCGTACATCTCGCGGAGATAGGCCGTTCCCGCGATGATGTTGTCGCGCGGGTCGAAGGGATCGCGGCCGAGACCATAACGGACGCGCAGTTCCGTCCAGGTGCCGGGCATGACCTGCATCAGGCCCATGGCGCCTGCCAAGGAAACCGCGCGCACGTCGTCGGCGCTTTCGACGCGCCGCACTGACCTGATCCAGTGCTCGGGAATGCCGAAGCGTTGCGAGGCTTCCGTCACGAAGGCGGCATGCGGATCGCGCGATGGCTGCTCTGCCGATGGCGAGCTTTGCGCCAGAACGGCGAGCGGCGGTGCGGCGGCGAGGGTCAGGCCGGAAAGGAGAAGGGAGGCAATGCGCCGGGCAGCATGAGGCCGCCCGGCTGACATCGGTGATGCGGGGTTTTTGCAAACGATCCGCATGGCCTATTCCCGGTCACCGCGCTTCTGAGGGCGGCTCCAGTGCAGCGACCATGAGGTCGCGTCCGCGCCGTTCTGGAACAGGCGCGCGCGGATCGGCTGCGGGAAGCTGGGGTCGTCGATCAGTAGCGAGAGATACTCGCCGGCCTTCTCGCTGGTTTCGGTCCAGGCCGCGCCGATCTCCGGTCCGTTGTCGTCCACGCCGAGATGCACGCGATAGTTCGGCGCGTTCTCGACGTCCGAAGGTTCGACGGGAACGATGCTGATGTCGTGCTCGAGCGCGAGCGTTTGAATGTGGCCCGTAAAGCCGGAATCCTCGCGGGTGAATTCGCCGATCTGCGGCATGGTGTTTTCCTTTCAATGTGCGGTGGAGAGGGATGCGGCGAGCAGCGGGCCCGCCGAAGACAGGGCGCTCACCGCGTTGGCGCCCGCCATTCGAAGCGGCCTTCGCCGTCCTCGTCGGTCCATAAGGGGACCGCGCGGCCGATAACCAAACTGGCTGGGATCGGACCGAAATAGCGCCCGTCGAGACTGTCGGGCACGTCCCAGTTCATCAGGAAGATGTCACCGTCGGTGATGACGCGGCAGCCCTGCCATTCGGGCAGCGAGCGGCCAAGGCGGTCGCGCTCGACCGCTGTTCCCATCTCGACACCATCGACCGTGATGACAATCCCGATACGGCAGACGGTCTGTCCGGGAAGGCCGAGCACGCGCTTCAGAAGCGGCGTGTCGCGCGGCAGATACCCGCCATCGGCGAGGAAGCTGGCGATGGGTTCGGGCGCATCGACCGCGACCAGATCGGTGACTTCCAGGCGGCCTGCCGGCTCGACCGAGTAGAAGCCGATCGGCGTGCTGGTCGAGGCGTTCCAGATGAGTTTGGTCGGCGCGTCGATCCACGTCGAAACCGCGATGGCGCTGGTCGCGACGAAGGTCGCCATGGCCCATTTGAGATCGGTCATGGCGCGATCCTCCGGCGCTTCAGCCACGCCTGATGCTGCTCGCGTGTGTAGGCGCGCGGCTCTTGTCCGGCAGTCAGCCGATTGTGGACGTGTCGCCAGTAGTCGGGCGCTGCGTCGGCCGGATCGAGCTTCAGCGCTTCGATGGTGTCGACGAGCTGCAGCACATGTTCGACCTTGGGCCAGCTCTCGGTCTTGAGCAGAATGTCGCCGCCGGGGCGCACGAAGGGCAGCGTCTGGTAGGCTTCACCTGGCTCGACTGCACGCACGATATCTATGCGTGAGATGATGGTGCCGTAGTCGTTGGAGGCCCAGCGGACGAAGGCGAAGATCGTGTTCGGCCGGAAAGAAAGCATGCGGCGACGACGGTCGAGGATCGTTTCCTTTGCGTGCTCGCCGAACCTGATCCAGTATTCAATCTGCTTCTCCACCCAGGTCAGTTCGACATGGGTGAGACGGTCGGATGGCGCGGGTGGCGGCATCGGGCCGCCGCGCATGCGGGGTGCCGCGATGCCGGTCATGAAGGGTCTCCTGGTGGTTGGGGGAATTCACGCGTGAGCAGTTCGCGCAGCATGTCGGCGACAGTGATGCCGCGCTGAAAGGCGGCTATCTTGATGCGGCCGCGCAGATCCGGGGTGACGTCGATGGTCAGCCGGGCGGTGTAGCCGCTGCTCGATGATGGCGCGGACGATGGGGCCGACGGGGATCGATCGGCGGCCTTGATCCAGTTTTCGGGGTCTGTCGGACGGGCGGCGAAACCGCTCTTTTGCGGCGGCTTCGTCATGGCCTGTCCCCCTGCGAGAGCGGCAGGAGCGAGGCGATGCGGTCAGCGGCCTTGCGCGCCATGGCGAGCGGAAGCCGGCCATCGACGCGGCGATCCCAGGCGAGCGAGGTGTCGCCATAGGGCGGATCGGCGAAGATCATGTCGAAGGGACCGTGCACCGGCATGCGGACACGGCAGTCGCCCGTCAGGATGGAATGTGCGGCGAGCGTCATAGCGCCAGCCTCCCCACTTCCGCGGCGAAGGCAGCGATCTCGCGGGCGGCCATGCTGTCGTGCTCGGCCTCGAACACGAGGCGGCCGGATTGCGCGAGGTCAGCGAAGGCGACGCGCTGGCCGATGGTCGCAGAGAGTAAAGGAGGGTCGTGGTCGGCGAGCGTCTCGGCCGTGTCACGGGCGATGACGGTGCGGGCGACGCAACGGTTCAGCACGAAGCGGGCGACGAGCTGCGGGCGGTAGATGCGCGCTTCAGCGAGCAGCGCCAGCATCTCGGCCGACGCCCAACCGTCGAACGGCGACGGTTGCACCGGGATCAGGGCGAGATCGGCGGCAAGCAGCGCCGAGCGCATCAGCCCGGCCACACGCGGCGGCCCGTCGATGACGACATGATCGGCATCGCGGGCGAGCTCCGGCGCCTCGCGATGCAGTGTATCGCGCGCCAGGCCGACGACGCCGAAGAGGCGCGGCAGGCCTTCGCGGCTGCGCTGCTGTGACCAGTCCAGAGCCGAGCCTTGCGGGTCGGCGTCGATCAGGGTGACGCGCTTGCCCTCACGCGCCCATTGGCCGGCCAGATGCAGGGCGAGCGTCGTCTTTCCGACGCCTCCCTTCTGGTTGAGGAGCGCGACGATCATTGCCCGCCTCCCGGCTCATCGCCGAAAGACAGTTGCCGAGCATCGGAAGATAAAGTGGAGCCCTTTACGGATTTACGGAAAGACGTAAGGGGCGTATCGTCGCTGTTGGATGATGATTTGCGGTCCTTATCGGACCTCTCGGCGATGTTTTCCACATCGCGCGCGCTCTCTTCAAAGTTAGACTCTTTGTTAGACTCTAAGTTAAGGGCGCGATTTCGTCTTTTCTTTCCAGAGCTTAGGCCCTGTTTGGGTTCCTGATAGCACGAGCCTCCGGTTCCCGATAGCACGATAGGTCGGGTTCCTGATAGCACGAGGCCGTCCACAGGTTTTCCACAGGCGCCGGACGGTTCGAAAGCAAGCAGCAGACGGCCGCCGATCTCGACCTCAAGAAACAGCGTGTAGCCGGGCAGCGGCTGGCGCTGGATGATGTTGCGCAGCTCGAAGGCGAAGCGCTTGAACGGCGACAGACTGCCGGATTTCTGGTGCAGATGCTGGAAGTCGAAGCGCCAGCCGTTGCGCTGTTTTCCGCCATGCTTGCGCACCAGACGGTAAAGCCAGCGATCGAGCCCGCCGGTCAGGTCGAAATAGGCTCGGTCGATAGTCAGAACGAGCGCATCGTCGAGGACGGCACGATAGAACCAGTCCGGGATAATCAGCTCGAGCCCGGCGGGCCTGCCCTTATGATCGGTGCGCTCCTGCCATTCATTGATCCAGGAGAAGCGATGCCGCCGGCCTTCGGCAGGTTGCCGGATCGAGGTGGCGACTGTGGTTGATTGGAGGCGATCAAGCGCCGCCTTCAGGCGCAGGTAGTCACGTACTGAGACACCCCGACCGACAAAGTTCAGGATCTCATAGGGCGTGGCGGCCATCAGGCGCGAGGTGCGCAGACCCTTGTCGCGCGCCTCGACGATCTGACTTGCCACCCAGATCAGGATGTCGGCGTCCCAGATCGTGGCCATGCCATGATTGGGCACGGCCTCGACGCGGATCGACACGTCGCCGGCGACAAAATCTATCGGCGCGGTACGGTGGGATTTGGAGAGGGAGAAGAACGGATAGGACATGAGATCCTGCGCGTCGCGTGGCGCTAAGTCGCCGGGGAGCGCGTGGAACAGATCGAGTTGTCCGCGTTCCAGGGATGGGCGATGCGGCGCCGACATTGAAGAAAACCGCAGGGATCAGCGGACGTGGCGGCCGGCGTGAGACGCCGGTGCGGGCTCATGCCGTTTGGCGGGCAGGACGCTGCCACGCGGGTCGGAGGTTGAGGTGACGGCGCCGCGATCGGCCCAGGCCTCAAGGTCATCGATCGCGTAGACGACGCGGCCGCCGAGCTTGCGATAGGCCGGCCCGGTGCCATAGGTGCGGTGCTTTTCGAGGGTGCGGGCTGACAGGCTGAGGAACTCGGCGGCTTCCTTGGTGCGCAGGAAGCGCGGCGGTATTGTCGCAAGATTGGTGGTCATGGTGGCCTCCGTGGCTTTCGCTGGAACCGCTGGCGGTCAGCGGCGAACGAGGGCCACGATGGCGAAGGAAAATTGCGAGGGGGGAGTGCGAACTTAGGGTAGCTAAAATCGCACACCCTTGATCGTATCTGCGGCTATTTACGGCGGCGGTGGCGAAGCAGCTTGAGGTAGCCGCCATCGATCATGGCATAGCCGTCCTTGACCAGATCGAGCACGGCGTCGCGCAGCGCGGAGGTCTTCCAGGGATCGGCAGCGACTCGCTCGACGCCGAAGATCACTTCCGCGATCTGGCGATAATCGGCATCATTCATGTGGCCGTCGACGGCGCGCAGCATATTCTTGAGACGACGACGTTGTTGAGCCGTCATGCGCGTATCCTGCGGAACTGAAAATCCGTGAAGGCTGCGCCACAGGCGCGTAAAAGCCTGGATGCGATCAAGTCCCTGGGCGTCGAGCGATACAAAAGCGCCGATTGGCTCGTCCGGCTTCAGGCCGGGGAGCACGATCAATCGGAGACGGCCGCTCGCGGTAAGGTAGGCAATATGCGTGCCTTCGATTGAAGTCTGCTCGTGCTCGGATTGGATATCCGCAAGGAAGCGAGGATCGGTCGGTGTCAGAGTTGGAGCAGGCCCAATGTGCAATGCGCTGGTATCAGCCTCAGGCGTCCAGAAAACTGCCTGTTCCAGTCCGCTGAGGCTTGGTCGGGCAGGGAAATCGCAGGCCCCAGCGATTTCCGATCGCTTCGGTCTCTTTGTCTATGTTTGAACCAGCTTTGGTGATTTTTGCAAAGTCGCTCTGGTATTCGCGATTTCGGCGCAGGCATTCCCATGCGAGAGCGTCTACATCGGCCACATCCATGTAATCATATGTAATCGATGACTGCCATTTTTCTATATCGGGCGTCATGATGATCCTCCCTGTGCAGCGATTAGGCGTACAGAGCGAATTGATTCCGGGGATTCGATTGCTTGGGAAGGCCGCGAGGGGCAATGGGTGTTGCTCGCGGAACAACACCCGGCCTCAGTGCGGAAGTCCTCGTCTGAGTTGCCGGTATCCGTACTCAGTCATCCAGTGAGCGCGAGCCAGATGGCTGTCATGGATGCGGCGCGCGCGTTCGGGATGGGTTTTTGGACAGATACCGAAAAGAATCTCGACGGCTTGCTGCCAGTCGGCGCCGTCGGCCTCTGCATCGAGCAAGCGCATGTAGAGTTTGATGTGCTGGCGGTCGTACTCAGTGAGCGCCAGACCCGTGGGAGCTTCGTCAAGGTAGTCAATCATCGTCATAAAAAAACACGCGGTGTCCTTCAATAAGGCACCTTCATTCGACTTCTACAGTACGAAGATGACAGCGAAGAGGCAGTCGGGCGGCCGGATAGGCAATATCATCTGTGTTCCGCGACTTCTTGTACATCGACCAACATAACTCCTTCGTTGCGTCCCGATCTAATGAAGGCGATGCCTGCTGCTTCCAGAGCTCTGCGCACTTGATCGCTGGTGCTTTCAAACACACGAAGATCATTTGCCGACTCCATGCGCTTAAGCGCAGTCAGCGAAACCTTGGCCCTGTCCGCGAGCATCTCCTGTGTCCAACCCAGCAGTGCGCGCGCGGCCCGTGTTTGTCGGGCGGTGATCATGCATGATCACCTCCACCGGCACTAACCGTCACGCCAGAACTACGGCTATATTAGTCGTAGTTGAAGGGGAAGGCGAGCCATAATCGGTGTTTAAGGCCACGCAATGCAGCGAGCGAACTCCGACTGATTCGGTTGCCCTGCGATCGCCATGGGCTGATCCAGCCCGGTATCGCAGACACGCGGCGAACATGTCCAATTCGACGAACGGTCATTACCGGTCGAATCTCGACAATGCCCCATTTCTATACCAGGGACGAACCCGGCATTGGAGAGGTTTGAATGCGTGTTCTTTCTAAAGCAGTAATGTTGACCACCAGCATAGCAGCCATGCTGGTGTTGATCGGTTGCGGTTCAGCGCAAGAGACGACACTGGCCGAGGCCGAACTGGCCACGCCCAAGGTGGTGATGGAGTCGGATCCTCCTCCATCCTTCACCTATTGGGCGCCAGAGAACTCAACAATCCGCAATCATCCGCGCATTTCGGGTGTCTGGATCGCCGAGATCGAAGGGCAGCGGACGCGCTACTATTACGGCGACCAGTGCCGGGCCTCCCAGTTCCAGCACCTGGTCGGGCAGTCGCTCGATGCGCTGCCCGGGAAGCCGGCTGATGCGATCTGGCGTATGGCGTGCTCGACTTGCGCGGTGACTTCGGATCTCGACCGCGAGCGAATGAATGTGTCTTACGACAACGACTCGCGTCTGATCACCAGCATCTCTTGCGGGTAAGAGCCGGGGTGAAGAGTAAATGAAGACCCGGCGGCTTGCGCCGCCGGGCTTCCGGCACCCGCGTCAGAACGGGATGTCATCGTCGTCGATGAACTTGCCGTCGTCGTTCTGGGTCTGCTTGGCCCGGCTGAGGAAGTCCACCGTCTCGGCGATGATCTCGCAGCCGTAGCGATCAACGCCCTGCTGATCGGTCCACTTGGTGTAGTGGATGCGGCCGCGGACCAGAACCTTCATGCCCTTCTCGCAATGCTCCTGGATCGTCTTGCCGAGGCCGTTGAAGCAGGTGATGCGGTGCCATTCGGTGTCCTGCACCCGGTAGCCGTTCTCGTCGCGGACAACCTTGCCTTCCGAGTAGCGTGGGCGCGAGGTGGCCAGCGTGAAGTTGGTGATGTTGGTGCCGCCCTGGGTGGTGCGGGTTTCGGGGGCCTGGCCGATGTTGCCTGCGAGGATGACGATGTTCTGCATGGTAGTTCTCCGTTGCTTCATCCGGAGGGACCGTCCCTCCGATGATGCCCGGCCAAGACCGTCGGGAGATGCCTGCACTGACGCTGCGCGTCAGCTTGACCCGTAAGGCCCGGAGTGGAGCGGGCAGTCGCGCTTGCGCGACAACACGGTCCGGAGCCGCGCGGGTTGCGGTCAGAAACCGTACGGGATTAGGGGATCAGTCAGGAGGAGGGATTGGTCCTTCAGAGAAGCTCAGGAAGGAGACGACAGCAGACCCTTCGTCCTCATCAGCGACATGGGCTATCTAGGAGCCCTCTCTCACCACACTGGCGGTATCGCCAATTTCAACACGCGGCCGACCACTTCGCGATCACCACCAGGTTCGGAGCGCAGTTGTTTCAGCACAGGAGCGGTGATCGGGTGGACGCCGATTGAATGGAACCAGCGTCATTTCAACGGACGAGGCATCGCGCCAGCTTGCGAGAAGGTCATCAAGGACCGCCGACCGACCCGCCCACCATGAACGAGACCGGCCATGACAGGGCTGACCAGCAGCCTGGGTAAGATCCGTCGCGAGAACTGGTGTCGCCGCCAGACAGATCAAGGAAAGCGGTGCGGGTCAGGCAAGGACAATATGGCTGATCATGGCGTTGCGACTGAACGAGGTGTCGGAAACCGCGATGCTGCGAGCGCTGGGTCCTCTCATGCTGGAGACGGATCGGGTTGCCGCTAGAACTGCGGTGCTCGCGAAACGCCGCGGAGATCGTGCGTAGCGTCTCTTTTGTCTGCTGGTCGGACAACGAGGAGGCGTGCTCGACCGGCGGTAGCTCGCACCGGCACGTTGATCGTGATGGCTGTGTCGTCGGCTTGCCAAGCCGCGAACGTTCAGCGCGAATATACCGCCGTACCGAGGCCGTTGAGATTGACCATTGCGGCAATGCCGACGATCAATCCGCTGGCGCCGCAGAGCATGTTCAGAAGTATGGCGGAGTCGATGGCATTTTTCGCAACGCCGTGGACCAGGGCATAGCCGGCAATGCAGGCAGGCACGGCGAAGACAGCGAGCGCGATGAGGCGAAGGAACGGGTTCCTGGCAAAGCCGAGAACCGCGATCACCAGTCCAACCGAAAGCAGTCCGGCGCCGATGGCGGCCAGCCCCGACATGACGAAGCCGGCATCGGTTGCATAGACGTACTGGAACGCCGTGATCCCCACCATGACGGGCAAGGCGTAGGTGGCGAAGTTAAAGGCGATCACGCAAAGCGCGATCGACAGAGAGATGGCGAGCAGGATCAGGGTCATGGAAGCCTCCACAGAAATGGTTGTGGGTTACGACAGGTTGCAGCGGATACATTCCGCCTGCGACTACGCTACTGGCCGGTTCTCCAAATATGACGCTCAAAACAACAGATCGATGCACCCCGGTCGATCATAAGGGGAGCCAAAGCGACATTGCCATTGATGACCGGACCCTTGGCGCGAAGGAAGGCGGCGCTTACGCGCCGCCCTCGAACTTCATGACCGGGATGCCGAGCTTGCGGGCCTTGTCCGCAAGGTTCTCCTGAATCCCGGTGCCGGGGAAGACGATGACGCCGACCGGCAGGACATCGAGCATGGCGTCGTTGCGCTTGAAGGGCGCGGACTTGGAGTGCCTGGTCCAGTCGGGTTTGAAGGCAACCTGCGGCACCTTGCGGTTGTCGGCCCATTTTGCCGCGATCAGCTCGGCGCCCTTCGGCGACCCACCGTGCAGCAGCACCATATCGGGGTGCTTGGCATGGACCTGATCGAGCCTGGCCCAGATCAGGCGGTGATCGTTGAAGTCGAGACCGCCGGTGAAGGCGACCTTGGGACCGGCGGGCAGCATCACCTCGGTTTCGGCCCGACGTTTGGCGGCGAGGAAGTCCCGGCTGTCGATCATTGCCGAGGTCAGGTTGCGATGGTTGACCATCGACCCTGAGCGCGGCCTCCATGCCGATCCGGTTTGGCGCTCGAACTGTTCGGCGGCGACATCGCGGAAGAGTTCCATGCTGTTGCGCCGCTCGATGAAGGTCTGCCCCTCTGCCGTCAGGCGCTCCAGCTCGACGGATTTCACCTCACTGCCATCCTGTTCTCGCTGCCCGCGACGCTGAGCCTGCTCGTTATCGTCCAGTTCGCGCTCGATCCGTGCGGTGGCGCGGTGGAAGAGATTGACGGTCGACCAGAGCAGTTCGTCGAGGTCGGGCTCAAGGCGGGTGTCGCCAAGGGTGACGATCAGGGCGTCGAAGATGTCGGCGACTGCGCCGGCGACGGTATTGCCTTCGGGAAGCGGCCTTGGGTCGGGTTCATCCTGAAACGGGCGGTAGCCGTAAAGCTGGAGTTCGCTGAGGAGGTGATCGGTAGGGGATGAGGTGTGCTGCGGCTCGAAACCTACGTCATCATATTCGGTCATCATGGTGTTTGCCTTCGTCGGATCGACCGCGCCCATCGCGGCCTTCGCAGGCGACGAAAGCCGTCGGGCGGGCCGGACTGGCAGTCCTCGCGCCTCCGCGAGGGCCTTGATGGCAAAGGCCGGCTATTTTGTTTCGCGCTGCAAAGGCGGGCTTGCCCGACGGCGGAAAATAGCCGGGCGCCGCCATTGCCTTTCCGGCGCGTTTGATGGCCGATCGCCCTCTCAGAAGGCCGTGGGCAGCGGCCCCTCCGACACATTGGGGAAACACACTGACCGGATATGGCAGGTTTGGGCTGCTGCGCGGCTTATCCCCGGCGTGACCGAATCCGCCTCACGGTGCGAGAAACCGGCTGACGTCCTCAGGGACAATCTGAACCCGAAAGGCCGCCCGGAGAGCTTCGATGCCGAGCTGGCGGAGATCCTCATTGAAGTCCCCGAGTACCGGCGACAGGACAACCGCCTCGATCCCGGCGCTTGTCGCCCGCTCGACCAGACTGTCGCGCGCGACGTCCCCCGCCGGATCGAGATCACGCACGATATAGAGCCGCCGCAGCGACGCCGGGAACAGGATGGCTGCGAGGTGCGCTGCCGAGAGCGCCGACGTCATCGGCATTTTGGGCAGACCCGAGCGTGCCGACAGCACGGTCTCAATGCCTTCGCCTGCCGCCAGGACGTCATCCACTATGCCGAAACGGACGCCGTGCCCGAGGAGATGGCCCATCGCACGCCGTGGGGTATCGACAGGGGCTTTGTCGCTGCCATCGGGCAGGAGCCAGGTGCGATGCGCGCCGGTCTGGACGCCGCCAAGGTCGGTGACGGAAGCGATCATCGCGGGCCATGTTTCGGTGGGGCCATGACCTTCGGGCCGATAGTAGCAGCGCGGATGGAATCGCAGGGCTCCGGTTTCGTGCAAAGCCGTAATGCCGCGTTTCCGCAGATGCGTTTCCACGACTGTGCCAGCAATCGGCTGCGCCATGGTGAACAGACGCCGTGATGCTTCCGGCGATCCGGCTGGCGCTTTCCCCGGCCGCGGCGTGGGTTCCGGATCAGGCTCGGGCCTCGGCAGGCTGAGAAACGATCGGGCTTCCTCGGCAACGTCCTTGAAGTCGACAAGGCCGCAGCTTTCGCGGATGACATCGAGCAGGTCACCATGTTCGGCCGTGGCGGCGTCGGTCCATTTTCCTGCGGCGCCCTTGCCGGATTCCGGCCCGGTCAGGCGCACGAACATCGAGCGGCCGGGACTGTTCTGGACATCGCCGACCAGCCAGTATCGGCCTTCGCGATGACCGTTGGAGAGATAGTGCTTGCACACCGCCTCGGCCTGCCGGCCGAGACGGTGTGCCAATTCGGAGGCATCATGGCGAGCCATCTATGCCGCCTCCCGTTCGCCGATGCGCTGGACGGGATAGCGCTCCAGCACCTTGGCCAGAATAGCCGGGCCGGACGCATCGGTCGGCACGAACATCCTGAGCTTCCACGAGATGATTTCGTGGAAGAGGCCATAGGCCCGCAGGCGATCCCGCATAACGTCGGTAAAGCCCGACAGTTCGATGCGGTTCGCGCCCATGACGCGGCTGCGACGAAGTTGAAGCCCCTCGGTGAGATCGAGGATGGTTTTGCCGTCCATCAACGCCATGAAGGCATCGTCGGAAGTTAGCGTCGTCGTGCCGGTCGTCATGGCGCTCGCGACCCAGGCCGGGGACACGCGGCGACCGACGATGCGTTCGCCCTCGTCGGTCTGGAGCCGATAGACCCGCGTCGACTCGTTCGGCAGGCGCTTCCAGATCGGCAGCAGCAGGCCGCTGACGACATGGATGGTGCTGTCGACGAACTCCGGCACCTCGGCCACCTCGGCATTCCAGGCCGCCGTGAATGCGGCCTGATCGGCTTCGACCCAATGGGTGTCGCCCATCAGCTTGATGGGGAGGTTGTGCGCTTCCATCGGCCGGATCAGACGGATGCGCCGCTCGATCTCGCCATCATCCAGCATGACGCTGGTGGTCGGGATCTGCACGGCAGCGCGGCCGGAACGCTCATTGATGAGCAGCTTCGCGCGAGGATCGGCAAGGTGATCAAGCGCCTCGGTGAGCGTGACCGGACGGTTTCGTTCGCGCTGCGTGATGGTCAGCAGGCGGGCTTCGGCACCGGTGCCGGGATGGACATGGATGGTCTGGCGGTCGGTGACGACGAAGCTTTCGGCCCGCAGCGTCTCTAGACCGACATCGTAGCTGCCTGATGCGATAGCACCCTCGATCTTGGCGTTCAGCAATTGCTCGAAAGCGGTGAAGAGCACGCCCTGCAGTTCTATGGTGAGCGCCAGCAGCCGGTTCAGGAAGGTGGTGATCGGTGGCAACTCGTCCTTGATGCCGGTATCGTCCATGAGTTTGAGGCCAGTGGCGTCCTCGAACATCTGGAGCGAGCAACCCTCGACCTTGCCGCGCACCAGCAGGAGATAGAGTTGGCGCAGCGCATCGCGGGCATAATGCGATTCCAGATTGTCCTCGGGCCGGAACAGGCCCTGACCGCCAGTCTGGCGCTGGCCGCGCGTGATCGCGCCCAGCGTGTCGAGACGACGGGCGATGGTCGAGAGGAAGCGCTTTTCGGCCTTCACATCGGTCGAGATCGGCCGGAACAGCGGCGGCTGCGCCTGATTGGTGCGGTTGGTGCGGCCCAGTCCCTGAATGGCGGCGTCGGCCTTCCAGCCCGGCTCGAGCAGGTAGTGGATACGCAGGCGCTGGTTCTTCGCATTGAGATCGGCGTGGTACGAGCGCCCGGTGCCGCCGGCGTCCGAGAAGATCAGGATGCGCTTCTGGTCATCCATGAAGGCAGCGGTTTCCGCGAGATTGGCCGAACCGGCGCGGTTCTCGACAGCGAGGCGATCAACGCCGCCGGGGCTGGTCTTGCGGACGATGCGGCGCGAGCGGCCGGTCACCTCGGCCACGACATCGGTTCCGAACCGCTGGACGATCTGGTCGAGTGCGCCCGGAACGGGGGGAAGCGAGGCGAGTTTCTCGATCAGTCGGTCGCGGCGGGCGACGGCTTCGCGGCTTTCGACGGGCTGGCCATCGCGATAGACGGGGCGCGACGACATATTGCCCTCGCTGTCGGTGAACGGCTCATAGAGCTGCACCGGGAAGGAATGGGCGAGGTAGTCCAGGACATATTCCCTGGGAGTGATGTCAACGCGGACGTCGTTCCATTCCTCGGCCGGAAGCTCAGCGAGCCTCCGTTCCATCAGGGCCTCGCCCGTGGACACGATTTGGATCACGGTCGCGTGGCCGTCTTCCAGGTCGCGCTCGATCGAGCGGATCAGTGTCGGGGTTTTCATCGACGTGAGCAGATGGCCGAAGAACCGCTGCTTGGCCGATTCGAACGCCGAGCGCGCGGCGGACTTGGCCTGTCGGTTCAGCGTGCCCGAGCCGCTGTCGCCGCCGGTGATGTTGGCAGCCTGCATGGCGGCGTCGAGATTGTTATGGATGACGGCGAAGGCCCCGGCATAGGCGTCGTAGATGCGCGTCTGCTCGGGCGTGAGCTGGTGTTCGACCAACTCGTATTCGACACCATCGTAGGAGAGTGACCGGGCGGTGTAGAGACCGAGCGCCCGCAGATCGCGGGCCAGCACTTCCATCGCCGCGACGCCGCCGGCCTCGATCGCCTCGACGAACTCGGCCCTGGTCGAGAACGGAAAATCCTCACCGCCCCACAGGCCAAGCCGCTGGGCATAGGCCAGATTATGGACGGTGGTCGCGCCGGTCGCCGAGACATAGACGATACGAGCGTTCGGCAGGGCGTGCTGGAGGCGAAGCCCGGCCCGACCCTGCTGCGAGGCGGCGACATCACCGCGTTCTCCCTTGCCTCCCGCGGCATTCTGCATGGCATGGCTCTCGTCGAAAATGATCACTCCATCGAAGTCGGAGCCCAACCATTCGACGATCTGCCGGACGCGCGAAACCTTCTCGCCGCGCTCGTCGGAGCGTAGCGTGGCATAGGTTGTAAATAGGATGCCTTCCGGCAGCCGGATGTCCTTGCCCTGCGGGAAGCGCGACAGCGGCGTGACCAGAAGACGCTCCATGCCGAGCGCCGACCAGTCGCGCTGCGCGTCTTCCAGAAGCTTGTCGGACTTGCTGATCCATACGGCCTTGCGGCGGCCCTGCATCCAGTTGTCGAGGATGATCCCGGCCGACTGCCGGCCTTTGCCGGCGCCAGTGCCGTCACCGAGCATGAAGCCGCGGCGAAAGCGCACCACATTCGGTGCATCGTCGGGCGCAGCCGAGACGACATCGAAGGTGTCGTCCAGCGTCCATGATCCGGCAAGGAAGTCCGAATGGGCTTCGCCGGCGTAGATCACGGTCTCCAACTGGGCGTCAGACAGGATGCCATCAGCGGCGATATTGGCGGGAAGCCGGGGACGGTAGCTGGGCTTGGGCGGCGCGACCGAGGACATCGCCGCCGACTGCACCAGCTTGGTCGGATGGGCCGTCGATCCGGGAATACGGATCGCCTGCAATCCGTATTCTTCATAAATCGCATCGGTGATGCGGCCGCCTTCGGCTGGCGTCCAGTCGGCGGTCTCATAGGCGAGTTCGACGCCCTCGGGTTCAGCGGCAACGCGGACAGGCGCAGATGCGGCGGCGCGGGCGAGATAGCCGCGAACGGTGCGCGGTGCGTACGGAGCAGCGACGGGAACCGAGACCGAGGCATCGACCGGCAGGCGGGCCGGGACGTGCTCGCCGATCCAGCCGATCAGCGTCGCGACATCGGGTGCGATTCCCATTGAGGCCGGAAACGCAGTCGGGTCGTCGGCTGGCAGCTTGTCGATGACGGTCAGCCGCGTGTCGATGGTGGTGCCATGCTTGGCATAGACCGAGCCGTCGATGGAGGCGGTGAACACTACGCGGCCATGTTCCTGAAGCCGGAAGAAGGCATCCCGCCATGCTGGCGTATCGGGTGCGAAGCTTGATCCGGTGATGGTCACGAGGCGCCCGCCATCAGCCAGACGCGCGAGCGCAGAGGCGATATGGCGATAGGCGGCCTCGGCCATCCGGCCGGAGACGTTCGCCATGACCGAGAACGGTGGGTTCATCAGCGCGACGGTCGGCACGATGCCGGGGTCGAGATGATCGTGGATCTGGGCGGCGTCGAAACGGGTGGCGGGATTGGCCGGAAAAAGGTGGGAGAGGAGATCGGCGCGGGTGTCTGCCAACTCGTTGAGCACGAGCGATCCGCCGGCGATCTCGGCCAGGATGGCGAGCAGACCGGTGCCGGCCGAGGGTTCCAGAACCCGGTCAGCGGGCGTTATGGCGGCGGCGGCAGCAGTGACCAGCCCGAGCGGGATCGGGGTCGAGAACTGCTGGAAGGTCTGGCTCTCTTCAGAGCGGCGCGTGTGGGTGGGAAGAAGTCCTGCGATCCTGGTCAGAAGCGGCAGGCTGGCGGCCTGAGAGCCGGCTTTACGGAAAAGCGCCTTTCCGTATTTGCGTAAGAAGAGGACGGTCGCCGCCTCGCAGGCTTCATAGGCGGTCTTCCAGTCCCAGGCGCCGCTGGCGTCGGACGCGCCGAAGGCAGCTTCCATCGCGCCGCGCAGCGTGACGGCATCGATGCGTCGGCCGCGTTCAAGATGAGGGAGAAGGAGAAGCGCCGCTTGATGGATGGCGAGGGCGGTATCGACAGCAGGGACAATCGGCGCAGCCGGAAGGGTTGCGGCGGCGGAAGCATATGACATGGGAGGATCCTTGGAGAGCGGGAACGGGATGAGCCTGGGCTGTGCTCTCTCTCGACCGCACTGCCTCAAACCCGTCGCGGCCTTCCTCGAACTCTTAAAAACGGGTGTTATCGCGTAGGGTCAATCAGCAGGCTCACCGTCATCCCGCATACGGTCACCTAAGGCCGATTGAATAAACCTCCTGACCAAAAGGGGCGCCTGTATTCGTCACATCGGACAGCAGTAAGTGGTCGCTAATGCTTTCCTCACTGTACGCGAACGGAAGCAATCGACCCGATTGCCACCGTTAGATTGCGTGGAGGCTCGCCCAAGACTTGCCATTCACTGAATTCTATATGTGGCTGCTCTTTAAGCCCGCTTTCAATGTCCTTTATGCGGCGAGGCTGCTGGTGCGTGGTGCTGGACGCGGATCACCAACCTTCTCAATAGACGCCGAAAAGCCGCCATCATTGAATGCTCCACACTTTGGGGAGAGAGGGAGACGGTTCGATGATTTTACGGTTCGCTCTGCTGCTAGTCATCGGCATTCTTGTCGCAGGAAAGGTCCATGCCCAAGCGTGGGAGGACGTCAATCCGGTGGCCGCGGGCTGGTCCGCAGAGAGACTTGAGGCTGTCCGGCAACAATCGCGAACACTCAAACCCACAGCGCTGATGATCGTCCAGGACGGACGGGTTATCGCCCGGTGGGGCGACACGTCTCACAAAGTAAATATGGCATCCGTCCGCAAAAGCCTGCTCAGCGCGCTCTATGGCAACGCGGTCGCTGAGGGTCGGATCGACCTTTCGGCCAGCCTTGCTGAGCTTGGCATCGACGACAATACTCCCAGCCTTACGGCCGAAGAAAAAGCCGCGACGGTACGTAACCTGCTAATGTCGCGGTCGGGTGTTTATCATCCCGCCGCCCACGAGACCGCCGATATCAAGCGCAAGCGTCCTGCTCGCGGAAGTCACCCGCCCGGGTCATTCTGGTTCTACAACAACTGGGACTTTAACGTTTTAGGGACAATCTACCGGCAAGAGACCGGAGAGGACATCTTTGAGAGCTTCACGAGCCGGATCGCTGGACCGATCGGGATGGAGGATTTCTCGGTCAAAGATGGCCGATATGCTCACGAAAAGCTGTCCGAGCACTCCGCATATCCGATTCGGCTCAGCGCTCGCGATGCCGCCCGTTTTGGCCAGCTTTTCCTGAATGACGGGAAGTGGGGCAATGAGCAGGTCATCCCGGCGTCGTGGATCAGGGAGTCGACGACTGCCTATTCGTGGGCGAAGCGGATACGGCAGGGTTACGGCTATATGTGGTGGACGCTTCCCGAGGATACTTGGGGCCCGAATGCCTTTTATGCTTCTGGTTACGGTGGGCAGATTATTGCTGTCGTGCCGTCGAAGCGTCTCGTCGTGGTGCAGACCGTAGATCTAAAACAGAATCCGGACGGGGTTCGCACCAGCGCGTTCATCGGCCTGCTGAAAGAGATTGCTCTCGCTGCACCGTGAAGAATGTAGTGTCACCAACTTAGACAGGTGCGGCTCAATCGGTTCCTAGCAGCTTGGTGACCCCTCCAGTCCAAAAGCCGTCAATCCCCTTCCCACCCCACGGCTGTCGATCAACCTTCGATCCCATGCCTGCGTTTGATCGAATCGATCCCTCGTCTAAATAGACATTGCTATCCTCGGTAAGTTCAACGGCATTCAGAATCTACATTTAGAATATTGGCCATGCCCGACAATGAAGATGTTGTTTTGCACGATGACGGTTTGGCACTGCTGCGGCCAGGCATGTCTACGTCGGACGTTGCCGCAGCTATGGGCGCACATTGGCGGACGCCTGCGTCCCACAAAGGCGGCATCGTCGATATTCTTGAGAACAGTCATGGCGTTGTCGTGCACCTCGACAAGAAAGACGCCATCGGCCGCGTCTCGTTCGACTGGCGTTTCCAGACCGTTCCAATCGAGGGAGTTCAGATGGGAATGACCATCGACGAAGCGCGCAAGGCGCTTCCGGACATGGAGATTGGCGACGACTTGCCGATGATGCGCGGGGTTCGTGAGGGGTTCAAGAGGTTACCCGATGGCGCGCTGATGCAGGTGCGTTTTACCCTTGAAAAGGTCAATGCCATATCATTCAGCGCGAACGACGCCGAATATCGCGAGCCTTATCCGCCGCCTTACGCATCGCCGGGCGATCAACCCGGCTCTCCCTTTGCCGATGTCAATTTTAAGCTGATTGTCCTGTCCTCGCTTGTGGAGGGCAAAGTGCTCGACCTTGGGACGCCGGAGGATCTTGCATCGCATGTCCTGGGGCGCGACGTTGATCTGGAGGATGAGGGCTATGACCTCATGCCCGAGGTGCTGGAATATCTGGCGTGCTACCCACTGACCAAGGAAATGCTCGCTCAGGTGGGATCAATCAGGTTCGACGGCGGCAATAAGCTCTATCGTTTCGCATGGTATTTCTGGGGAGGCGCCGCCGACACTTTCGAAGTGTCCGACATGGGTGGCATCGAACTATGCCCAAATGTAACGAGCGTCTCGGCCACGTCGATGATCGATCGGCTCGACATCCGCAAGCTGACGCCTTTGGCTCGCCTGACGCATCTCTCGATTTCTACCGCCTTCGACAATCTGGAGGCGCTTCCCGATCTGAAAGCTCTCAAGCAGCTTCGGTTGCTCGACAACAAGACCTATGCCGACGTGATGAGGCCTGCGCATCCAACGAGAGCTTTGTTCGAGCAGATGAAGACTGGCGGCGTCGCGGTCTCGGTCGGTCCGACTTCGTGGAAGGACGATCGTCCGCCGCCCTTCGAGTAAAGCCTTCCGGTGATCCGTCTCAGCGCGCGCACGGGATGGCCGACGACAAATGCGGCTTCTGGTCGGACAGGGCGGATGAATATGAAGATGACGATGATGACGCATCTGAAGATCGCCGATGAGGGACCCGCGACGATCGCTTCATCTGGACAGCGCAAGCCAAATTCGTTCTGATAGGCCATGGCAAGTCTCGCAAAATCGTTCGCCGTGGGGGGGCTGGTGCTCGCCTGTGCCCTGTTGATCGGCCTGGCGATGTATGCGGCCTACTATTTTTCGATAGGTCGTCAGATCTCTTCGTTGTTTGTCGCTGGCGACAGGTCTCTTTGGCATCTTGTCCTGCACATCGCCGGTTTCGTGCTTGTCTATGCCGCGATCGGGTATCTCGGAACGGCTGTCTGGCGACGCTACGGAATCGGCCGCAGCTGACGGCGAGAAAGACAACAGAAGTGAGTTTTTGGACAACGTATATCTGCTGGCGCGCTAGGTTCGCGACCTGAATCGCTTCCATAGGTCGGATGGCCTGGATGGTCGTTTCGTTAACCTCAAGCATCGGCATCGCCTTCGTCCAGGACCTGGGCAAGCCAGCAGTCGGTATATGTCCAGGCAGCCGTTTCGCCGGTGGCAAGGTCGAGCGCGTGCGCCCCGCCGCCAAAAGCGTTGACGCGAGGTTTCGAGCATGTGTTTGCGTACTGAAATCCCCATCGACCCGTTAGGCCGAATTCGTTTGCGCAGCGCTTGACGAATTGGATGACATGCTCGGGATCGCCGGTCCCGTCATCGCGCATCCAGAGCTGCGTGCCGCCGTGCTCGTGCTGGATCGACAGCAGGAAGCCTTCCGACGGGGGATCTTCGGCGGCGTTCTCGTCGCAGAGGGCATTGTAGAGTTCGAATGCGCGCGCGGCGTTCTCGGCGGTGCCGACGTCGAGCAGGCAGGAGAAGTGGGTGAAATAGTCGGCCATGACAGGCTCCTGAACAAGAAAACCCAGCGCGAGGGCCGGGCGTGGATTGGGAAATGGAAAGGAAAGTCAGGCGGCCTGGCGAAGCGCAGTATGCGCGGTCTCGCGCCAGAAGCTGTCGACCAGCCGGCCCTCGAGCGCGCTGGCGCTGAACCGCAGACGTCGGGCGACCTCATGATTGCGAGCGCTGGCCTCGACCATGGCCCGGCCGCGTAACCGACTGGCTTCTGTGACCACTTTGCGGGCTTCGCCGTCGGATCGCACGGGCTCGCACCAGCCAATCGCGCCTGAACGAACCTCGCCGGCGGCGACAAGGCAGCCGTCGCGGTCCACAATGGTGATGACGCGTGGCGCGTAGCGAATGACTGCGCGGCTCCCGAACGAGATATCATCCAGGGCGATGCGCGTTTCAGCTTCGCTGATCGCTTCGGAAAGAGAACTGCATTCGGCAAGATGGATGGTGCGATCGAACGAGATCGGGTCGGCCGTCGGGTCATCGTCGACAAATGTGGCGGTGCCGATGCATGCGACGCGAAGGGGGTATCGCGCCGCGCTGCGCAGGTGCGCGACCAGTTGATCGAACGCGAGCTTTCCGGCAGGAACGGCGTGGGCAGCGTATGAGGTGCTGAGCATCGGGATCACTCCATGACAGGCAGCGGAAGCCTCTCTCCCGCTTTCAACCCGTCACGGCCAAGCCGGCCGATCTCTTCCTCTCACCGCTCGCGAATGGCGGCCGTGGCCGGCATGAAAAAAGCGCCCCGCCGGGAGACGGGACGCCTTTTCGCGATCAGTCGATGGCCTGGAATATCTCCGAGGCCTCGCGGTGGTGGGCCGAATAGCTGTGAAGCCGTTGGTAGCCTTCTGCGAGGCGGTCGGATTCGTAGCGGAAGGAGAGATGCGAGAGGGCGAAAAGCGTGGCGATGATGCCGGCTGCCTCTGCTGAAACCTCGCCGCGATATTCCGTGATCCCGCTTTCGATCCTGAACCGCGGGCGGGAGGTCGGCGCTAGGAACAAGGGGCCGTCCTTGTCCTCGTAGAAATCCCAGAAGCCACCGCCATAGTCATGCGGACTGAGCCGTTCCATGATGGAATATACCGCATTTTCGGCCACGATCAGGAGCGGCAGGCCAAAGAGAGACGGCAGGAATTTCTCGCGGCGATCTTCCGGCACGAGGGTCGCGAGGCATGGCGTGGCGGTTTCGGTGGTCATGGACTGTTTCTCCTGAGAGCGGAAGGGAAGAGGTTCGGACAGCGCTCTCCTGGCCAATCCGAACCCCTCCCGGCCCACAGCCGTCCTTTCACTCTTCTGGTGGCGATCGGTCGAAGCCATGCTTCGGCGCTGCTGCCTGTGCGTGGTGTTTGCCAACCGCGCGCCAAGGCCCGGGCGCGATGCGCTCCGGGCTGTCGAAGTGAGGCGCAGGCGCCTCACTGGAAGGGATCGATTTCGAATTCGACCATGTCCTCGTCACCGTCGAATTCGCCGGCGGGCATGGCGCCGTGGGTGCCGTCACCGGCCTGGAACACGACGATCGAGATCATCAGGGTAGCGGCGAGGCTGGCGGCGAAAGCGGTGGCATCTGCATAGGACATGGTTCCGGCTCCTGTCTTTTGGAGGCGGGGGACCATCCCCCGCGCGACAGGCGCCCGAGTGTCTGACCGGAACTGCAATCACCCTCGTGCGTTCGGCTCGTCCGAATCCGCGAGGGCGGCACGCTCGCGTAAGCCGACCCTTCACGGGTTGATTGCTGAAGAGCCGGATCAGACCAAGGTCAGCGAATGGAAGCGGGGGATGGTGTTTCGCATCTGAGAGGAGCCGGAAACCCTTATGCAGATGCTTTGCTGTACCGGCCTTGCCACGATCCAGACCTGATGACTGGCGTGCTTCCGAGCCTCACAGGTCTCATATCGCCATGGGTGAGAATGGGGCGAAGGTCGAATTCGAAATCGATCCATTCCTTTGGCAAACGGCTTCCGGCATGACGCACATCCCGTGCGCCGCATCCAGAGTGCGGTCAGCGCCAAAGACCCTCTGCGATCTCGCGGGCGATCATGGCTCTCGCCATTAGCAGGACATCATCACCGCTCGTGTGGATATGCTGATAGAAGCGGGCGGACGATCCCGCCGCCAGCCAGTCCCGATAGGCGCAATACTCGCGGGCGTTGAGCTTGAAGGCCCGCATGTCGCTGGCCCAATGCGGTTTCGGCTCGATGACGACGGTGACGCCGTCACGACTTTCTTCCCACGGAAGCGACCGCTCCGAGGGGAGATTGCGAAGGTCGTCCATGAAGATTTCGTCGACGGAGATCATGCCGCTTCCACCTTCGGGAGGAAGCCGGTGGGATCACTCGGGTCCGGCGGCAGGTAGGCATCATAGGGATTGCCATCGGCCAGATGGCCGAAGGGCGTCATGACGATCTCGCCGTCGTCGGAGCGGCTTACGGCGCACAGGACGTAGCGCGGTTCGCGTGTCGCGGCGTCGAGACACTCCATGAGGGCGAGATTGCCGTCGCCAACGGCGCGCAGCAGGGTGTTGAAATTGGTACGGGCATAATCGGGAATGGCCATGGATCTGCTCCTGAGACGGAAAAGCCCGCCGTCATGCGACAGCGGGCCGGGTGAAGGGAAAGGCACAAGGTCAGGCGGCGGCCCGGCCTTCGATGACATCGGCGGTGATGGTTTCGAGACGCGCACGGCTGTAGCCTGCTTTCGCCAGCCAGAGTTCGGCGGCTTCTTGGTCCTCGGCGAGATGCAGCAGCTCGACGTCGTCGCCGATATCCTGCACGACGCGCACCTGGCCGACGCGCGGGCGCTCGACCACGCGGAAGGTGAGATCGCTGTCGATGCCGTATGTGCGCATGACGGTGACGAGGATGATGCCGCCCTGGCCGAAGTTTCCTTCATGCAAAGTGAAGCACGGTGGGCTCGAATAGGTCGGACGTTCGCGGGCAGGTTCCTTGCGAACGAGACGGCCAACGCCGTTGCGCCGTTCCCAGGCCGCCAGCTTCCTGGTGAAGCGGGAGGGCGGTTTGGGCCGGCCGTCAGTATAGGCGATGAGGGCCCCCAAGGGGGCGATATCGAACACGAGTGACGCGGACATTCTTGGTCTCCGGATATGAAAATGGCCCGGCGGATTGCCGGGCCTGATGGAAGGAAGGAGAAGTAGCGGGGCGACCGAAGCCGTCCCGC
Organism: Kumtagia sp.; assembly: GCF_059502445.1. Classification (NCBI taxonomy): domain Bacteria; kingdom Pseudomonadati; phylum Pseudomonadota; class Alphaproteobacteria; order Hyphomicrobiales; family Phyllobacteriaceae; genus Kumtagia; species Kumtagia sp. Next base: position 126,762 of record NZ_JCACER010000101.1, read on the forward strand.
CGGTAAGGATCATTCGGCCGCAATCAGGTGGGCCGCCTCGATGTCGCTGTGATCGACCTCGTCATCGTCACCAGAGAGGAAATCAGGCAGCACCTCGATAGCCGCCTCGGTGTCCGCCTCTTCGGGGGCCTGCGGCTCCGCGAACAGGCGCAGAGGCTCAGGCAGCCAGCCGGTGTCGGCGAGCAGACGCTCGGCCTCCTTGGCCATATCGCCCTTCTTCAGGTGCTCGATGAGCGAGGCTGCTCGTTCCCCGGCCCCCTCACGCACGGCTTCGAGGATCCGGGGCTTGGTAACGCGGCCGAGATAGTTCTCGACCGTCGGCCGCCACCCGGCGCCCTCCACCATGTCGAGGCCGGTCGCACGCGCCAGCCGGTCGGCATGGGCAATGCGCGTCTCCAGTCCATGTTGCGAGACGCCGCTTCCGCCGTAGGGGTTGGGCTTTTCGTAGAGCGCATTGACGCCGTAGGCGACGCAATGGGCGAGGAGCGCCATGCGGCTGGCGTCGTCGAGTCCGGCGATCCAGTCCCACAGGGCATCGTCGTCGGTCGGAAGATCGACCTTCCAGTCCTCGTAGCGAGCGGTGATGGCCTTGGCGGAGGGGCTGTCCTTGAGGTCCGTTCCCTGCGCCGAAAAGAAGTGATGGCGCACGGTGACCTCTAGGCATCCGCTCGGAGCGGAATAGTGATAGCGCTCCATCACCAGCCGGTGCAGCAGCGCCGTCATGGCGACATGGGGATTGTTCGCTAGCGCATCATGCAGCGCCAGCGTCCGGTGCGCCGTCAGTTCCGCAACCAGCCGTTCCGGAAGGGGCTTGATGACGTCTTCCTCCTCCTCCGGTTCGGTTGTCTGCCCGCCCACGGTGATCACAGCGCGCTGAGCGGCAGGGATCGACGAAGCTGCCCCATCGGGTTCAGTCCCATCAACGCCGTCAGCCCCCTCCACGGCTACGGGCGCCTCGTCTTCGGGGCGAACGTAGCCGCGATCGACGGACAGGTTGCCGTCGCGGTCGATGCTGATGAAGACGCCGGCGCAGGCGATGTCGGCCGGATCGTAGATCACCGGACGATCCTCGAAGGCGGCCAGAGCGGTTTCGATCTCGCCGACGCGCTCATCGACCTCCTCGGGATATTCCTCGGCCTCGGCATATTCGGCTTCCAGCGTCTCATATTCCGCGGTCAGGGCATCGAAGGTGGCCTGTTCCTCTTCAGTCAGAGACGTTGTCGTGCCGATCAGACGGCGCAGGCCGTGGCCATAGCCATAGGGGACTTCGACCCGGGCATCGACCCACTTCCAGCCCTCGGCGGCGATCGCTTCGGCTTCCGCCTTGAGCTTGTCGTCGGTGAGTTGATCGAGCAGGCTCACATCCTGCAGCCAGCCGCCATCGTCGGACTGGAACAGGTCGTTCAGCACGATGCCGCCGGCAGCCTCATAGGCGTCGATGCCGACGAACTGCGCCCGCTTGTCGGAGGCGCGTACCGTGGTTTCGGTCAACATCCGGCGGATCTGGTAGGGCTCCTTCGACCACGAATCCTTGATCGCGTCCCAGACCTGTTCCTGACGGGCATGGTCGGGATTGACGGTGAAGGCCATGAGCTGTTCGAGCGTCACACCGTCCTCCGCATAGAGATCGAGCAGAGAGGGCGCGACGGACGCCAGGCGCAGGCGCTGCTTCACGACATTGACCGAGACGAAGAAGGCTGCGGCGATCTCCTCCTCGGACATGCCCTTGAGGCGCATATCCTGGAAGGCCCGGTACTGGTCGAGCGGATGGAGCGGGGCGCGCTGGATGTTTTCAGCGAGGCTGTCGTCTTCGAGCAGGATGTCGCTGCCGGCTTCGCGCACGACGCAGGGCACGAGTGCGGTCTTCGCCAGACGCCTGGCCTTCACCAGCAGTTCGAGCGCGCGGTAGCGACGGCCGCCAGCGGGAATCTCGAACATTCCGGTCTCGTTGCCGTCGGCATCCACGACGGGGCGGACATTGAGACCCTGAAGCAGGCCGCGCCGGGCGATGTCCTGCGACAACTCCTCGATCGACACGCCGGCCTTGACCTTGCGCACGTTCGACTGGCTGAGAACCAGCTTGTTAAAGGGGATGTCGCGCGAGGACGACAGGGTGATTTTCTGAGCAGCAGTAGCCATCGGGATAATCTCCGCGACGGGCGCCGAGAGCCTCTCTCTCGACCCAAACCCGTCACGAAAAACCCCACACTCCTCTCACTCTCTGTGAGCATCGGCGGAAAACCGTGAATAAGCAGATGCGGAAACCCGCAGATCTACTTTCCGGCCACGTCCCGCCTTAGCAGCGCATCGAGCCAATCGGCGAACATCTGAAGCCGGCGGGGAAGATGCTGACGATGTGGATAGAGTAGCGTCATCGGCATAGCTTCGGCACGGTAGTCTGGCAGCACCTCAATAAGCTCTCCGGCTTCGAGATGACGGCGGACGTCAAAGGCCAGGATCTGGATGAGGCCGAGGCTGGCAAGGCAGCAGCCGATGTAGGCTTCAGCGCTATTGCGCAGTGACGCGGCCGCCCGTCGCAAGCTGCTCGCGCAGCTCGTCGATCAGGAGGATCATGCCGCCCTCCTGTGGATGATGGTTTCGGCCTCGGCGTCGGTCTGCTCGTTCTCCGGCAGGAAGGAGAGCAACCAGTCGGCTGCCTTGCTGGCCTGACTGGCGGCGCGAACGACGGCGCGGGAATCCTCGCGCATGACCTCAAGCCAGGAACCGATGTAATCGGCGTGGCGCACGGTCGGTACGATGCCGAGCGACGCGCAACTGAAGGCCGAAATTTGTTCAGCAATTAGCTCTTCGAAGGCGTATTTCTTTGAGCCGAACGAGCCAGTCAGATCGCGATTCAGCCGGCTGTGATGGCCGCTCGCGTGTCCGAGTTCGTGGAGCGCCGTGCGGTGCCAGTTGATCGACTCAAAATACGCCATCGGCGGCGGAACGATCACATAATCCTGGGATGGGACATAGAAGGCGCGGTCGCTGCCGATGCGAAAGTCGATCCCGGTCGCCTTGATGAGCGCCTCGACCCTCGGCTCGATCAGGCCGGGCGGCGTGGGTGGCGCGACAGTATGAACCTCCTCGGGCAGGCCCTCGCATTGCGCTGTGTTGAACACGGTGAAACGCTTCAGGAAGGGGATCGCCTGAGCTTCCTCGCCGGTCTCACGGGCACGTTTCTTCTCGCCGTCGGGAATGAAGCGATCGGCATAAACGACAGTGGTGCCGCGCTCGCCCTTCATGACATTGCCGCCGAGCGAGAGCGCCTGGCGAAATGTCAGCCAGCTCTGGCCAGGAAAACCGTGCTGCATGACGGCTCCCCAAAGGATGAGAATGTTGATGCCGCTGTAGCTGCGGCCGGTGCTGGCGTTCTTCGGCAGGCCGAGCGGCGCCTTCGCGGCTGACGTGCCCCAAGGCTGAACCCAGGGCACGCGGCCGGCTTCCAGTTCGGCAATGATCTTGTTGGTGATTTCGTCGTAAAGATTCGCTCGGCTCGAGCCGGTGCGCGTGGTGCGGTCATATCTGGACATCGCGGTTCTCCGCGACGGGCGCCGGAAGCCTCTCTTCCAGCCTTCAACCCGTCACGGCAAACCCGGTCCGCACTCTGACTCTCTACCCTCCAGCTCGATGAAATCCTGTGCGATAAGCTTGCTAACCGGCGGCTTCGTTTCCTCTGAACGGTTGACCTTGCATGGTTTCCCGAGAAGCGATCCTTGTATAAAATGAGTCGCCAATGGTGGGGCTCATCGACAATGTTGAAAATAGAGAGGACTGACCGGTGGCTGTAAATACGATCGATCTGGCGGAGCGCCTTGCCGAAACACATGGACTGACGAAGACCCAGGCGAAGTCCGTCGTCGAGGATGTGCTGAAGGGCATAGCCGAAGCGGCTGCAAAGGGCGAAGAGATCTCACTAAACGGCTTCGGCAAGTTCAAGGTGCAGGATAAGCCCGCACGCGAAGGCCGCAATCCGTCGACTGGCGAGAAAATCAAGATCGCAGCGTCTAAGAAGCTCGTGTTCCAGCCGGCCAAGGCGCTGAAGGATGTCGTAAACGGCTGAGGTTACAGCCGATATGCGACATGAGCCATTGCCGGCAGCGGAGCCGGCGCCGATCACCCCTGAAATGCTGATGGACCTGCTGAGGGTGGAGGCCCCGGCCGGCTCGCTACTCATTCAGGGGATCGCGCGTGATCTGCAGCCATGGAGTCGCGGCGACCGCTCCTATGTCTATGGGCGCTTGACGCTTGGCTCCGCCTCGGTGCGCTTCCGCACGGAGTCGGCGTTTGCGCCGCAGGAGGGTGAAGCCGTGACGATCCAAGGAACGCTGCGGATCGAACCAGCTAATCGCAGCGGCGAGGATTGGTGCGCCACGCATCAAGTTATGCTGGCCGGCAAGGTGGTAGGGACATGGGAACCGCGTGCGGCAGTCGAGCCGGTGTTGCAATTGCCATCGCGTGACGAGCGTTTGCCGCTGGATGAGTTCGTATCGCTCAACGGTGTCGCGAGCCTTGCGGTGTTGGTCTCGGGAACGGCGCGCGCCGACATCGCACGCACATTGTCCAAGGCGGAGCGGCCGGAATTCATGGAGGCGAATTGCTGTCGCCGCGTCGCGAGGTCAGAGACGAGGTTGCAATTCAGGCTTCCAGATCCAGTTGATAGCTCACTCCCATTTCGGACTTGCCCGAAGGAACTATCTGGGGCCGAGCGTCGCCTATCTGTTCAAATTCTGCGTCCAGGAGGACCCTCGTCGAAGCAGGGTTGTCCATAACGGTGCGAGCGCGCAGCCGCTTCAGACCCAATGCGCGGCTTATGTCTCGGGCCAGCATGAGTGCTCGGCTCGATATCCTTCGCCCACGATGTTCTGGCGTGACCCAATAGCCGACTTCCGCATCATCGGGCGTGATGTCGAAGAATACGAGACTTCCAAGGAATGCGTCTGAGTTGGCGTCGGCGATCGTGAGAACGGCTAGAGTCCCGTCGCGCAAGCCCTCAGCAATCGCACCCTCGATCATGTTGGACACGATCTCCGGCGTGTAATTCTCCAGCGGCAAGTGAGCGAAGCGTTTCACCAGAGCGTCGTCTGTTCCGGTGGCGTAGGCTTCCGCATCCGCGATCGACATCGTTCTGATGGTCACGGTCCCATCGGAGATAGGTAAGGCGGCGAGAAAATCGCAGTCTGGCGACGTGCCAGTGGTAACGTCAAGGTTAGTCATTCCAGCTTCCGGTATTGTTTCGATTGCCTTGGATGCCGCCGCAAGGGCAGGATTGAGAATTGTGGTGCTGCTCCTTCCAGCCTGTCGTTGCAAAGCCAGTTGTCCTCTGACTCTCAGGGGGTGTTGCGGGGAGCACCCCGCTGAAGGGGGTGTGCTGGCGACTATGGCGCCTGCCAGGGGGAAGGCGTTCCCACGCAATTCCGTTCATTTGCTTAAACTTTACCCTATCTGAACAGTCAATCTTAAGCCAAGGGCGACTATAATAGTCGCATTGGGGCGAAGGTTGATTGGGCGTTGGATTGTTGCAGGTTCAGAATCAAATATTGCGGATGATTGCCAGCGGGGCCTCTCTCGATGAGACGGCTCGGCAAATCTGCCGGAATCTCGAGACCCTGTTTGAAGGAATGCTCTGTTACATCCTGACGGTGGATGCGACGGGTCGTCTTCATGTCCTGGCCGCTCCCAGTCTTCCGGCTGATTTTGAAGCGCTCATCGATGGCATGCCGGTCGGTGTTGAGATTGGTGGGCAGTTGACCGAAGCGCAGCTTCGGACGCCTATGGTGGTCTCGGATCTGACGCGAGATCAACTCGGAGCGCATGTTGGCGCCTATTTCGCTGCGTTGGGTCTGAAGAGCTGCTGGGTACTGCCCGCCGCCGACGCGAAAGGGCGCAAGGCTGCGGTGCTGATCATCCACCTGCCGGAGCCGCGGAATCCCACCGAAACGGAACGCGCCTATATCGAGAACTGCGCGGAGTTGTGCGGTATCGCGATCCAGAGGCATGAGCGTGTGGTGATGCGTGAGCGACGGGCGACTGTCGATGCACTGACCGGCCTGCCGAACCGGTTCGCCTTCAACACGGTGATGAGTGGAATGCGGTGCGACGCCGCCGGGACATGGGCGCTGTTCCTCGTCGATCTCGACAATCTCAAGATCGTCAACGATACGTTCGGACATCTGGCGGGGGATGCGCTGATCGAAACGGCCGCCCGACGGATCGCCGCCTTAACAACGCCCGACAAGGTATTTCGGCTTGGTGGTGATGAGTTCGGCGTGATCATCGAGAACGCGGAAGCACTGGCTGATCTGGAGTCCGCTGCGGGTCGAATTCTCGGCGCGCTCGACAAGCCGGCCGATTGCGCGGGGCATACGATCGTGCCGAGAGCCACGATCGGCGGCGCAGTTGTCGGTGGTGATGAACGGACCGCCAACGCAGTCGCCGAGGCGGCCGACTTTGCGCTTTACCATGCGAAGGAAACCGGGCGCGGCGGTTTCGTGCGATACTGGCCGGGGATCGGCACGCGGATGACCCGTCAGATCGATGCGATCCGGAATGTGACCGCGGCTTTGGCTGACAGCCGGATAGAAGCTCACTACCAGCCGGTGGTTCGGCTGGACACCGGAGAGGTGGTGGGCTTTGAGACCTTGTGCCGGATGCGGGGCGAGGATGGATCGCTGATCCCTGCCACTGCGTTCTATGAGGCGACCAGCGATGTGAGGATAGCGGCCGATCTCACCCGCTACATGCTGAAGATCATGGCGAGCGATCTTGCGGCGTGGAGGGTGGAGAGCCTGCCGATCGACGCCGTGGGCCTCAATCTTTCGGCGGCGGATTTCCATGCGGGGGATCTGGTCGCCAAGTTCGAAGCGGCGTTCGGCGACGCGGGACTTCCGCTTGAGCATCTCATTGTGGAGATCGACGAGGCGATCTATGTCGGGCGGCGAGATCCGATCATACCAAAGCAGATTGCGAATCTTCGGTCTCGGGGCGTTCGCATCGCGCTCCATGATTTCGGCGCCGACTATGCCTCGCTGACCCAGCTACTGAATGTTCCGGTCGACATCATCAAGATCGGCAAGGGCTTCATCGAACCGCTCGGCCAGGAAGGGCCGGGCAAGATCGTAGTTAGCGGCCTGATCGATATGGCGCATCGCCTTGGGATCGAGGTTGTCGGGGAAGGCATCGAGACGGCGGCGCAAGCGCAGGAGCTTTGGGCGATGGGATGTAAGCACGGCCAGGGGTTCGCTTTCGCGCCTGGCGTAGATCGTGATGCAGCGGCGGACATCCTGCGTGGACGCCGTCGGATTCAGGAGCCGGTTTCGATGATCGCTGAAATCGTTTCCCTCGACACAGTCAGATCAAAGGCAGGCGCAGGTCGTTAGCTGGCGAGTACTTAGAAGAGCTGTGCATTGACCGATCGAATTCACCAGGATATCCGGCCGCACAGGCCGCCGACATTACCGCGTTCAAGGCGACCTGCGTCCCTGTTGGGGAGGATCAGGCGCCGCTGATCGAGCAGACCAATGAGATCGTTCGCCGCATCAATGCAGCCGCAGGGGCAGCTGTTCTCCCTGAAGCGCAGGCGATTGTCCCGAAGACAGGCCGCCTGCCGGGGATTGATGGTAAGGCGAAGATGTCGAAATCGGGCGGCAATGCCATCCCGCTCTCGGCTTCACCGGATGCAATCAGGGCTGCGATCAAGGCCATGTTCACCGATCCACAGCATCTGCGCGTCGAAGACCCGGAAACGTCGAAGGCAATGTGGTTTTCACCTATCTCGATGCCTTCGATCAGGATCAGGAAACTCTGGAGGAGTTGAAGGCGCATTATCGGCGCGGTGGACTGGGTGACCGACAGATCAAGACCCGACTTGAGGATATTCTCCAGAACCTCATCGCACCGATCCGTCAGCGCCGCGAGGAGTTTTCCCGAGAACCTGATTATGTTTTCGACGTCATCCGCCGTGGCACGAACAAGGCCCGTGAGCGGACCGAGGCGACGAAGCGCGAGGTGGTCGAAGGCCTTGGCTTGTTCGTGCTTTGATATCGTCGCGCATCTGTCGATCCGCGGTCGAACGCGATAGGCTTGGTAACAACACACGAATCAAAACGACGACATTATCGAAAGGATGAATGATGACATCCGCCGCGGCTGAAAACAAAGCGCAGTATAGCGACAGTCGTAAGCTTGCGGCGCGTGCCCGGCTGAATTCTGAATACACGATCACGGAGACGCCGTGGTTCGTGTGGGTGGCACAACAGCTTCCGCTGAAAGCGAATGACCGGGTGCTCGACGTCGGATGCGGGCCGGCCTGGTTTTGGGAGCATGCGGCAGGGCATCATCCCGATGGGCTCAATCTGGTTCTGACGGACATGTCGCAGGGCATGGTCGATGAGGCTGTGACGCGCTGTCAGGCCCTGCGGTTCGGCTCTGTTCATGGACAGCAGGCAGATGCGAATGCGCTGCCTTTCGACGATGAAGCATTCGACGCGGTCATTGCCATGCATATGCTCTATCATGTCCCGAACCCGGCCGTTGCGATCGCTGAAATGCATCGGGTGCTGAAGCCGGGTGGGATACTGGCGGTGACGACGAACGGGGCGAACAACATGCGGGGGCTCTATGAGCTCACGAGCGCCTTCGGCAGCGCGCCATCCGATCCTGCCGCAGCTGCCTTCGGCTACGACGCGGCCGAGAAGCTCCTGCGTGATAGGTTCGGCAATCTGACTAAGGCACAGCACCCTGCGAGAATGCGCGTCACCGATCCTGAGGACGTCTTCCTCGCGCTGACCTCCTATCCACCGGGAGACACTGCTAGCGAGGCGCAACTTGCTTCGTTTCGTGAAGCGATCGATCAGGTGTTTAAGCGCGGGAATGGCGTGCTCGAAGTGGAGAAGGAGACTGGCCTGTTCGTCAGCCGGAAGGCAGTGGACTGACGGTCTGCGGCGCTTGACCGATCGACGCACGATGCTGATGCACGGGGCTTCCTGCGGAACCGGGTAAAAGCGACGGAACGGACTGGCCTCGGCAGCACAGAGTTCCGTGGCAGGGCCAGAAATCGTCGCTTTGGGTGTTTAGCTACGGCCCTTCAGTTCAGACCAGAGCTTTGCGCCGCGTGGTGAAAGTCTGTAGCCGCTCTCAAGGCTCTCAGTCAGACCAAGCTCCTTTAGCTGCCGGATTCGGCGCTTGAGAGTTGGTTTTTCAACTGAAAGGGCTTGTGCGATCTCGGCTGCCGTCCGTCCCTCCTTACCGGCGATCAGGCTCAATGCTGTATCGGTCCAAGGGCCGCTTTTCGAGGTCCTGTCCATATGGGCAAGACGCTCGATCAAAGCAGTCGTATCCGCGTTGGAAAGCTCCGCATCCTGTCGTAAGGCGATGCGCGGGTCATCACCCACAATATGAAAATCGATGCGATAGAGCACGCGACCTGCGCTGCTTTGTAGAGCCGACATCAGCTTTTCACGGTTCTCAAAGCCCGCGCGAAGTGCATCTGCATCTGAAATCTCACCGGGCGTAATCGCCGCCAAACTGTCGATCGCCAAGATGCCAACGGGTGTTCTCAGCTGTCCGCGTGCTGTTACCGAGGGGCGGCTCCAGTAGCGGAAAGCCACTGTGACCTGACCTGATGCAATCTGATCCAGAATGTGGGATTTGAAGAGCACGTCTTCGTCCTTTGATCGAGCAGGTGCTCAAGGGAGCCGCCTGCGGCGTACATTAGTTTGAAGGCGGCGGGGTAAATTGCCTGGTTCGCTCGCGCTCAAGGAGTTCGAGCCGTTCTGCTTCGGTCATCAGATTGCCAGCCCACCAGATTTCTCCAGAGGCGCAGGCCTCGGGAATGGGCTCGGTGATATTGGTTGGCATGACCGGCTTATGGTCCGTGCTCGCTGGCGGCACGAGATTTCCTATGCCACCACCCATGGCGATCTCATCGCCGACATAGGCTGAGTTCCCGGTGAAGCCGTCGGTGATCTTAATCCGACCATCGTCAGTTCGTTCGATGCGGCTGTCGTGATGCCAGATGACGAAGGGACCATCGTCACCGCCGATGCGAAGGCAGCCGTGCCGGTCGAGATGCAGACCGCCGCGTGCGAGAGCCTCCATAGCCAGGTCGTTGCGGACGCTATTGCGGACCAGTACGGGCAGATCGGCAAAGGACTCTGCGGTGGTGCCGACCGCCACGTCTGAACAGGCTGAGAGCGCCAGAGCGAACGCGGCGGCGGTCATCGTGGATGCGTGCTTCAAGCCTGCGTTCCCTTTCCGGTCATTTCAGCTTTTTGAGGTTCTGGCGCAGGATTGAGGAGAACCTTTTCAGGCCCTGACGCTCCAGCGCTTCGATGAAGTCTGTGACTGACGGCGTCGTCTTGCGAAGGTTCTGCCTTGCCCGGCTGATGCTTGGGATGAAGATGGTCGGGAAGGTCGCATGAAGATCGGCAAGAAAGTCGTCCGGCGATATGGCAGCCACGCCGTGAGCACGGAGAGCCTCTGCCGGGAAATCCTTGAGGTTCCACGTCACGATGACTGAAGCCTTGCCGGCGATGGCCGCCGCCAGCACGTGGCGGTCGTCGGGATCGGGCAAGGAAAGGTCCGGGATCAGGGCTCGGTAGTCGGGAACCTCGGCATCCGGCAGGACGGCCTTCATCCTGTCGCGCGTCACTTTCAGTCGTCCGATCTCGGCTCCCGGCGAATTAGCGGCGAGATTGCGCATCCATTCGGCATGAATCTCGTCGGTCCAGCGCGCCGCGACGAGGCCGTCGAAGGCGCACTGGATCAGGACGTTGCGGAGGTGGAAGGGATAAAGAGCGCAGGCATCGTAGACCGCGACGGGCGATCTAGAGGCCATGATTGACGATCAGATCCTCTGTATCTTCGGCGAGGGCGTCGAGCGCCTTCTGGCGGGCATCAAGGCGGGCCTTTAACGTGAGGACGTCCTTCAGTAGTGCGCGGCGATGCTTTCCGACATAGCGGAAGGGCAGATCGCCGATGTCCATACGATGGACCACGAGTGGCCGGGAGATGCCGAGGAGGGTCGATGCCTCGGTCGGACTCAATTCCTGATTTTCAGTGAGCACGGCCACGCGCTCGCCACTAAGCAGGCGATCGAGCAGCGCCTCGACGACATTTGCAGCGGCCGGCGGCAAAGACAGCGTCTCCTCGTGACCATCCCGACGGCGCACATGCAGCTCGACATGATCGCCCTTGCCGAGCTTCGGCAAGGGCGCCACCCTCTTGCGGTCCCGGTCCGACAGACCGGCGAACTGGACGACATGGCTGGTCATGGCTGGTTCTCCTTTCCAGCCAATATAATGGCCGCGCCAGCTAACTGCAATAACTGAAAACTTCGGTTAGGCGGCAAGCTGCTCCCCTTGCTCTGTATTATCCTGATCAGCTGCAGCTTGTTGCAGGAAGCGGGCAAGCGCCGCTTTCCGGGAACCGCGGTCGAGGGCATAGGCCGTCTGCTTGAACGCGATCCCGTCGAGGAGGCCTTGAATGTAGCCCGCAATCGTGTCCGCTGCCATTATCAGGGCGGTGTCGAGCGTGTGGATATAGTTGCTCGTGACCGATCCCTTCGCATGGCCGACCAAGGCCGCAATGGTGACTTCTGTGAAGCCTAGATCGTTGGCGACGCTGGCGAAGCTGTGGCGGAGAATGTGAGGGGTAATGTCGCCAAGAGGCGAGTCCGCGAAAATCTTCTTCCAGTGATTGGGGAAGCTGCCAAATGCACTTTCTCCGTCTCGACCGGGGAAGACATAATCCCCGACCGCTTCTTTCCGGCGCTTCTCCAGATGCTCCACAACGGGGAGCCCTATTGGCCGGACAGAACTTCCTTCCTTGCTGTCAATCAGCCGGACGCAGCTCGCGTCCGTGTCGGCTTCTGCCCATTGCAGCGTCACCATCTCGGTACGACGGCTTCCCGTGAGAGCGATCAAGCGGATGATCTCGGCGGACATCCGATACCTTTCGTCTTGGGCTGCCTTCTCGATCAACTCGCCAAGAATGCGATACTCAGCCTCGGTCAATCGACGGGCACGCACATTGTCCTTCGGGCGCCGGACGCCATGAGCTGGATTGACCTCGATGATGCCAGACTCCACCGCATAGGTGAGGATGCCGCCGAAGAGCCCAATGGTCCGCGTGGCTGTACCGACGCCGCCCTTCACGATGGACTTCCCGCGCAGTTTCTTTGTCTTGGCAACGAGACGCGTCTTCCCGGCCATGATGTCCTTCATGGCTTTGGTTATGTCGGCTTTGGTCAGGTCCTTGACTCGGCGCGTTCCGAGGAGCGGTACGATGTGGCGATTGATCCGCCCCACGTCCGAGACGATGGTGCCAGGTTTCTTCGGCCGCCCGCCTTTACCGAGAATGAGGCCAGCTTGCAGGTCTGCCAGATATAGATCGCAGAGCTCTTTGACCGAGAGCGACTTGTGATCGATCTGCTTTTCTTCGGCAGGGTCCTCACCTTGGGCGACCCTGCCCAGCTGTGTCTTGGCCTCCTGCCGCGCAAGTTCGGGTGTCCAGATGCCGTGTAGGCCGATCGTGAAACGGCGGGAGCGACCTCCCTGGCGATACTGGATCACATAGCTGCGCTTGCCTGAAACGAAGACACGAAGCCCGAAACCGGGTAGTTCGTCATCCCAGATTACGTAATCACTAGGACGGCTTTCGGCTGCGTCCACAACCCGTTTTGTCAGCTTAGCCATGGACTTCCTCCCTCACAGACCCAACTTCTCGCGTAAGCACCACGTAAGCAGCAGGGCGAAAATCGTGGCGAAGACAAGGATAGGCGCGGCGGCGTGAAAATTCAAATTGTTTTGTGATTTCAGTAGGATAGTGCACTATAGCGGACTCCTTCGTATGAACGTCGGAGCTAGCGATAATCCCTCCGAAGGCAGAGGTCACAGGTTCGAATCCTGTCGGGTGCGCCAATTTTCGATTGCGTATCAACTAGTTAGCAATGCGCATTGTGTACCTGAAGTCCTTCAGGGTTGAGCGGCGTAAGCGTTAGGAACCCGAGTTAAGTAGAATCATGTCGCCACACTCCGCGGATTTTCGGCAAAACGGTGCGAAACCGGCACTTTCCGGCGGGTGAGCATCACAAATGAAGCTTGAGCGTTGCCCACAAAGGCAGCGCTCAAGCTGAGGTGAGTTGGACAGGAGTATGGAGTGCGGTCCTTGCAGACTGACATTTGACGGATCGCTGTCCGCAGATATGCGATGTTGACGCGCTGAGCGGCTTATCTCGTTTGGCTCGGACTTCGGTCTGTCTTCATGGCCAAGGATGCAACTGGCGAGCCCCAGCACACGCCAAATCCATCCGCTAGCGACCGACGAGGCCGCTCAAGTCGTCATTTTGGGCGGGGCGAGACATCAGCTATTTCCGCAAGCTTACGGAATCTTTCGTCGAAGACGTGAGGTGAGTTCTCTTCGCGGCGCGATTTGAGGTGGGAATATCGAGTGCGATCCGCTGGGTCGCGCGAGCGAAGGTCGGAGAGCGTACGCCGCGCCCGCAAGGTTGGCGACGCGGCTCAAGGCTCGATGCGCATGAAGCCTTCATCGTAGGGCTGATCGAGAAGCGCAAGGACATCACGCTGAACGAGATGGTCGAGCGGCTGGCTGCCGAACGGTCGGATCGGATCGGCCGCAGCGCTCTGAGCGACTGGCTTCGCGGGCGAGCCTGGACTCGCCGACGCCTATCGACTCTCGAAGCGGCGGACTGGTTCGGAGGGGGGCGGCGTCGCAATCCGCATGCGAGCTGCGTCATGCGGCACGCTGATTGACCCCTGACGCGAGAATCGCTTCAATTGCGCTACGTATGCGCTCCGGGTCTTCGATGATGCTCTTTTCGCGTCTTCGAAGACCTCGCCTCTTGCAATCAGCGATCGCGCGGACGACAGCGAGCTTCAGGCAGAACGTGCGGCTTTTCCCCGCTGTTCCACCAGGTTGGCGAAAAAGGCAGCGCCGTATGGAATGCATGCATCTGCGAAGTCGTAGCGGGGATGGTGCACTGGCGCGCTCGTTCCGTTTCCGAGCAATACGTAGGCGCCGGGCACCTTCTCCAGCATAAACGAGAAATCCTCGGAGCCGAGATCAGGAGCACCAAATTCCTCCACTCCGGACTCGCCCACGGCGCGGAGGGCCGCCTCGCGGGCAAACCGGGTCTGAGCCGGATCGTTCACGGTCGGCGCAAAGAGCAATCGGAAATCGAGTTCCGCCCTCGCGCCCAGACCTTGCGAAAATCCCTCCGCAATCCGCCGCATCGCCTGCTCGACTATCTCTCCCGTGGCGCGGCTGAAGAAGCGGGCCGTCCCGGAGACGATCGCCTCCTCCGGGATCGTGTTGTAGGCCTCCGCGCCGACCACGCGTGTGACACTCACGACAGCGGCCTCCCAGGGAGAGAGGTTACGCGAGACAACGGATTGCAAACCGGTCACCAGATGGCAGGCCGCCAGCACCGGATCGATGCCGTCCTGCGGGTAGGCGGCATGGATGCCCCTCCCTGTGACCTTGATGTCGAAGAACCCGCCCCCCGCGGCGATCGGCCCACTGCCAATGCGGAACTTTCCGGTTTCCAGCCCGGGGTGATTGTGAAGCGCAAAGATGGCGTCGCAGGGAAAGCGCTCGAAAAGTCCGTCCTCCAGCATGGCGAGCGCCCCGCCGCAGCCTTCCTCCCCCGGCTGGAAGATGAAGACGACGGTGCCGTCGAAATTCCGTGTCTGCGCCAGATATTTTGCCGCGCATAGGAGTATGGCCGTGTGGCCGTCATGGCCGCAGCCGTGCATGAGGCCCGGCGAAAGCGAGCGGTAAGGCAGATTGGTCGCCTCCTCCATCGGCAGGGCGTCCATGTCGGCCCTGAGCCCGATTCTCGCCCCGACGCGGCCTGACCTGAGCACGCCCACCACGCCGGTGCGGCCAACATTGCGATGCACCTCGATGCCGCAACCCTCGAGAAAGCTGGCGACAAGGTCCGAGGTGCGGAACTCCTCCATTCCCAACTCGGGGTGCTGATGGAGATCCCTGCGGATGGCAATGATTTCATTCAAGAAGGAATCAAAGTCCCCTGCGGTGGCCATGATCTCGCATTGTCCCTGGTTGTGACGTTTTGTGCATGGATTCAGTCCCCGCGGAGGCGCGGGTCGAGCGCATCGCGCAGCGCATCGCCGACATAGTTGATCGACAGCACGGTGAGCGAGATCGCCAGGCCCGGCCAGATGACCCGCGAAGGATTGATCTGGACGTAGTTCACGCCGTCATAGAGGAGCCGACCCCAGGTCGGGAAATCCGACGGAAAGCCAAGCCCCAGGAAGGAAAGCGCGGATTCCGTGATGATTGCCGTGGCGATGCCGAGCGTGGCCGACACCATGATCGGCGACAGAACGTTGGGCAGGATGTGGCGCGTCACGATGCGCCGCTCGCGCGTGCCGATGGCGCGGGCGGCCAGCACGAAGTCCTGCTCCTTGACCGACAGAACCGCGCCGCGGACGACGCGCGCCGTCTGCATCCAGCTGGTGATTCCGATGACGAAGACGATCAGGAGAAAGATCCCGGTCTCCGGCCCGAGCATGGCGCGCAGCGTATCGCGGAAGAGCATGATCGCGACGAGAAGTAGCGGCAGCAGCGGCAGCGCCAGGAAAAGGTCCGTGAGCCGCAGAAGAGGACCTTCGAGCCAGCGCACGAAGCCTGCGAGCACGCCCACGACCGAGCCGACGAAGAGCGACAGCAGCATGGCCGTCACCCCCACTGCAAGCGATATGCGGCCGCCGGCCAGGATTCGCGCCAGCATGTCCCTGCCGAGATTGTCGGTGCCCATGGGGTGGAGGAGCGAAACGCCCTGGTTCTTCTCGCGCACGTTCAGCGCCTGCGAGTCCACATCGTGCAGGGACGGGCCGACAAACACGGCGAGCACGATGGCGAGGAAGAGGATCGCGCCCGCCATCCCGCCGCGATGGCGGCGGAACTGGCGCCAGACGTCGCCCCAGAGGCTCCGCTGCCCGCGTTCGGCCTTTGCCGGATCCGCGGCGGCCGTCGGATATGCCTCGGTCGCCTCACTCATAGCGGATCCTCGGATCCAGCATGCCGTACAGGAGGTCGGCGATCAGGTTGAAGAACACGATGAGCACCGCGAAGATAAAGGTGAGCGTCTGCACAAGCGGGATGTCGGCGCCCTGGATGGCGGTGATCAGGAGTTGGCCGAGCCCGTTCACGCGGAAGATCTGTTCGGTGATGATCGCGCCGGAGAAGACGGTGGGGATGCCCAGCGCGATCACCGTCACGACAGGGACAAGGCTGTTGCGCAGCACGTGGATGAACAGGACGACGCGCTCCCGCATCCCCTTGGCGCGGGCCGTGCGCACATAGTCCTGGCCGAGATTGTCGAGCATGGAGGCGCGCACGAACCGGCTGAGCTGGGCCGCGTTGTAGAGCCCGAGGACGGCAACCGGCAGCACCATCTGGCGCACCTGTACCCAGAAGCTCGGCAGGTCGGTCACCTGGTGCATTGTGTCGTAGATGGACGGGAACCAGCCGAGATGGACGGAGAAGATGACGATCAGCAGCACGCCGGTGAAGAAGGTGGGTACCGAGAAGCCGACCATGGAGACGAAGGTGCCGATCTGGTCGAACCAGGAATACTGGCGGTAGGCCGAGACGACGCCGATCGGCAGCGCGATCAGGATGCCCGCCACATAGCCCATGCCCACCACCAGCAGCGTCTGCGGCAGGCGCTCGACCACCAGATCGACGACGGGGCTGCGGGTGACCCAGGAGCGGACCCGCAGCCTTTCGGCGGAGTTGCCGATCTCCATCCCGAGGATGCGCTCGACGAGGTTGAGCGGCTCGTTGACCATGAAGTGCTGCAGCCATTTCAGATAGCGGATAGGGAAGGGCTCGCCGAGACCGAGCGAGCGACGAATCTCCTCGCGCACTTCCGGCGGGATGGTGAGCGGCAGATTGCCGGTCGGGTCGTTCGGCGCGAGGTCGAGCAGCGCGAAGATGATGAAGCTGATGACGAGAAGGGTCGGCACGGCAAACGCCAGCCGCCGCAACGTATAGTTCAACATCCGGCGGTCCCCGTCCCCAAAGCGTTCAGCACTCTCACGCGGCCGGACAAATGGCCCGCATCGCCTCGATGCGGGTCATTTGTCCGGCGTCCCGCTATTTCCTACGCGTCCAGTCGGCCGCGTTCCACAGTTCGGAATCCCAGGCGTTCATGCGCACGCCTTCGAGCGTGAGCGAATGCGCCGACATGCTGCCGCGATGGACCAGCGGAATAATGATCCCCTGCCCCACCAGCACGTCATTCATGCGCTTGGCGGTTTCCGCCCGCGCCGCCAGGTCGGCGGTCTGGGCCATCTCCGCCACCAGCGCATCGTACTCGTCGCTGCAGAAGCGCTGCATGTTGTTGCCCAGCCAGTTGTTGGCGGGGGTGGGTATCTCGTCGCAGTGCCAGTAGGAGAGGTACCGTTCCGGATCAGTGCCCGGAAAATTGTTCGTGTACATCTGCACGTCGGCATAGAATTTGTGCGCCGTGTCAGGGCTTCCCGGATCGCCGCCGAAGAACACGGCCGCGTCGACATTGCGCAGTTCCGTCTCCATCCCGATCTGGCTCCACATGTCCTTCACCAGCGCCTGTGTGCCCTGGCGGACGGAGTTGGTGGCGGTCTGGTAGAGAAGCGAGAGACGCACTCCATCCTTTGCGCGCACGCCGTCGCTGCCGCGCACCCAGCCCGCCTCGTCGAGCAGCCTGTTGGCGCCGTCGATGTCCTGCTTCAGGCACCAGTCATTGGCGGTGGACGCATAGATCTCCGGGGCGGAGAGGAGATTGCACGTAGGCTTGCCGGCAGGGCCGTAGCCGACCTCGACGATCGCCTCGCGGTCGATCGCCATCGAAAGGGCGCGGCGCACCGCCGGATCGGTGAGGAAGGGATGCGGGCCGCCCTCGCGGGTGGATCGCAGGGCACCTTTGGCCGGCGAGGGATCACTCAGGTTCACCTCGATATATTCCACCGAAGGACCGAACGCGGTGGCGAGCGTGCCGCGGCCCGCCGCCACCATCTGCTCCAGGATTTCCGGCTCCACGAGCAGGCTCCAAGCATAGTCGAACTCGCCGGTCTCCAGCACAGCGCGTGCGGCCGACGCTGCGTCGCCGCCCCCCTTCAGCGTGACCGTCGCAAAGGCGGGCTTCGCGGGGTCGCGGTACTGCGGGTTTGCCTTGAGAGAGACGACGTCGTTCGCCCGGAATTCGGTCACCGCGAAGGGGCCGGTTCCGATCGGGTGGAAGTTCTGCTCGGTGCATTCGGGCGCCTTCGGACCCAGGCAGCCTTGGAACTGCGCCTTCTGGATGATGGGCGATTCAGAGCCGACAAAGGGACCGTAGGGGAACGGCTTCGTCACCGAGAAAGTGACCTTCACGGTAAGGTCGTCGACGGCCTCCACCTTCTCGACGTCGGTGAACTTTGCCGCCTGCTGACAGCCGCCGTCGGGATGCATGCAGTATTGTGCCGTGAAGACGACGTCATGGGCGGTAAACGGCGTGCCGTCCGACCATTTGAGGTCCGGCTTTATTTTCCAAGTGATGGATTTGAGATCCTTGGCGACGCCTCCGTTGGCGGGCGTCGGTATTTCGGCGGCCAGCGCCGGGACGATATTGCCCGCCTCGTCATAGCTGGCCAGCGGCTCGATGACGAGCGAGGCGCCGTGCACATCCTTGTTCCCGCCCGACAGGAACGGGTTCAGGATCGACACTGCCTGCCAGTAGAGAATGTTCAGGTGGCCGTCGCTGCCGCGGTCGGCATGAGCTGCGCCCGCGCTGACCACGGCGATCGTCGCTGCTTGTGCCAGTATGGCTATCAGTCTTTTCATCTTGTCTTCCCCTCTTTTGATTATCCTTGGTAAGCACTCAGCCGCGGCGGCTGCGTCTGCGATGCCCTTCTCATTGCGCAAAGTGGCAGGCGACGCTGCGTCCACCCGGCAGCACCCGCCGCTCCGGTTCCACGCGCGCGCAGAGGTCCACGGCCTGCGGGCAGCGCGTGCGGAAACGGCAGCCGGAAGGCGGAGAGAGGGGGCTCGGTATCTCGCCCTTCAGAATGATGCGCTGGCGCGAGGCCTCGATCTTCGGATCGGGAGCCGGCACTGCGGAAAGCAGCGCCTGCGTGTAGGGATGCTTCGGACTTTCGAAAAGCTCCCGCACACCGGCGAGCTCGACCATCTTGCCCAGGTACATTACCGCCACGCGGCTGGCGATATGACGGACCATCGACAGGTCGTGGCTGATGAACAGATAGGTCAGGCCGAGCTTTGCCTGCAGATCCATGAGCAGGTTCACCACCTGCGCCTGGATCGAAACGTCGAGGGCGGCGATCGGCTCGTCGCAGACGACGAAATCGGGGTCGAGCGCAAGCGCGCGGGCAATGCCGATACGCTGGCGCTGGCCGCCGGAGAATTCGTGCGGATAGCGGCTCGCGAAGTCGGGATTGAGCCCCACCGCATCGAGCAGCGCGCGCACGCGTTCCCGGCGCTGCGCCGGCGTGAAGGAACAATGTTCGACAAGCGGCTCGGCCACGATGGCGCCGGCGGTCATGCGCGGGTTCAGGGAAGCCTGAGGATCCTGGAAGATCATCTGCATCTTCGGGCGCAGCGTGCGCAGGCTCTCGCCCTCGAGCGTGGCGATGTCGCGGCCGGCGAAGCGGATGCGCCCTGCCGTCGGCCGGTAAAGCCGCAGGATCGTGCGCCCGGCGGTCGATTTCCCGCAGCCGCTTTCACCCACGAGCGCCAGCGTCTCGCCGCGCCTAATCTCGAAGGTGAGACCATCGACGGTGCGCACCGCGCCCACCCGCCGCCGCAGCAGGCCTTTGTACACGGGGAAATGCATGGTCAGCCCCTCGACCTCGACCAGAGGGGGCGCGACGGCGGCCGGCTGACCCTCGCGCGGGAGCAGCACTTCAGTGCCCATGATGCACCTCAGCCACGGGGAGTTCGCGCCAGCAGGCGACGTCATGGCCGGGCGCCGCCTGCACAAGCGGCGGGTTCGCCACCAGGCACCGATCGAAGACTTGCGGGCAGCGCTGCGCAAACGGGCAGGAAACCGGCTCCTGGAGCATCAGCGGCGGCTGCCCGCCGATCGCCCGCAGCCGCTCGCCGGGCACATGGCGACCGGGCAGCGTGTCGAGCAGCGCGCGCGTATAGGGATGACGCGGAGCCTCGAACAGATCGGCCGTGGCCGCCTGCTCGACGACTTGGCCGCCATACATGACCATGATGCGATCAGCGATACCCGCGGCCACGCCAAGATCGTGCGTCACCCAGATGATCGCCATGCCGAGCCTGCCGCGCAGGTCGCGCACGAGTTCCAGTATCTGCGCCTGCACCGTCACGTCGAGTGCCGTCGTCGGCTCGTCGGCGATCAGAACCCGCGGCTCGCACGCCAGCGCCATGGCAATCCCCACGCGCTGGCGCATGCCGCCGGAAAAGACATGCGGATAGTCGTCGAGCCGATCGGCCGCCGAGGGAATGCCGACGAGTTCCAGAAGCTCGACTGCACGCTCGCGCGCTCGCCTGCGGCTCATGCCCAGATGCCTGCGCAACGGCTCCATCAGCTGATAGCCAACCGTGAAGACCGGGTTGAGCGAGGTCATCGGATCCTGGAAGACAAAGCCGATGCGTGCGCCGCGCACCCGGCGCAACTCCTCCGCGTCGAGCGTCATCAAATCCCTGCCCTGGAAGAACACCTCGCCCGTAACGGCCGCCGGCGGCATGGGAAGCAGCCTGACGAGCGACATCATGGCCACGCTCTTGCCGGAGCCGCTCTCGCCGACCACGGCGAGAAGCTCACCCTCCCCCACATGGAAGCTCACCCCGTTGACCGCGTGGATTGTCCCGTCCTGCGTATGGAAGACGGTCTTGAGCGCGACGGCGCGGAGAGCGCTCGCCTCCCAGTCGGAAGCAGACGGAGCATTCATTTGCCGGCGCATCGTTTCCGTCGAAAAACTGATATTGGCATCATATTCAATTCTACATACCTGTCAAATCCTTCAGAGCCGCCGAAGACGCAATCGTTTCACACATGCATGCGGCGAGAAATCTCGCGCTTCTCCTCGCCGGCGCATCGTTCATTTCCGCGACGAATGTCACGGCGCGCGCAGATTGAGATCGTAGCGGATGTAGTCCTTGCGCTCGGCGACCTTGTCGTAGAGGCGCTGCGCGGCGAAATTGTCGGACTGGGTCATCCAGAATATCTTGAACCATCCCCTCGCCCGTCCGATCTCCGCGACACGCGCGATCAGCGCCTGGGCCATGCCGCGCCCGCGGGCCTCGGGGCACACATAGATGTCCTGGAGATAGCAGACGTCGCCGCGGCTCCAGGTGAACGGGAAGGCAAGGAAGAGGACGAAGGCCCGCGGCCGGTCATCTGCATCGGCGGCGAGCAGGCATTGGAGCGCATGCTCGGTCTCCATGATGCGCTCCCAGTTGAGCGGGCCCATCGCATGATTGCCGGGCTCCGACGGCGCAAGCGCCACGAAATCCTCCCACATGGCGAGAAAGGCGTCGCGGTCTTCCGCACGTGGCCCTCGCACCATGACGGTCATCGCCGTTTTCCTTCCATGTTGATGGTGACACAGGCGGTGCCGGTCACGACCACATCGTCAACACTCCGCGAGAGGCTCAGAACAAGGTCCGCCAGCCGCTTGCCATTCTCGCCGTCACGTTCCGCAGCGATCTCGCAGCGCGCCGTCAGCACATCGTCCGGCCAGACCGGACTTAGAAAGCGAACCGCAAAGCACCGCATCACATCCGGGCCGAACCATCGCACGACCGCGGAGGCAAGAAGTCCCGCCGAAAGCATGCCGTGCCCCATCACGTCGGGTAGTCCGGCGGCCTTGGCGAATTCAAGGTCGTGGTGCAGCGGATTGAAGTCGCCAGAGGCTCCGGCATAGCGCACGAAATCCGTCCGCGTCAGCGGGTCATAGGTGATCGGCTCGGGTGGAGAGAAGGTCACAAGCTTCCCTCCCCTTTCTCGATCGAGGTCATGACTTCGCGGCAGAGGAGCTTGCCCATGGCTGCCGAGCGGTATTCGAACTCGACCCTGACGATGCGCATGCGCCCGCCGCGCCGCCCCTCCTTCACGTCGTCCGAAAGCATCCGCGCACTGCAACGCAGGAGATCGCCGGGGCGGATCGGTGCGAAATATTCATAAGCTTGCTCGCCGTGCACCGTCCGGGCGCGATCGAGCCCCAGAACCTCCGTCACGAGCCTTGCGACCAAACGCGCCGATGGCACCATGGTGAAGGTGGGCGGGACTGAGAATGGTTCGGACTCCGGATGCCGCACGGCCCGCGCGAATTCTCGCAGCTTGCCGTGCTCGACCGGAAAATCCCATTCGGCAATGATGTCGCCGGGTGCGATCATCAATAGCCTCTTTCGAACAGCCGGCCACGGCGGGAGACAAGGAGCAGCACCGCGAGCGCCAGCAGATTGAAGGCGATGAGAAGCGTGGCGACTGCGGTGATGGTCGGGTTCACCTGAATGATGAGTTCGGCAAACATGCGCTTGGGGATCGTCAGGTGCGCGCCGGAGATGAACAGCGTCACCACCACCTCGTCGAAGCTCAGCACGAATGCAAAAATCCAGGCGGCTGCCGCGCTCGGCCAGAGATTGGGCAGAACGACGCGCGCGAGGATGGTAAGCCGGGAGGCGCCCAGCGTCGCCGCCACCTGCTCGATGCGGATGTCGAAGCCTCGGATGGCCGCCTGCATGATGAGCACGACATAAGGAACCGCCAGGATGGTATGGCCGAGCACGAGTCCGTGGAATGTGCCGAGGATGCCAAGCCGCGCAAAGGCTATGTAGAGCGCTACTGCGGTGATGATGGCGGGCACGATCATCGGCGCCATGAAATTGGCCTCAAGCAACCGCCGGCCGCAAAACGCGCCACGGGTGAGCACATAGGCGGCAAGCGTGCCGCAGACCAGCGCGATGGTGCTTGATATCGTGGCAAGCACCAGCGAGTTTATGCCCGCCTCCACCCAGATGTCGCTGCCGAACAGGCTCTGGTACCAGCGCAGCGAGAAGCCGGGCGGCGGGAATTCGAGCGACTTGGCATCGGAAAAGGACATCGGCGCCACGACCAGCACCGGCAGGAGCAGGAAGACCAGCACCGCGAGCCCGCAGACCGTGAGCGACAGGTCGGAGAGGAAGCGCCGCGCGGTCATGCGTTCTTCTCGCGGAGCCACTGATAGACGGCATAGAGCGAGAGCGTGACAACCATGAGGACCACAGAGACGACGGCCGCGATTTCCCAGCGGGCGAAGCGGTTGATCAGAAGATCCATCATGTTGGCCACCAGTGGCACGCGCCCGCCCCCGAGCACCGCAGGGGTGATGTAGAAGCCGAGGCTCAGGATGAAGACGAGGATCGCCGAAGCGGCGAGCGTCGGCAGCGTCAAGGGAAAGAAGACCTGCCAGAAAATCCTGAACCGGCTCGCCCCCAGCGTTTCGGCCACCTGGAGGAGACGCATGTCCACGCGCATCATGGCCGCAAACAGCGGCAGCACCAGGAAGGGGAGGAGCACATTCGTCATGCCGACGAGGATGCCGAACTCGTTGTAGAGGAACTCGATCGGCCGCGAGACGACACCCGCCCACATGAGCAAGCGGTTTATGAGACCGGCGCTGCCGAGGATGACGATCCAGGCATAGGTTCTGACGAGGATCGAAACCCAGAAGGTCGTCACCACCAGGCCAAGCACGACGATCCGCCAACGCGGGGGAAGCTTCGTCGCCCAGTAGGCGAGCGGATAGCCGAGCAGGATCGTGGCCGCCGTCACCTCCAGCGACAGGAAAAAGGTCCGCCAGATGATGCGCAGATAGGCGGTGGCCTCGAGGAAATCCCTGAAGTGGCCGAGCGTGAGCGCGCCGGTCTTCGGATCGCTGATGCTCCAGTAGGCGGTGTTCAAGATCGGCAGGTCGAAGATCAGGACGATGAGCAGAAGCATCGGCAGCAGGAGGAAGAAGAGCTCCCACTGACGCAGGCTGGCACGGCGACGCGCGGGGACGGCGGTCGCTTCCGCCGCCACATCATGCGCCGCCGCCACTGTTTGCGAAGCAACCGGTCCGCTCTCGTATGAGCCGGGAAGCGTCACTGCAACAGCTTGAACTCGTTCCAGCGGCGCTCGACCTCGGCGGCGTTGTCGTGCCACCATTTGCCGTTGATCAGCCA
This sequence comes from Kumtagia sp., assembly GCF_059502445.1. Classification (NCBI taxonomy): domain Bacteria; kingdom Pseudomonadati; phylum Pseudomonadota; class Alphaproteobacteria; order Hyphomicrobiales; family Phyllobacteriaceae; genus Kumtagia; species Kumtagia sp. The sequence continues at coordinate 150,966 of NZ_JCACER010000101.1, forward strand.
CTGGACTTTCTTGTTCTCGCTGTAGGTCGGGAACGTCTTCGCCAGCTCTTCCGGCACCATCTTTTCGAGATCCGGGCTCGCTCCGGGATAGGGGATCATCTCGACGAGGCATTTCTGATTCTCAGGCACCGATTGCGCCTGTATCCAGCGGTAGAGCATGTCGCGCTGCTCGTCGCTGATGCCCTTGGCCACCATCCACCAGGAGATGTCGAGCATACCCTGGTTGAAGGTGTAGGACACACCTTCCTGGTCGGCCACGCGCCCCGACCAGGCGATGGCGTATTGCGCTTCCTGGTCCTTGAGCAGTTGTGCCGGCTGCGCGCCGGACTGCCACCAGATGGTGTTGTCCTTTACCCGCTCCAGCGTCTTGAACGCGCGGTCGAGGTCCAACCCCTTGCTCACCTCCTCCGGCGTCACGCCATCACCCATCGCAGCGAAAGCAAGCACGAACTCGGGATAGTCGGGGAGCACCCGGCGACCGGGAAACTTTTCGGTGTCGAAGAAATCGACAAAGTTCCGCGGCGCCGGCACGTCGGAGCGCCAGGCCATGATGGTCGAATAGTATTGAGCGCCGAAGCCGTATTCGTGCTTGGCTTCATCGAACATGGGCTGCGGGTTGAGCTTCGCCCAGTCGATCGGCTCGAGAAGATCAGCGGCGATCAGGCGATAGAGATCGCCCGTCGACCCGTCGGTCGTGGCATTGGTTATCACGCCGGACGTGGCCTGCGCCTGCATCTTGGCAAAGCCGCCCGGCGTTTCAGCGACGACCTTGATACCCGCCTCCTTGAGCAGTTGCTCTTCCACGCATTTGTGCAGAGCGTCGCCATACTCGCCGCCTGAATGCATGACATGAAGTTCTTTCACCTCCTGCGCTTGAACCGGCATGGCCAGCAGCGAGACGGTGCAAAGAAGCGCGAAGTTCCCCAGATATTTTTTCATTTTCAGCACCCTTCATCGTCCAACGACAGAGACTTTTTCCGTCCGCCGCTCTGTCACGGCGGCATTTCCATCCGCGGGTATGCGGTCTGAGTTATCGGGCAGGATCCACACCCGCTTGGGATCCCAGGAGAGGGAGACGCCGGCGCCGGCGACATGCCGGCCGCGAGCGCCCGCGACATTGGCGGTGAGCCGCCGCCCGCTCTTGAGTTCGATCAGGTAGCGTACGGTCTCGCCCAGGAAGACCACGTCCCGCACGATGCCGGCGAGGTGCCCGCCTTCGCCCCCGGCACGGATATCCTCCGGGCGAAGGAGGCCGCATACGCGCGCGCCATGTGCAATGTCGGTCGGCGCGCAGGGGAAGCGTTCGCCGTCGGGCGAGACGATGTGCCCGTCGTGATAGCTGCCCTCGATGAAGTTCGCCATGCCCAAAAAATCGGCGGCAAAGCGCGTGCTGGGACGGTGATAGATCTCGTCAGGCGCGCCCACCTGCTCGACGCGGCCCTTGGAGAGCAGCACCACCTGGTCCGACAGCGACAGCGCCTCCTCCTGGTCGTGGGTGACCATGATGGTGGTGATGCCGAGCTTGCGCTGGAGCTCGCGGATCTCCAGCCGCACCTCTTCCCGCAGCTTGCGGTCCAGCGCGGCGAGCGGCTCGTCAAGAAGAAGGATGGCAGGCTCGAAGACGATGGCACGCGCCAGTGCCACGCGCTGCTGCTGGCCGCCGGAAAGCTGGTGGGGCTTGCGTTGCCTCAGCCCCTCCAGCCTCACGAGCCTGAGCGCTTCGCCGACCCGCCGGGAAAGCTCCGCCGCCCCCATCCCGCGGACGCGGAGCGGAAAAGCGACGTTGTCGAAGATCGACATGTGCGGGAAGAGAGCATAGCTCTGGAAGACGAGGCCGATGTTGCGCTCGGCGGCCGGCACGAAGGTGATCTCCCTGTCGCCCAGATCGATCCGCCCGGAGGTTGGTCGCGTGATGCCGGCGATCAACGACAGCATGGTGGTCTTCCCCGAGCCGCTCGGCCCCAGCACTGTCGTGAATTCGCCGGATTTCACCGAAATCGAAACGTCATCTATGGCCCGGACGGGGCCGTAGGCTTTGGTGACGTGGGTGAACCGCACATTCGTCATCAGACCATCTCTTCCGGCAGCCAGGCGCCCGGGACAAGTTCACGTGATTACCGGCCAAACACTCCTCGGTTTCGTTCCGGCGCGGGCGGCGGTGCTCGCGGCCGAGCGCCGGGCCCGCGCATAGATCTCGCCCTCGTCGAGCCGGACGAGCCGCCCGCCCCGCACGACGATCTCCCCGTTGCACAGCACCGTGTCCACGCCCTTGGTGCGCGAAACGAGCACCAGCTGGCGCACGAGATCGACATTGGGCTGCGCGTCGGGAAGCGCATTGCTGCGCACGACGATATCGGCCTTCTTGCCGGGCTCGATGCTGCCCACCTCCTCCTCGAGCCCGATGGCGCGTGCGCCGCCGAGCGTGAACATTTCGAGAATCGCTTCCGAAGGCAGATACTCGCCCCATTCGCGGCTGACGAGGTAGGCGATGAAGCCCAGGTCGCCAAAGGCCCAGGCCTTGGCCACATCGGTACCGAAAGCGATGGCCGTGCCGCGGCGGTGGAGCGCGGGAAACGCGCTGCGGCCGGTCTGCGAAATGGCATAGTACATGAAGTTGCCGGGGTGCCAGACGAGTGCCATGCCGCTTTGCGCCACCGCCTCGATCTCCGCCTCCTCCAGGATGTTCATGTGGGTGAAGACGCTGTTCGTCCCGATCAGCCCCGCCTCGGCGAAGTGGACCATTGCCGGCTTGCCGAAGCGCTTGCGATCGTAGTCGGCGTCGGCGACCATCAGGTTCTGGTGCTGGTGATAGACGGCGCCTTCGCTGTCCGCCAGGCGCTTGGCTTCGCGCAAAAGCTCGTCCGTCGCGCTGCCGACGCCGTAGAGCGCCACGTGGCCGCGCGCCAGCGCGTCGGGATCGCGATTGCGCTTGAGCTGACCGCCCAGCCCCCGCCGGGCACGGGCGCCGTCGCACGGGGCCCGCGGAATCTCCGCCGCCATCGGCTCGCCGCCGACGATGTCCCACAGCATGCAGTCGGTGACGGATGAGCGTATGCCGACCGAACTCGCCGCTTCGGCCACGAGGTCGGGCCAAAAACTCGTCGCCGCGTCGACGAAGCCGGTAAAGCCGTTGCGCACGAGCTCGCAGGCCGCCATCAGAGCGCTCGCATATTCGTCCTCTTCCGTGAGCGCGTTGATCCAGCGGACGAAGACGCCTGGACCGGAGCCGGCCTCGGGCGACGGGTTGGGATTGTCGGTGATGGAGCCGCGGCTCAAATGCAGCCCGGCGTGGTAGTGGCCGTCGATGAAGCCCGGATGGACGATCCCGCCTTGAGCGTCGATCCGCTGGCGGGGCTTCCAGCCCGGCTCGATCTCCCGCGTCGGGCCCACGGCGGCGATGCGGCTCCCCTCAATCGCGATCGCACCGTCAGCGAGGATGGTGCGCCGCCCGTCCATGGTCAGCACGCAGCCATGGACGACGAGGATGTCGCAGGGCTTAATCTGTCCGCCGGCTCCCCCGACCGTGGCCATGGTCAATCTCCGAACGTTCCGGTTTCGCGGTCCCAGGCGCCCGACCGCAGGTCCGCCTTCGCCTTGGTCAAGCTCTGCTTCAGCACGCGCATGGAGGGCGTGCGCTCGAAATCCTCCTCGCGGTATTCGATAAAGCGCGGGATCTTGAACGCGGCGAGCCGTGCCTTGCAGAAATCGATGATCTCCTCGGGCGGGAGGTCCGCCATGGTCTTGCCCGCCTTGATCTGCACGTAGACTTTCACCTCCTCGCCGCGGAGCTGGTCGGGCACGGGCACCACCGCGACCTCCAGCACCAGCGGATGCGAACGCAATACGGCCTCGACCTCGGCGGCGGAGATGTTCTCGCCGGAACGGCGGATGATCTCTTTCTTGCGGCCGACGAAATAGAGCAGACCCCGTTCGTCCCGGCGGGCAACGTCGCCCGAATGGTACCAGCCGCCGCGGTTGGCTTCGGCCGTGGTCTCCGGGCGGTCGAGATAGCCGACATAAAGGTCGGGGCCGGCGATCAGCGCCTCGCCCGCGTCTCCCGGGGCGACATCCACGTCATTGTCGTCGACCAGCCGGATGAAGACACCCGGCGGCTCCAGGCCCATGGTGCCGGTGCCGACCAGTTCGTCGGCGAGGTGGTGCGGCACGCGGCTCATGATGCCGCCCTCCGTGCTGCCATACTGGTTGTGCCAGTGGAAGCCGTAGCGGTCGATCATCTCCTGATGCAGTTCCTTCGGCAGCCCGGCATGGATGGCGAGCCGGATGCGGTGGTCCCGCTCGGCCGGCCCAGGCTCGCCCTTGAGCAGCAGCGCAGGGATGGAGGCGATGGAAAGGATCTCGGTGGCGTCGTACGTGGTCACGACGTCCCAGAAGCGCGAGACGGAGAAGCGCCGCATGGCGATCAGCGTGCCGCGCGAGGCGAGCGAGGTCAGGAGCTGGATAGCCGGGTCCGCATAGTAGAAGGGCAAGCAGCAGAGCTGCCGGTCCTGCCAGCCGCGGCGGAACAGGCGCAAGTCGATGTCGATCACGCGCAGCCACCAACCGTGGTGCAGCATGCAGCCTTTGGGCGCGCCCGTGGTGCCCGAGGTGTAATAGACGGTGATGACGTCCTCGCGCCGGCACTCGGCCTTCTTGAAATCGAGAGGCGTGGCCGCGTTCTCGTAAGAGGCGAGCCCGTCGGGCTCGTCGCCATCCACGATGATCATGTGCCCCAGCGCCGGAGACTGTCCGCGCACCGCATTGATGACGGCCTGCTGCGGCTTGCCGAATATGGCTGCCACGGGTGCTGCGTCCTTGACGATGTGGCCGGCGTCGAACTCCTGCGCCGTGGGCGGGATCGACACCAGCGTGGCGCGGTTGGCGATGATGCCGAACAGCGCGATCATGAATTCGAGCCGGTTGTCGAGCATCACGACCACGCGATCGCCCGGCTTCAGGAATGTCTTGAGATATCCCGCAAAGCCTTGGCAGCGGCACAGGAATTCCCGCCGCGTCATCACCGGCCCGTCCTCGACGATGAGGATTGGCCGTTCGGGGTCCTCAAGGCAACCGTTGGTGACGATCTCGATCACCGTCTGCTGCGGCACGGCACTCCACTCCGCAGCCACATTCTGGTGCTTTACCCAGTGAGCGGGGCGATCGAAGCCCGTGGTATCGATAGGGGCGAGGGTATGATCCAAGGTCTCGCTCATCTGGACACCTGCGCATAACCGTTCTTGATGACGAGATTGCCCTCGGCGTCGCTCGCCTCGAAACCGGCGAGACCGCCCTCGCCCGCCCAGTGCTCGACCCGGAGCGTCTGCCCGGCGAGGAGATAGAGCGGATGGACGAAGCGGCAGCCGAGGCGCCTGAGGCGTTTGCTCTCGCCGCCGCAATGGCGGTCGACGATGGCGCGCGCCGCGAAGGCCAGCGTGCACATCCCGTGGACGATGGGCGCGGGAAAGCCTGCCGCCTGCGCCGCTTCGGGATCGATGGTATAGGCCGAATAGTCGCGCGCGGCATCCGCATAGCGCCGCGTCTGGTCGAGCGGGAGGGGGTAGGTGTCGGCAACGCCCTCGCCCCGCGGCACCTGCGGCCGCTCCGGGGCCTTTTCGCCGCGTGCATCGCGGCCCCCTGCCTCGCGCAAGAGGCACGTGCTGTACTGGGTGCAGACAGGCTCGCCGGCGTGGTCTCGCGTATACGAGCCGATGACGACCGCAGTTCCGGCCGACGTTCCGCGCGCGCCGATCAGCGTCGATACGGTGAAAAGCCGCTGGCCGGGCACAATCGGCCGGTGGAAGACGAAGTCATGCTCGCCATGCAGTATGAGCCCGGACGCGGTTTTCTGAAGCACTTCCACCATGCTCTGCATGACGGGAATGTGAGCGAAGACGGGCAAGGCGTATTCGCCGGCCAGATGTCGGGGATTGGTGTCGTCGACCGCACGCGCGAAGGAGGCGAGCCGGTGGCTGCTCGTGCGAAACTCCTCGGAATCCCGCGACATGCCGAGCGGCACGGAAGCGATGTCGAACGGTTTGGGCGAAAGCACATCCATCACGCAAGTTCCTCGACGAAATCGGTCAACCCTGGCTGCCTGGGCAATCTGCCGGCAAGGGCGCGAGAGAGATCCGCCACGCGCCAGCAGCCTTCCGTGCGTATGTCGACCGCAATCGCACTCGGCGCGATCACCTCGACGCGGTTGCCATAGGCCTGGAACACCTGGCCCGTTGCCGGGCAGTCCTCCATGGCCAGCCAGCAGATGAGCGGCGCCACGTTCTCGGGCGCGAACACATCAAACTGCCCCGCCGGCGGCGGCTTCAGCGATGTCTCGATGCGCGTGCGCGCCGAAGGCGAAACCGCATTGGAGCGGACGCCGTATTTCACGCCCTCCAGGGCCAGCGTGCGGGAAAGCCCCACCACCGCCAGCTTGGCGGCCGCGTAGTTGGCCTGGCCGAAATTGCCGACGAGACCCGCGAGAGACGTGGTGTGCACAATCGAGCCCGCCTTGCCCCTGCCGGCCTTGGCCTCGTTGCGCCAGTAATTCATGGCGTGGCGCGCGGGGGCGGCGTGGCCCTTGAGATGCACGCGGATGACGGCGTCCCACTCCTCCTCCGCCATGTTGGCGAAGAGCCGGTCGCGCAGGATGCCCGCGTTGTTGACGAGCACCTGAAGGGCGCCGAAGGTGTCGATCGCCTGGGCGACCAGGTCGGCGGCCTGCTTCCAGTCCGAAACGTCGTGTCCGCTGACCACCGCCCGGCCGCCGGTTGCCTCGATCTCCGCCACCACTTCCTGTGCCGGGCTCGGATCGATCCCGTTCCCCTGGAGGTCGCCGCCGAGATCATTGACGACGACCGCCGCGCCGTGGGCGGCGAGGGCAAGCGCGTAGGCGCGGCCGAGCCCCCTGCCAGCTCCGGTGACGATCGCTACGCGTCCGTCCAGCGCGAGCGCGCTCATGGCCGGCACTTTCCGCGACATTGGCGCCGGCTTTCCGCTCCGCCGAACCGTCTTGCTCTAACTGCCATACCCGCGCCCGTCCCTTCGCGACCGTCGGGATCGTGGAGATGCGCGCGCCCTTTGGCGTCCTGCGCTCCTCCGCGTTCTCCTCCTGCAATACAGACCAAAATGAATATGATTTCAATATCAATTTTGTCGTATCCGGTCGGAAAATCCTGGTCGCTCGTGGCGGAGATCCGTTCCCGCTCAACGGGTGCTGCGCGCTGCCACAGCGGCCGCAAACCCGTCGGGTCAGCGCAGAACTGGAGGGTCCTTACAGTAGACGGCCCTGTACCAGAGCACCGACAGCATCATGGCGACGGCCTCGGGGTCGAAGCTGTTCTCCGCCTGGGTGTTCTCCCTGCTCACGATCTCGGCGTAGAGATAGTGGAACACCATTCCCTCCAAGACCCGCGCCACCTTCATGGCCGAGCCGGGCATGTCCTCTCCGTAATTGCCGCGGAGGGCGATTGAGCGGGCGAGCTTCTCTATCCACTTCGCATGGCGGGGCCGCCACTGCTCCTGGAACTCCGGCAGTTGCGTCTGCAACTGCACATGACACTGCATCAGTCCCGGATTGGCTTGGTAGGCGGCGATGAAGAAGCGGTTGGTGTTGTGGATCGCCTCGAAGTCGCCGGTGCCCCGGCCCACCTGCCGCGCCCGCTCGTAGAGGTGGTCGATAAACTCGAGCACGACCTCCATCGCGATCTCGTTCTTGTCGCGGTAATAGACGTAGAAAGTGCCGAGCGCCACGCTGGCATAGGTGCAGACATCCGAGACCCGCAGGTTCTGGTAGCCGATCTCCTCCAGCGCCCTGGCGGCAGCGATCTTGAGACGATACCTCGTCCGATCGCCCTTGGACGCGAAGGAAATCGAATTCAGCCCCTGGGAGAGGTAATCAGCATACCTGATCTCGCGCCCCTCGACGAAAGCTGTCCCCTTCGCGTTTCGTTCAGCCGCAACCGCCATCGAAGACCTCCTTGCCCGGGTATCGCACCTGCTGTCGTGAATATCAACGTACCACCAAGCCGGGTCGGACTAGTAATTGATATTGACTTCATATTCATCTAATATGATTCTCGGCGCGTTTCCAGCCGCGGCACAAGGTGCTGCGGGAGGAGGCCGCGGGTGGGCGGCCGCACCGGTGGAGAACTCGCTTGCATCTGCTCCTTTCAGCCAGGACCGCAACCCGGACGCGCGGCGGGACGGCGGGGGAACGCCTTCCGTGACGAGACTGGCCGACACTCCGATCTACATCGTCGGTGCAGCCGAAACGCCGCTCGGCAAGGTTCCCGACCAGAGCGAGTTCTCGATGGTGGCGCTCGCCGCGCGCGAGGCCCTTTCGGAGGCGGGACTGGGGTTCCGCGACGTGGACGCCCTCTTCACCAACTATATGGGCGAAGAGGGCTCCGTGCAGCTCGGCGAGTATCTGGGCATCCGCCCGCGCTATGCCGAATCCTCCGACATGGGCGGCGCCTCGTTCGAGTTCTTCGTCCACCACGCCATGCTGGCGGTGGCCGCCGGCCGCTGTGATGTGGCCCTCGTCGGCTACGCCTCGCGCCAGCGCAGCCGCCGCAACCGCAAGCGCGCCGCGGACGCCATGGACGGCTCGCTGGCCGCGCAGTTCGAGGCCCCCTTCGGCATCCACTTCCCGATCGGCCACTATGCGTTGAGCGCGGCACGCTACATGCACCAGTACGGCGTCACGCCGGAACACCTGGCGGAGGTGGCTGTCGCCGCGCGCGAATGGGCGAGGCTCAACCCCAAAGCCTGGAGCCGCGATCCGCTTTCGATCGACGACGTCATGGCCTCGCCCCTGATCAGCGATCCCCTGCGCAAGCTCGACTGCTGCCTCGTCACCGATGGCGGCGGGGCGATCGTGATCGCCCGCAAGGACCGGGCGCGCGACGCGGCCAAGCGGCCGGTACGTATCCTGGGCGCCGGCGAGAGCCATGTCCAGTGGCATGTCGCGCAATGTCCTGACCTGACGGTGACTCCTGGAATTGTCTCCGGACGCGAGGCCTTCGGCATGGCCGGCATCTCGCCTGGTGACGTCGACGTGTTCGAGCCCTACGACAATTTCACGCATGGCGTGCTGCTCTATCTGGAGGATCTCGGCTTCTGCAAAAAGGGCGAGGCGGGGGACTTCATAGCCGGCGGCCGCTTGAGGCCGGGCGGCGGATTGCCCAGCATGACTTCCGGCGGCGGGCTCTCCTACTGCCATCCCGGCGCGCTCGGCATCCTGCTTCTGGTGGAGACCGTCCGCCAGCTGCGCGGCGAGGCGGGCGCGCGTCAGGTGCCGGATGCCCGCATCGCCGTCGCCCACGGCACGGGCGGCCTTGCATTCTCGACAGCCTCGACCGTGGTGCTTGCCCGTGACTGATGCCCCCTCCCTTTCCGACCTCGGCATTGCCGACCCGACCACGGAGCCATTCTGGAAGGCCTGCCTCGAGCGCCGGCTCATCATCCAGAAATGCCGGAGCTGCGCGTCGCACCAGTTCTACCCCCGCCCCTTCTGCCTCTCTTGCGAGAGCGACGCCTTGGAATGGGTCGAGGCGAAGGGCAAAGGTACGGTCTACTCGCTGACCACAGTGCGCATTCCGGTCATCGAGGCGCTCGAGCCGCCCTACGTGCTGGCGCTCGTGGAACTCGACGAAGGGCCGCGACTGCTCACGAACATCGATGACGGGCCGGCCCGCATCGGTGACCGGGTAACGCTCGCCTGGCGCGAGCGCGGCGGCCTGCCGCCGCTGCCGATCTTCAGGCCAGCGGGCAGCTGAAGCGATGCCGGCGCAGGCAGGCCCAAGCCGGGCGGAGTGCGTGGCGGTCATTCGCGACCTGGTCGCCTTCCCCACCGTTTCGCGCGATCCCAACCGGGACCTCATCGCCTATGTAAAGGCTTTCCTGGATCGCCACGGTGTGGAGAGCGAGCTTGTCTGGAATGCGGAGCGCACGAAGGCAAATCTCTGGGCGACCATCGGACCGGCCAACCGGCCGGGCGTTGTCCTTTCCGGCCATAGCGACGTCGTGCCGGTCGACGGCCAGGACTGGAGCTCCGACCCCTTCACCTTGCGCGAGGCGGACGGCCGACTTTACGGGCGCGGCACCTGCGACATGAAGGGCTTCGTCGGCATCATGCTCGCCTTCGTGCCCTTCCTCGTCCGCCGCGACCTCAAGGCACCCGTTCACTTCGCCATCTCCTATGACGAGGAGCTCGGCTGTATTGGTGTGCAGAGCCTGATCGACCGCCTTGCCGCCTTGCCCGTCAAGCCCAAGCTCTGCATTGTCGGCGAACCCACCTCGATGCAGGTGGTCGTGGGGCACAAGGGTGCCGGGTTCTACCGCGTGGCGCTCTCCGGCCGTTCCGCGCATTCGAGCCTTGCGCCGGCCGCCGTCAACGCCGTCGAATATGCTGCGGAGATCATCTGCATAATCGGCGAGATGGCACGCGAGCAGCGCGTGAGCGGACTGCGCGACGATGGCTACGACGTGCCCTATTCGACACTGTCGGTCACCACGGTCGCGGGCGGCAACGCGGCCAACATCATTCCTGCCGAATGTGCGTTCCAGTTCGACATTCGCGCCTTGCCCGCGGTGGATACGCGAGAGCTGATCGGCCGCCTCGAAGAGCGCATCGAGCGCGAGATCCTTCCGCGCATGCGGGCGGTCTCGCCGCAGAGCAGCGTCACGATCGAACCTGTCGCCGAGCTTGCCGGGTTCGACACCGACGCCTCCCACCCGGCGGTCACCTTCGTGAAGCAGCTTGTGGGCCGCAACGACCATGCCAAGGTGGCCTACGCCACCGAGGCAGGTCTCTTCAGCAAAGCGGGCATCGTCTCCATCGTCTGCGGGCCGGGTTCCATCGAGCAGGCGCACAAGCCGGACGAATATCTGGAACTCACCGAAGTCGATCGCTGCCGCAACGTCTTGCAGCGGCTTCTCCTCCATCTGGAGCGCGCGGAACTGCCGTGGTGACGCAACAATTCGACGCCGTGGTCGTGGGCGGGGGGATAGCGGGCGCTGCAAGCGCCTACTATCTGCGCCGGCAGGGCCTCTCGGTCGCCCTGATCGAACAGCATGCGCCCGCCTGGGGCGCTTCGGGGCGCAATCCCGGATTCCTTTGGCTACAGACGAAGGCGGCCGGCACGGCGATGGAGTTTTCCCTTGCCGGTCGGCGAATTGTCGAAACCCTTGCCGGCGAGCTCCCCGATTTCGGCTTCCGCGCCTGCGGCGGCCTGATCACCTACCGCGACGAGGCCTTTGCCGAGGCCGCCCGCGCGTTTGTCGCTGACAGGGCGCAAGCCGGGCTGTCGCTAAAGCTGCTTGACCGTGAAGAGTTGCACTCGCTCTGTCCGCAGATCGGACCGCAAGTGTCCGGCGCGGTCTGGAACCCGCTCGATGCGCATCAGGACACGCCCCTGCTCGTCCGCCGCCTGGTGGCCGCCTTCAGCGACGCCGGCGGACGGCTGATCGCGCCCGCCCGTGTGACGGCGATCGAGGTGGAGAAGGGCCGTTGTCGCGGGGTGCGCCTTGCCGGCGGCGATGTTCTCGCCTGCGCAACCGTCGTGGTGGCCTGCGGCCCGTGGTCCAACGAGCTTCTGGCGCCGCACGGCCTCGGCGTCCCCTTTCAGTGGACCAGGTTCGAGGCCGCTTCGACAGGCGCGGCGCCGTTCCGCATCGGACGGGTCGTGGCGGGCCAGTCGCTGTTCCGTTTCTTCACCCCGCCCGGCATGGACGCGGCCGCCTTTCCGCGCGATCCCTCCGAGCAGATCCGGCCCGCCCTCGGCTTCACCGAGCAGATCGCCAGCATGCCCGACGGGTCGATCCAGTTCGGCTGCGCCTATGAGATCGGCAGCAGCCACGACCAGCCGACGGTTGCGGGCCAGGCGATGGCCTGCTCCATCATGAGCAGGAACTTCCCTGCCCTGTCGGAACTGCCGATCACCAGACAATGGGCCGGACTCGTGGCACAGACCCCGGACGGACTGCCGGTGATCGATGCCGCCTGCGGCATCGAAGGCTTGATGCTCAATACCGGGCACTTCTTCGGCAATCTCGCCGGCGCCTTCTCCGGCAAGCTGCTGGCCGAGGCGGCAACCCGCTCAGACGCGTCCTATGACATCACGCCCTTCGCTTTGAGCCGTTTCACAGGGCGAGGGCATGCAGTTCGACCGCGGTTATCTCTCGCCGTATTTCATCACAAATCAGGATAAGATCGGGTCGAGCTCGAAGAGCCCTATGTTCTGATCAACGAGAAGAAGCTCGGCAATCTGCAGGCGATGCTGTCGATTCTCGAAGCCGTGGTGCAGTCTGGCAAGCCGCTGTTCATCATCGCCGAGGATGTCGAGCGCGAGGCGCTGGCCACGCTGGTCGTCAACAAGCTGCGCGGCGGCCTGAAGGTTGCTGTCGTCAAGGCCCCCGGCTTCGGCGATGGCCGCAAGGCCATGCTGGAGGACATCGCCTCCCCACCGGCGGCACCGCCATCTCGGAAGATCAAGCTGGAAACGTCACGCTCCAAATGCTCGGCCGCGCCAAGAAGGTCGTCATCGAGAAGAAGAACACCACGATCGTCGTCCCAAACGACATAGTCCGAGGATTTGATTTTTGGTGGTATCGACCGTTCGTTTTGTCAGCTTCGCCATGCATGGTCGTTCCCTTGAGAGATTCCACGCGTAAGCAAAGCGCAAGCACGGCAGGGCAAGGTTTCGGTCGGTCTATCGTAGCCTTGGCATTGATCTAATTCAAATTTGGTTTGTGATTTCAGCAGCATAGCGCGCGATCGGATAGAAATGGATAGTTTCGGGGGGAAACTTATTATCATCTCGTTGGGCACGGCTTTTGAAGCCGCGGCGCCGACATATCATAAGTCCTTCCCCGCAACCGCCCGCAGGGTCGGCGTCAAGTGCACTTAGGAGACCGAGGCAGGACCGAAAGGCCCGATATTTGCCGCCACCCGCAGAGCGCGCCGCAGCTGTCTTCGAGCACGGTTAATCGAACTGCATTCGGATGATCCGCGCCTATGGAGTTTGGCGCGACATGACGGCAAGCGATACTAGTTTCCGGTCTTCAGCCGTTGGCGTATTTTCGCGAGATCTATACGGGGGGAAGCCTGGAGCAGGGTTTTCGTGTAAGCGTGCTGCGGGGAAGAGAAGAGTTCCGCGCAGCTCTTCATTTCCACGGCATCCCCTCTGTGCATCACCATCGCTGTATCCGCGAAGAAGCGGACCACGGCGAGGTCGTGGCTGATGAAAACGTAGCTTAGGCTGTAAGCTTCTCGGAGTTCCGCCAGCAGGTTGAGTATCTGTGCCTGCACGGACAGATCGAGAGCGGAAACGGGTTCGTCCAGGATCAGGATTTTTGGACGCAGCATCAGTGCTCGGGCGATGGCTACGCGTTGCCGCTGCCCGCCCGATAGCATGTGAGGATAACGGGTGGAATAGCCGCCGCCCAAACCCACTCTCTCCAACATCTCGGCGACGAGCCTTCCCCGCTCACGTCCATCGATTCGCATATTGATGCGCAACGGCTCTTCCAGAATCGTGTTGATCCTTTGCCGCGGATTGAGCGAGCTGTACGGGTCCTGAAAGACCATCTGGATGTTTCGACGGACGTCAGTTTCGACTGCCCGTCCAGGCGAGACTTTCTTCCCTTCGACCAGGAGGTCCCCTGCCGTCGGCGGGTCAATCATCGCAAGGATGCGCGCGAGCGTTGTCTTGCCGCTTCCGCTTTCGCCGACGACGGCAAGCGTTTCTCCACGCTTCAGTGCGAAGCTGACATTATTGACTGCGGTGATCGTTCGCTGGTCGCCGAGCAGGCCGGGCGAAATGTGGTACTTCCGTACAATCGACCGGCATTCGAGGATTGGTGCCGTCATGTTCGAATTCTCAAAACAGGCCGGAAATGACGGGCAGCCTGGTGCCGACCGCGTTTTCCGGGAGAGCCGACAGAAGGGCCTGGGTGTACCGGCTCTGCGGGTTTTCGAAGATTTCGATGACGTCCGCGCACTCCATCATCTTGCCGCGGTACTGCACGAAGACCCGATCGGCGACCTCGGACACCACGCCCATATTGTGGGTGACGATGACCATCCCCATCCCGCGAGACCGCTGTAGCGTCATCAGCAGATCGAGGATCTGCTTCTGAATGGTCACGTCCAGGGCAGTCGTGGGCTCATCCGCGATCAGAAGCGACGGCTCGCATGCCAGCGCCATGGCGATCATGACCCGTTGACACTGGCCGCCGGACATCTGATGGGGAAAGGAAGACAGTCGCTCGGCAGGCATCGGAATGCCAACCCGGTCGAGCATGGCAATCGTCCGGTCACGTCGAGCGCTTTGATCAAGTGGCGTATGGCGTCTCAGAATCTCATCGATCTGAAAGCCGATCGTGTAGCAAGGATTGAGACTGCCGATCGGATCCTGGAATATGACACCGATTTCCTTGCCAAGGAGTGCTCGCCGCTCAAAAGCCTTCAACGCCAGGACATCCCTGCCCCTAAAGACGATGCGGTCGGCGGTAACCCTCGCACCCGGAGTGAGGAGCCCCAATATGGCGTGCATCAGCACCGACTTGCCCGAACCGGATTCTCCCACCACTGCCAGGATCTCGCCTCGCGCCAAATGCAATGAAATCCCATCGACGGCGCGGAAGACGCCTTGCCTGGTCTCGAACTCGACAACGAGATTATCGACCTCCAACAGGTGTGCGTTGCCGGCATCTGATGCCCCCCTGACCTCGGCCACGGCGTTCTCCTCGTTCAGGTAGAGGGGCCACAGAGAATCCATCCGCTACCTTTCGGTCCTGCGCCACTTGAGATCGACCCGAGATACCTCTTCTAGGATCCTGGCCCAGGATCGCGTCCCCTTGCGCATGGAACGCACATCGTATTTTTCATTCGGCGCATGGATCGCGTCGTCATCGAGGGCGAAACCCACCATGATGCTGTCTAGCCCGAGATGGTCCTTGAACCATCCGATCGCGGGTATCGAGCCGCCAGATCCGGGAAATTTCGGCTGCCGCCCCCATTCGGCCTCCAGCCCCCTTGCCGCGGCGATCAGGAACGGATTGTCCTCTTTGAGCGCGTAGGCGCCGCAGCCGTCGTCGCCTTCGAACGACACGCGGCAGTCAGAAGGTACTTGCGACACCACGTGTTCGCGAAACAGCCGGCGGATCACGTCGGGCTTCTGGGATGCCACCAGCCTGAACGACAACCGCGCCCAGGCTTGCGACGGCAGGACCGAACGGGGTGGACCCTGATTGCCGCCACCGACGCCATTGATATCGACCACCGGCCGGGCCCATGTCTGCTCCATAGCCGTGTAGCCGGT
Organism: Kumtagia sp.; assembly: GCF_059502445.1. NCBI lineage: Bacteria > Pseudomonadati > Pseudomonadota > Alphaproteobacteria > Hyphomicrobiales > Phyllobacteriaceae > Kumtagia > Kumtagia sp. Next base: position 166,283 of record NZ_JCACER010000101.1, read on the forward strand.
CTCGAGCACAGGTATCGACAACCCGACATCGCCGAGCGCAGCATCCGCGGCCGAGCCAAGTTCGCGCCATTGCTGCCGTACGGAGGCCGGAACTTGCTCGACCTCATCGTAGAAGCCCGGGATGGCCACTCGATTGTCGGCATCATAGAGGCCAGCCAGTATATTCGACAGCACGCGCAGCGGATTGGCGGCGACTCCGCCATATGTTCCGGAATGAAGATCGCGGTTGGGCCCGTGAACGATCACCTTGTCATGGAACAGCCCCTTGAGACGCGTGGCGATCGCAGGTGTGTCGCGGTCCCACATGGCGGAATCGCAGGCGAGGACGACATCCGCGGCAAGGTCGCCGGCTTGCTCTATGAGGGTCCGCTCGAGGCTCGGCGAGCCAGCCTCTTCCTCGCCTTCGAGAAAGATGGTGACGTTAACGGGCAGTGTGCCTGTGTGTTCAATCCACCCGCGGCATGCCTCAAGGAACGTGAATATCTGGCCCTTGTCGTCTGACATGCCCCGGCCGAGCAGGCGTTCGGTCCCGTCCTTGGCGACATCGATCTTTGGTTCGAAGGGCGGATTGGTCCACTTCTCGATCGGGTCGACCGGCTGGACGTCATAGTGTCCGTAGAAGAGCACGTGCGGCTTGGTCGTATCGTTCAAGTCTCCCAAGATTGCGTAGACCACCGGATGACCGCCCGTTTCCATGAGCCGGGATTGGAAGCCCAGAGAAGACACATAATCCGACAGCCAGAGGGCGGCCCTGCGGCACTCGCCTGCGAGGGCTGGATCAGAGGACACGGAGGGGATACGCGCCAGCTCAAAAAGCTTCTCGATCGACCGGTCGAAATGCTCGTCGATCAACCCTAGTACTGTATCGATCGCACCCATCGGCTAGCGGACCCGCAAGGCCGCAATCCCGGCCGCGCGTGACAAGGCCCGGTCGAGATCGCACTTCAGCGCGGTGACATTTTCGAGACCGATGTGAAGGCGCAGGATGTACTGGTCTTTCGGCCATCGATCGACTGACCGCTCGCCGTGCGGATATGCGGCAGCAAGAAGGCTGTGCGGACTTCCCCAGCTAGCGCCGATCTTGAACACCTCGAGGCCGCCAAGCATGCGCCGAATGGCGTCGAGCGAACCGTCATGAAGCACGACGGAGAAAAGGCCGTTGCCGCCGCGAAAGTATTTCTGAAACCTTGCGTGCCACCGATCACCGGGGCGAGCGGGATTGATCACCTCCTTGACCGCCGGATGACCGCTTAGCCATTGCGACAGCCCGAGCGCCCGAGCCGCATGATCGCGCAAGCGAGTGTCGAGTGTGAGCAGCCCCCGCATCACCAGATAGGCGTCATCGGAGGACACGCCAGCGCCCAAGCCGGCAACAAAGGCCTTGAGCGTGCGGTACATGTCCTCCGTGGCAACGGTGATGGAACCCATGCAGAGGTCGCCGGCGCCGGCAGCATATTTCGACAGCGCGGTGCAGCAGATATCGACGCCATGCTCGAACATGGATGAGGCGCCAAAACCCCAGCTGTTGTCGAGAAGGACGAGCGCACCGGCGGCATGGGCTTCAGCGGCGATGGCCGCGATATCCTGGATCTCCATCGTGTAGTAACCGGGCGATTCCAGGAGCACCAGCCGCGTTTGCGGCTTGAGGTACGCCTGCACGGAATCTGCGTCCGACGGAATGTATTCGACGTCGATGCCGAGGCGCACAAGCGCGCTCGTCGCGAAGGCGCGCGAGCCGCCATAGGCGGAATCGGTGATGATGATATGGTCGCCGGGTTTGCACAGCGCGAGTATGACATGCGTGATTGCCGCGAGCCCTGATGGAACGACGATCGCCCGATGCCCGCCCTCAATCGCGGCGATGCGTGTCTCCAACTCGCGGGTCGTCGGCGTTCCGTAGAGCCCATACATAAACCCGTCATAGAGCTGGGACCCTCGGGCCAGGAATGCGTCGGTGTCCTTGAACAGAACGGTCGATGCGCGATGCACCGGGGGGTTCAACTGCATGAAATCAGGCAAAGCTTCTCTCCGGACGACGGACGCACGTCAGCATGGCGCATGCTATTCGCCAGGCTTCACGCCGGACAATGTAGGCAAGGTATGCTTGGTATAATGAAAAGTTATGATGCCTGGGGCTGCGCTGAACGGGTCTCGAGCAGGCAATCGATGAATTCCCGCACGAGCAGCGATTTCTGTCGATCGAGCGGCAGGATCAGAAGGACACGCACGATGATCTTCGGTTCGAAGCGGCGCACGACAAGGTGCGAGATATCCGCACCACCGGTCGCACCTGGGCTGACAAAACCGACGCCGATGCCTTGCGATACGAGCGAGCAGATCGTCGAGGAGTAAGTGGTCTCGACGGCGATCTTCGGCTTCACGTTCGCGGCGGCGAAGGCTGCATCCAGCTGCTGCCGCCAACGATCCTCCGGAACGTAGGTCACCAGCGGAACTTCCGCCAGGTCCGCCGGCTCGATAACCTCTTTGAGAGACAAAGGATGTCCCTTCGGCATCAGACACGCAACCCTGTGGGTCGCAAACGGCTGCGCGTGAATCCCCGAGGTGTCGATCTCGTCCGCCGCAAGCCCGACGTCGAACTGCCCGGATGCGATCCGGTCGCGAACATCACGCGACCACAACACATGCAGCGTTACGCGGATGTCGGCGTGCTTCTTCTGGAAGGTCGAGATTGCCTGCGGCACGGCAGACGAGCTGAGGGCCGACAGGCTGGCGATCTTGATCTCCCCGGCTCCCTGGTCACGTATCCAGGCCGCGCTCGATCGCAAGGTGTCCAGGCCGCGAAACGAGGCCTCGACATCCCGGAAGAACAGCCGCGCTTCGGGCGTCGGAACAAGCCGGTTGTGAATTCGCGCAAACAGAGAGAACCGCACCGACTTCTCGAGGTCGGCGATGGCGCGGCTAACAGCTGGCTGGGTGATGCCCAAGAGGTCGGCCGCATGGGAGGCCGTGCCTGCCCGCATTACCGTCGCGAAGATCTCGACTTGCCGATGATTCATGCTCGCCTGTCATGCTCTGCTCAGCCGCGGATCCAGCGCGTCCCTCAGACCGTCGCCGATAAAGTTCACGGCCAGAACCATGATAAGAATAGCGAGCCCCGGAAACGCTACAACCCACCATGCGCGCAGGATGAACTCCCGCGATTCCGCGAGCATCGCGCCCCATTCCGGCGCGGGCGGCTGAGCGCCAAGACCGAGGAAGCTCAATCCTGCAGCCGCCAGGATCGCCGAAGAGAAGACGAGGCTGGCGTGGACGATGACGGGCGCAAGACAGTTCGGGAGAATAGCGGTGAACATGAGCCGCAAGGGACCGGCTCCTGCCATACGACTGGCGATGACATAGTTTCGGTTTGCCACCACCAGAACCTGGCCGCGCGTGATGCGGATAAATTCCGGCAAATAAGCCAGCGCTATCGCAATCATCGCATTGGTGAGGCTCGGGCCTAGAACGGCGACGACGACGAAGGCGAGCAGAAGCGAGGGAAAAGACCAGAGGATGTCGGAGAGCCGCATGATGATCTCCTCGAGCCACCCCCGGAAATATCCAGCGACGAGGCCCAGAGCGACCCCAAGGGTGAGCGAGAGGGTTAGGACACAAAAGCCGACGTAGAAGGAGAAGCGGGAGCCGTGCATCAAGCGGGAAAGAAGATCGCGACCGACGGCGTCGGTGCCGAGGAGAAATCGCGCCGAGCCTCCGTCCTGCCAAACCGGAGGCTGAAGGCTGTGCTGGCGGAACTGCATAATCGGCGAGTGGGGAGCGATGAGATCGGCAAAGACCGCTACGAACAGGAAGACCAACAGGATGGTCAAGCCCACCATCGCGCTTAGGTTCTTTCGAAAAAGGAGCCAGAACTCCCGCAAAGGTCCAGCCTGCATCAGTGCAACCGGCTCGCCTGAGCTGCTTACTATGGGTTCACGAGTGTCCTTTGCCGTCATGAGGCACCTCCCGCGCGAATCCGAGGGTCGAGAACGCCATAGAGGACGTCGACCGCGAAGTTGACCAGGATCAGGACGAGCGCGATCAGCAGTATTCCGCCCTGGATGACCTGATAGTCGCGGCTGAGGATCGCCTTAACGATCCACGTACCGATGCCCGGCCAGGCAAACACCGTCTCCGTCAGGATCGCGCCGGCCAGCAGCCCACCCATCGTCAGACCGACGACCGTCGTAACGGGGATGAGCGCGTTGCGCAAAGCATGAACGACAACCACCCGAAACTCGCTCAGGCCTTTCGCCCGCGCCGTCCGCACGTAGTCTTCGTTCAGAACCTCCGCCATGGCGGACCGCGTCTGCCGCGCAAAGATGGCTAGCGGAATGATCCCCAAGGTCACAGTGGGGAGGATGAGATGGTTCAGCGCCGACCAGAACGCCCTCAAGTCGCCCCCGAGGAGGGTATCGGCAAGCATGAAGCCGGTGGTGGGTGTCGGAAAGTACAAGACGGATATGCGGCCCGAAACCGGGGTCCAGCCGAGATAGCCTGAAAAAAAAGTGATGAGGATCATGCCCCACCAGAACACCGGCATCGAGAACCCGACGAGCGCCGCACTCATCAGGCCGAGGTCGATCGCAGTCCCCCTGGCAAGCGCAGCGATCATTCCGGCAGGCACGCCGAGAAGGAGCCCAAAGCATGTCGCTGTCAGAGCCAGCTCGATGGTTGCCGGGAAGTGGCTCATAAACTCGCTCAGCACGGGCTGACGGGTAAACGCGGAAATCCCGAGGTCGCCGCTGAAAAGGCCTGCGATGTAGCGAAAATACTGCTCCCAGAGCGGGCGATCGAAGCCAAACTGTATGATGAGCTGTTGATACCGCTCCTCCGAGATCTCTCGCTCTGCGGGCATCAGCAGGAGGATGGGATCGCCGGGTATGAGGCGAATGAGAAAGAAGGTTGCCAGCGACACGCCGAGCAGTGTGAAAAACGCCACGGCGGCTCTGCCCGCTAAGTACCTCAACACAATCTAGAACCTCCAGGCGGTGGCTTAAGCGGTAGCGCCGGTTCCCTCGCCGCTACGGAATTGTCAGATCGTTGCCGACAACTGCCTTGACACATCGAGGCGGCCTTGGCCGCCTCGATGTTGCCGACGTGTGGCGTGGGAGGTGCGATCACGTCATGGTTTGATTGAAACGCCCCAGAAGGCCTGGCCGCCCAGCGTGTGAATCTTATAGTTTTGGACGTTCGAACTCACCACCTGGAACTCGATTGGATTTGCCAGCGGGAGAACCGGAAGAACCTCGCGAAAGCGTTTCTGCAGGTGAGCGTAGATGTCGGCCGATTTTTCTTTATCAAGCTCGACTTTGCCCGCCTGATAAAGGCGCTCGATCTCTTCGTCGCAAACGGTCGACCAGCCCCCGCAACTGAACATGCCGTCGACGGCAGCATTGGCGTGGGGGTAGTCCATGTTCAGGCCGCTGAATGCCATGTACGCATATTTGGCGTCACGCCGCTTCTGTCGAAGCTCCGCCATGTCCATCGCGATGATATTCACCTTCACGCCGACCTCGGCGAGGTCTGCCTGGACGAGTTCGGCGGCGCGCTGAGAATTCGGCATGTAGCTGCGGTTCAGTGGAGCGAGCCAAAGCTCTATAGTGAAGCCGTCCGGATAACCCGCTTCGGCGAGCAACTGCTTGGCCTTCTCGACGTCGCGCGAATAAGGCTCCAGTTCGACGAAGCCCGGGATTGGCGGAGGTACGAATGAAGTCGCCACTGTTCCCGTCGCACCGCCAAACACGGCCTCGATAATCGCCTGTTTGTCGATTGCATGGGCAAACGCCTGACGCACCTTCATGTCGCCCATCGGGACGCGCTGATCGGCACCACTGAACGGGAGCAGCGGGTAGTAGAGGAGTCCGGTGGACGTACCCGGCACGGTGGCGAGCGCCAGCCCTTCCACAGGGGTGCTCACAAGGTCCAGGACATCCGCGGCGGATGGGTCGATCAGGATGTTACATTCGCCTGCTTTGACCTGAGCAAGTCGCACGGTCGGATCGGGCGTGACGACAACCACGAGGTCGTCGACAAGAGCCCCGCGAGAAGCGTCGCCCTCCTTGATCGCCCAGTAATCGTCGAACTTGGCGAAACGGGTCATGACCTCCTTCTGGAAGGCGACAAACCGGAACGGCCCCGTACCAATGGGCTGCAGATCCACTTGGTCCGGTGTGCCCGCATCCTTCATCGCTTCGCCATACTGGGCGCTTTGGATCGACACCGACTCCGACGCCATCTGTTCGAGAAAGACCGCGGTCGGTTTGGCAAGCGTGATCTGCAGGGTGTAGTCGTCGACTTTCTTCATCTCGACGATGTTCTTGTCTATCTTTGTATAGTCAAAATACTGGCTTCCCACGCCAACGCCATGGAAGAAATGGTTGGGGTCCCGGTAGCGATCGATCGTGAAGATCACGTCGTCGGCATTGAAGTCACGCGTCGGGGTGAACAGCGGATTGCTGTGCCACTTCACCCCTTTTCGCAAGTGGAAGGTGTAGATCAGGCCATCTTCCGAAATCTCCCACGACGTCGCCAGCCCCGGCACCAGCTTTGTTCCACCGCGCTCGATTTCCACCAGGCGATTGTGCATGGCGTTCATTACGTCGACGCTGGGGGTAACCCATTGCTGGGCAGCGTTCAGGTTCTGCACGCTGCGCGGCGTACAGACCACGAGCGTCTCGGCGCTCGCCGTGGATTGCAGACCAGCTGAAATCAACGAAGTTAGAGCTCCGGCTATAAATGTTCTCACGAGATTCATGGGTTCAGCCTCTCTGGAATGGATGCGCCGCGCCCAGCGCTTCGCATCCATCAAGCCTTGATGAGGTCGCTGGTACCGACCCCATCAATACGCTGCACCTGGGCCTGCAAACACAATGCATCCGCGGTTATGGCATTATGCACAAACCTTATAGTACGGACGTCCAAGCCGCCACGCTGGCCGCAGTGCGCTCCCAGAGAACTGGAAATAGCGGGTGATCCATCGGCGCGCCGGGCTTTAGCTCGTCGTCAAGGCCGGGAAACGGTGGTGACGTCCGCCATTTGCGCGGGGCATGAGTGATGTCGTCGCCAAGGAAGCGAACCGAGAGTACCCGCCGGCGGCCGCTGCCGACGCCGGCGGCCGCGTGCAGCGTCAGCATGTGGAAGAACACCACGTCACCTGGCTCCAGCTCCCAGCCGAGGATATTAAATGCAGATCGGTCGGCCTCGATGTCGGGGAGGTCCGACAACGTCCCTTCCGGGAACCATTTCGCCTCGCTTGACATGAACGAGCGCGGCATTAGCCAAGGCCCCTTGTGCGTGCCGGCGACGAATTCCAGGGTTGCGGCGCGCGACACCGGGTCCATGGGCGCCCACATGCTGCAGTTCTGCAGCCCGTCGATGTTGTAATAGGGCTGGTCCTGGTGCCAGGGCGTCTTGGCGCGTGTGTTGGGCTCCTTCACCAACAGATGATCGTGATAGAGCCGCACCGTTTCAGCGCCCATCAGCAGCCCGGCCACGGCGCCCGCGGCCGAATTGAAGATGAAGTCTCGGTATGCGGGAATATCCTGCCAGTTGCAGAAATCCTCGATGAAATAGCCCGGGTCGTCCGGACGGCTGGCGACACTCGCCCTCGGACTGGGATTGGCCATGTTTTCTGCTATTCCCTGCCGGCACAATTCAACTTCGTCTGGACTGAGCAACCCTCTGACGCAGATTGCTCCATCCCGTCGGTAGGCATCGATGTCGGCTTGCGAAAGTCGGGATTTCGCCCGTTTCGTCGCTTCGGCAATGACACGGCTGCTTTGTTCCTGCATGCTGATCTCCTCACTGTCTATTGGCCAACCTGAGGGATAGGCAATTGGAACATTAGGCTGTAATTAAATCTGGATAATCAATCATAGCCAATGCCTATACCGTACACATTCCGTCAGCTCGAGTACTTTGTCGCAGTCGCCGGCCACGGCAGCGTCACCGCTGCAGCGACTGCCTGCAATGTCTCCCAGCCCTCGGTGTCCGTCGCGATTTCTGAGCTTGAGATCGCTTTGGGGCGTACCCTCTTCAAGCGACAAGCCGGACAGGGGCTTGCCATTACACCGGGCGGGCGGCGCCTGCTGACACAGGCAAAGACCATCCTGGCTGATGGATACCGTATTGCGAGGGGCGAGCACGACAGCGTCTTAGCTGGGGAGATCGCAATCGCTTGCTTCAGGGATCTCGGATCGATTTATCTTCCAAAGATGCTCACCAATTTTGCAAAGAGCGCACCAAATATTTCGTACCGGCTCAGCGAAGGCGATCTGGCAGAGGTCCGCGCCCAGATTCTCGACGGGAGATGTGACCTCGCCATCACATACGACATCGAACTAAAGTCGCACGGTATTGCCAGAACCGTCATCGACCGCCTGCCACCATACGTGTTGCTCCCACGCGATCATCCGCTTGCCATGTCGACCCAGGTCAACCTGCGTGATCTCTCCTCCGACAGGGTGGTGATCGAGGATTTTCCAATCACCCGAGAGTATTTCGAGAGCCTGTTCCGAAAGCACGGAGCGACGCTGCGGAACATACAGATGGCACCGAGTTTCGAGATGCAAAGGGGGCTGGTCGCCAACGGCTGGGGCGTAGGGCTTTCGTGCGTACGACCGAGGCCCGACTTCAGCTCCGATGGGACCGAACTGATCTGCCTTCCGATGGAGGTGTCGGAACCTGCACAGTTTGTTGTGCTGGCCCACCTTGGCGAGAAGACGCTTTCAATTCCGGCCAGACAAATGGCGCTCGCTGTGGCTGAAAGCTCACAGCTAGCCCGGACCGTCAAGCCCGGAGCTGCATCCCCGGACCGGATCGAAATCGACAACAGCGACGATGTCCGCAGCTCGGACGACGGTTTTGTGGCGGCCATCAGCGCCGCGATGCAGCCCGAAAATCTACAGGCTTCAGACAAGAACCATGCGATAAGGTCAACAAGCAGCCGAACTTCGGCTGAATTTGAGCGCTTTTTGCTTCAAAACAGCCGGTATCTTCCGCGGCGGGTGAATTAGCTGTTGTTCCAGGCCACATACCGGCGAGAGTAATAGAGCAAGGCAGCTTCCTGGTCGCTGCTGCGAAGATCGATCACCCGGCCGAACAGGACGCGATGCGTGCCTTCGTCGAACGCGTTGGCAAGCTCGCATTCGAAGCTCACCAAGGCGTCCTCGAGCACGGGAACGCCGGTCCTGCCCTCCACCCAACGCCCTGACGAGAAGCGCTCGGTCATGGAGGTCTTGCCGCCGAACAGATCGGACAGGGCCTCATGCGAGGGGGCAAGCGTGTTGACGCTGAAGAAGCGGGCGCGATCGAAGGCCGGGAAGCAGGAGCTCGTCCGATTGATGCAGGCGAGCAAGGTGGCCGGCGCATCGCTCACGCTGCATACGGCCGAAGCCGTGAAGCCGAAGCGACCGTCTGCCGTGCGTGTCGTGACGATGTTTACCGCTGCTGCCAACCGGGCCATGCCGTTTCGGTAGTCCGCGCTCTCCACCGTCTGGAAGCGATGTGTCATGATGCCCACGTTGGCCCTCCTCAGATGCGGGCCGGACGTTCCAGGCCCATGCGGTCGCGCAGCGTCGTACCCTCGTATTGCGTGCGGTACAGTTCGCGCTCCTGCAGGATCGGTACGACGAGGTCGACGAAATCGGTGAGGCCCGCCGGGAAGTGCGACGGCATGACGTTGAAGCCGTCGGCAGCCCGCGTCGTGAACCAGGTCTCTAGCGTGTCGGCCACATAGTCCGGCGTGCCGCACAGGACCCAGTGGCCGCGCGCCGCCGCCATGAGGTTGTAGACGTCGCGCAGCCGCATGTTCTCGCGCTTCGCCTTGTCGAGCATGACCCTGGCGAATGCGTGGTAGTTGTCGGAGGGCACGAGGTCGTCCGGGATCGGTCCGTCGAGATCGTAGACGCTCATGTCGACGCCGAAGCGGTCGCTCATGAGCGCCAACGCGTTGGTCTCGCTGATGAAGCCCTGGAGCTCGGCGAGTTTGTCATGCGCCTCGCGCTCGGTGCGCCCGACGATCGGCATTACGCCGGGCAGCACGACCATGGACTCCTCACTGCGGCCGTATTTCGCGAGCCTGTCCTTCACCGAACGGTAGAAGGCGCGGGCTTCGTCGAGATCCTGCGTGACGGAGAACACGACGTCGGCCGATTTTGCCGCGAGCTCCTGGCCGGGGCCCGAGCCGCCCGCCTGCAGGATGACCGGCTGGCCCTGCGGCGAGCGGCCTATGTTGAGCGGTCCCTTGACCTTGAAATGCGTGCCCTCGTGATCGAGCGCGCGCACCCTGGCGGGATCGATGTAGATGGCTGTCTCGCGGTCGGCGACGATCGCGTCGTCGGCCCAGCAGTCCCACAGGCCGCGCACCACGGTCAAGAACTCCTCGGCGATCTCGTAGCGCTTCGAATGGTCGGGATGGACCGTGCCGAAATTCGCCGCCGCCGCCGGATTGGCCGTCGTCACCGCGTTCCACGCGGCACGCCCGCCGCTCAGGTGATCGAGCGAGGCGAAGACCCTGGCGACGGTGAATGGGTCGCAATAGGTTGTCGAGACGGTCGCGCCGAGCCCGATATGCTGCGTCGCGCCGGCAATGGCCGAAAGCAGCGTCAGCGGCTCCAGCCGGGCGGTGTAGGAGGGGTGGGCGGCCGGGTCGGCATTGAGGTTGTCGCCCACGAAGATGAGATCGAACAGGCCACGCTCAGCCTCGACCGCGATCTGCCGGATCATTCCGATGTCCTGGAAACTGTCCATCGCGCCGGGCACGCGCCAGCCGGCGACATGGCTGCCGGTACCGAGCAGGAAGAGGCCGAAATGCATCTTGCGTGTCATGCTATGCTATCTCCAGAAGACGTAGCGGCGCTCGACGAAACTGATGGCGCCGAAGAAGGCGAGGCTGATGGCCGACGCCACGATGATGGCGGCCCAGACCTTCACGAAATCGACCTGCAGCACCGCCTGGTAGATCACCCAGCCGAGCCCGCCATAGGCGCCGAGCATCTCCGTAACGATGGCTACGATGACGCTGCGCACGGTGGAGACGCGCATGCCGGCGATGATGAGCGGCAGCGCCGTCGGCAGGCGCAGCCGCCACAGCACCGCGAGCCGGCCTGCGCCGAAGGAACGCAGGAGGTCGACCGACTTGCGATCGACGCGGTCGAGGCCGGCGATCGTGCTGAGGAAGATCGTAAAGCTGACGGCGATCGCCACCATCACGACCTTCGAGGCCATGCCGATCCCGAACCACAGCAGCACCAGCGGCGAATAGGCGACGACGGGAACCGAATTGATGGCGGTGGCGAGCGGCACGACCACGCTTCGGGCGCTCGGAACCATCGTGACCAGCACCGCCGCCGCCATGCCGGCAAGGCAGCCGATGGCATAGCCCGCCAGGGACTCGGTCGCGGTGAAGCGGGCAGCCGCAAGCAGCGACCCGGCATCGTTGGCAAGTCCCGCGAGGATGCTGCTGATCGCCGGCAGCACATAGGCCGGCAGGTCGAGGCCGCGCGCGCAAAGCTCCCAGACGACGGCGACCAGCAGCGCGCCGCCGATGCCGCGGGAAATCTGCCTGGCGCTGTCGGAGGAAATGGAAGCAGTCATTGCTCGCCTCCCCAGAAGACGATCCTGCGCTCTGCAAAGGCGACGACGCCGTAGAGCCCCATGCCGAGGCAGGCGGAGACGACGATGGTTGCCCAGATGCCGGCGACGTTCTCATTGTACATGGCCTGGAGGAGAAGGACGCCGAGGCCGGTGGTGTCGCCGAACCACTCGCCGACGATCGCGCCGACGAGGGCGAGCGAGGAAGCGAGCTTCAGCGCCACGAAGAGCTGCGGCAGCGCGGCGGGCAGATAGAGCCTGCGCAGGATCTGCGCATCGTCGGCGCCGAAGCTGCGCATGAGCTGCACCTGGCGGGGATCGACGGCGGAAAAGCCGAGCAGCGTGTTCACGGTCACCGGCAGGAAGCTGATGTAGAAGGAGATCACGGCCTTGGCGAGCAGCGTGTTGCCGAACCACAGAACGACGACGGCGCCGAAGGCGATGACGGGAATGGTCTGCGAGACGACGAAGAGCGGAAAGAACATCTCCCGCAGCAGCACCCAGCGATGGAAGACGACGGCCATGACGACGCCGAACAGGCTGCCGGCGACAAAGCCGAGCGCCGTTTCCAGGAAGGTGCGCCAGAGTCCGGCGAGATAGGCGCTAGGCGTCGCCATGATCGTCGAGGCGATCACACTCGGCCGCGGCAGGTAGTAGGAGCGGATGCCGAAAACCACGACGGCCGCCTCGACGAGGACGATAGCGACCACCAGCCAGACGAGCGGCTTGAGAACCGCGCCGATCCTGCCCGTCGATGCGACGGACAGGTTGGCGGCCACAGTGGCTGAGCCGCTCACAGGCGCCTTTCCTCGACGGGGATGCTCTCGATGAAGGTGGCATTGAAGGCGGCATCGAGATCGACCGGCTTCGAGATCACGCCGTATTCGACGAGCAGGTCGTTGGCGGAACCGACCGCCGCCTTGTCGATGGCGAAGAGCCCGTCGGTCGAGCCCTTGCCGGCGGTCATCAGCGTCCTGACCTCCTTCAGCATGAACTCCTGCTGGGCGCGGTCGAGCGTCGGCGAGATCTTCATGATGATGTCGACCGCCTCGCTTTCATTGGCGAAGGCCTCCTTCCAGCCCTTGACGCTGGCGCGCAGGAACTTCTCGACCAGCTCGGGCTGCTCGGCCGCCGTCTTCTCCGAGACGATCAGCGTGTCGCGCGGGAAGGAGACGCCGCTGTCTTCCGGCACGAACAGGTTCAGGTTGTCCTTCCCGACACGCTCGTTGATGACATAGAGTTCGTTGTGGCGCGTCGCCGTCACGACATCGACCTGCTTGTCGACGAACGGCGTGACAGAGACCTGCTGCGGCTGGATGTCCACGTCGGACGGGCTGACGCCCACCTTGGAGAGCATCGCCGACAGCACGTGGTTGGCGCCGGTGAACCAGGTGGTGGCCGTCCTGCCCTTGAAGTCGGCGACCGACTGGACCGGGCCGTCCTTGTGGGAGACGAAGACGAACGGCGTGACCTGGTGCGCGACGCCGATGCAGACGACCGGCAGGCCCTTGTCGCGCGCCGCGAACACGCTGTCCGTGCCGCCCGAAAGGCCGAACGTGTCGGCGCCGGTCGCCACCAGGTTCTCGGTGAGCAGGTTCGGCCCACCGGGATTGATGGTGAGGTTGATGCCCTCGTCCTTGTAGTAGCCCTTTTCCAGCGCGACGTAGAAGCCGGCGAACTGCGCCTGTGTAAGCCATTTCAGGCGCAGGCTGGCATCGACCATATCCTGCGCGACGGCGGGGACCGGCGCTTGAAGACCGATAGAGGCGGCCGCGAAGGCCACGAGGAACGTGCGTCGTTTGAACATGGAACCCTCTCTGTTGGTTTTTCGTCGTTGTCGTCGTCCTCCGCCCGGAACTATTGCCGGTAGTCCGCGCCTTCCCTGTCGAGCCGCCGCAGGAAGGCCGGCCACTCGCGCTCGCCGGCGATGAGGATGTCGCCCTTGTTCTCCCAGAACTGGCGCGCCGCCTTTTCGCAGACATCGTGCGGCGGCACGATAAGCCTGGCGCCGGATGCGGCAGCGGCCTGGAGGTCGAGCTGGATGCGCGCGGCGCGCTCGAAATAATAGAGCAGCATGAAGGCTTCGCCGGGCGTGCGGCCGACCGTCAGGATGCCGTGGTTGCGCATGAGCATCACCCGGTTGTCGCCGAGGTGGCGAATGATCCGCTCCTGCTCGTCGAGATCGATCGCCACGCCTTCGTAGTCGTGGAAGGCCTGGCGCTTGTAGAAGCGCATGGCGAACTGGCTGAGCGGCAGCAACCCCTCCTCCTGGCAGGAGACGGCGACGCTCGCGTCGGAATGGGTGTGAAGCACGCAGACCGCGTCGTGGCTCGACTTGTGGATCGCCCCGTGGATGACGAAGGCCGCCTTGTTGGCGGTATGGGGCGTGTCGTCGAGCTTGTTGCCGGCGATGTCGATGCGGACCAGGCTGGAGGCGGTGATCTCCTCGAACAGGAAGCCGTAGGGGTTCAGCAGGAACTGGTCCTCGTGGCCTGGCAGCCGCATGGAGATGTGGTTGTAGATCAGATCGTCCATGCCGAGCCGCGCCACCATGCGATAGCAGGCGGCGAGATCGACGCGCGCCTTCCATTCGCCTTCGGGGATGTGGGCGGGGCGGCCGGAATAGTGGTCGTTCATCGTCGGTTCCTCGTCTCTGTCAGCGGCCGGCGACCTGGAAGGATTTCATGCTTTCCTCCTCGATCGCCTCGAGCAGGGTCTTCTTCAGGGCGATGAATTCGGGGGAGGTCACGATGTCGGCCTTGCGCGGGCGCGGCAGGTCGACGGCCTGCTCCAGCTTGATGCGGCCGGGGCGTGCGGTCATCACCAGCACCCGGTCGCCGAGGAAGATCGCCTCGTCGACGTCGTGGGTGATGAACAGCACCGTGCGCTTGTGCTTCTGCCAGACGTCGAGCAGCCAGCGCTGCATCATCGTGCGCGTCAGCGCGTCGAGCGCGCCGAACGGTTCGTCGAGCAGCATCAGGTCGCGCTTGAACAGGAAGGTGCGCATCAGCGCGACGCGCTGGCGCATGCCGCCCGAAAGCTGGTTGGGATATTGCGCCTCGAAGCCGGCAAGGCCGAATTCCGGCAGCATGTCCATCGCCAGCTTGCGCGCCTCGGCGCGCGGCATGCCCTCGACCTCGAGTGCCAGGATCGCATTGTCGATGACGTTGCGCCACGGCAGCAGCAGGTCGCGCTGCGGCATGAAAGAGACCTTGCCGAGCAGGTCGGAGGCCGTCGAGCTAACACCCTTCAGCCGCAGGATGTTGCCCGGATCGGGCTCCTCCAGGCCGGCGAGAATGTTGAAGAGCGTGCTCTTGCCGCAGCCGGACGGCCCAACGACCGTGACCAGCTCGCCCGGCCGGATCGAAACCTCCAGATCCTGCAGCGCCTTGACCGTGCCGAAGGTCTTGGAGATTTGCCGCAACTCGATGAGAGGCCGCTCGTCGGCCGCATCCTGCCCCGGGACGGCGCCCGGCACGACCTTGCCCCTCGTGGGCGCGCGGCCGTTGGCCAGTCCGCCGGCGTCGGCGTGGGCGCCATGGAAATATCCTTCAACCAGCGTCACGTTGCCTCCGCCATGCTGACTATCCTCACGTATGCAGTTTTCGTCACTGAGGATACAGGCAAGCCGCGTGCCAAGCAGCGCTCTGTCGCCATGACTGGCGGGAAATGACCCCTCCTGCTCATCGCTAGCGTCACATCGGCCTCCTCAAACCGCTGAAAGACGACGCCCACACCATTTGAATGCTGATGTGAATTTTCTGCATACGTTACACGATTTTCTGCGTGCAGAAAGCGTCATTTCTTGTGCATCGTATGACCGATTTTGAGGCATGCCCTCGGCATTCGAAACCGCCGAGCCGGCAAAACCATCCACCCTTTCTCTAACGAAAGGGCCGGCGCGGATGCAGCGCCGGTCTCTGCGGGAGACGCTCCTATGCGAGTGCCTGCTTCATCATGCGGAAGAAGCCGCCGTTGGAGGCCCGCTCGATGACCCGCGCATTGACCTTGTAGTCCGGCCAGCGGTTGCCGAGCACCGGCGGGTGGATCGCCGAAAAACCGCGCGTGATCTCCCCGGCCGTTTCGATGCGCACCACCGCCTGCCGCGACGCCTCGATGAGGGTGGGGTCGAGCGCGCAGGCACAGGTGAGCGAGTCCGGATGCGTGCTCATCGGCCGGCCGTAGCGCGCCTGCGCCATCTGCCGCGGCACGGCGGACACCTTGCGGTAGAATTCCGACAGCGGCGTTTTCATCGCGAATATCTCGTCGAGCTGGTCCGTCTCGAACACGCTGGATTTCAGCGTCAGCGTCCAGGTCGACAGCGTGATGTCGAAGCCTGCCTCGAAGACGATCCTCGCCGCTTCCGGATCGATGAAGAAATTGTACTCCGCGCAGGGCGTGATGTTGCCGACGGAATTGTCGGTGCCGCCCATGATCCAGAGATGGCGCACGGCCTTGGCGATGCGCGGTTCCTTCATCACGGCGAGCGCTATGTTGGTGAGCGGCGCCTGCGCCAGGATGTCGATCTTGCCGGGCTCCGCCATGACGCGATCGATGATCGCATCGACCGCGTGCTGGCTTTCCGGGCGCTGGCGGGCGATCGGCAGGTTAGCGCCGCTCATGCCGTCGTTGCCGTGCATGGTCGAGGCTTCCCACGGCTTGACCATGGGCCGCCGCGCCCCGCAATAGACGGGCACCCTTCCGGAAAAGCCCGCCGCCTCGATCGTCGCCAGAGCGTTTTCCACCTGCTGGTCGAACGGCACGTTGCCGACGCAGATCGTCACCGCCTCCAGCGTCGAGCCGGGCGTGCGCATCGCCAAGAGCAGCGAATAGGTGTCGTCGCCGGCCGTATCCGTGTCGATGATCAGGCGCATCAGTAGAACTCGAAGCCCATGGTGCGGGCGTGATAATAGAAGCCGCCGTCCTGCACGATCAGGAATTCGGCACGCGTGCTGCCGTGGTTGTGATGGCTGTGCTTGGCCGCCGGCGGCGTGACCAGCGTCGCCCAGGGCGACCAGTCGCATTTCTGCTCGGCCACCATGGAATAGGCCGGTTCGCCGGCGACGACCAGCGTGATGGCCGCCGAATTGTGCTTGTGCGGCGGCTGCTCGCTTCTGGGCTTCAGCGTGTTGAGCGACAGCGTCATCGTCGGCGTGATGTTGCGTGCGGCCACAGTCTTCTCGGCGGAGAAGATCAACGCGTGGCCCGAGGTGTCGGCATTGGCGTTGCGGTTGTAGACGACGTCGAGCTGGTGCGCGATCTCGCCGGCCGGATAGTGCACGAACTGCACCGCGGCCTCGGCGCCGGTCACCGGGACCGAGGCGTCGAATTTCAGCTGCGGGTCATTGCCGACGGCCCACAAAACGCTGTCCTGCCGCGCGGAGATCGACGAGGCTGTGCCGCCCGGCAGGAGGAAGACGTCGCCCTTGCCGAGCGCGGCCTTCTCCTCGCCGATCGAAAGATCGGCACTGCCCTCGATGACGTACCAGATCGACGCCGTGTTCGAGAGCGTCGTATCGAGCGTCTCGCCTGCCTTTACGACGGCGTAGCGCGCCAGCATCAGCGGCGTCGTGGCCGGGAAGGCGCACTGCATGCTCGCCGACTGGTCGCAGTCGATGAAGCCGGTCTTCTCCATCTTCAGCGCCGCTGCCGGCTCGTCCACGAAGATATGGCCGGGCACCGGAGGAAGCTTGATGTTGAAGGCGTTGCCGGAGTTGAAGTAGCGGCTGCGCGCCTGCGCCGCATTGGCGGGCTCGCGCGGCAGTTGGACCGGCATTTCCGCCATGTCTTCGGCTGTGCTCATCTTTCATCTCCTTGTTTCGACGAAACGCCCGCCTCAGCCATCAGGAGGTCGAGAAGAACCGTGGCGCCGGCTGCGACATGGGCGGGCTCGGCCCATTCGCCCGGATGATGGCTGATGCCGCCACGGCAGGGAATGAAGATCATCGCTGCGCGCGTCAGCGACGCCATCTGCCGCGCATCGTGGCCGGCGGCGGACAGCAGGTCGAGCCTGGCGAGGCCGTGCCGGTCGGCCGACGCCCGGATCGCCATGCGCAGGCCCGTATCGAAGCCGTTCGACGGCGCGTCGACGAGCCGGCGGATATCGACGCCGCAGGCCCCCGCGCCGGCTTTCGCGATCTCCTCGATGCGGGCGCCGAAAGCCTCGAGCGCCGCATTGTCGGGATGGCGCAGATCGATGCGGAACGTCACCCTGGCCGGCACTACGGAAGGTGCGTTCGGCTCGACCACGACGCGACCGATGGTGAACTTCACCGACGGATCGCCGGCCATCGTTTCATGCATGCGCGCCGCGATCCCGGCGAATGCCCTCACCGCATCCTGCCGGCGCGCCATCGGCTCCGTGCCGGCGTGCGCCTCGCGGCCGGCAAGGGTGATCTCGTAGGTCTTCTTGCCCTGGATGCCCGAGACGACGCCGATCACGGCGCCTTCGCTTTCGAGCCTGTCGGCCTGCTCGATATGCGGCTCGACATAGGCGTGGACCGGGAAGCCGGTCGGCCGGCGCGCGATCCGCGGAAAGGCGTCGTGAACCGCCTTCAGCGCCTCGCCGACGCTCACGCCTTCCACGTCGCGCACGGCCATCACCTCTTCGGGGGGGCGCAGGCCAGCAAACAGTTCGGAACCCATCATGCCCGGGGCGAAGCGGCTCCCCTCCTCGTTCATCCAGGCGACGACGACGATCGACCGTTCGGGCGTGAGGCCGGCCTCGGCAATGGCGGTCGCGGCCTCGAGGGCGGCGAGCGTGCCGAAGGCCCCGTCAAAGAGACCGCCCGTCGGCTGGCTGTCGATGTGACTGCCGGCGACGACGGGCGCCAGCTGGGGAGCGGAGCCTTCCAGGGTCAGGAAGAGGTTTCCGGCGAAATCGGTCGAGGGTTTGAGACCGGCTCCCGCGCCCCAGTCGATCAGCCGGCGCCAGGCTAGGATTTCCTCCGCAGATAGCGCCTGGCGGTTGACGCCGCCGCCAGGCAGCGCGCCGTCCTCGCCGAGCGCCATCAAGCGCTGCCAGAGCCGGTCGGCGGAAATCCTCGGCAGCGCCATGCAGTCACTCCGTCCGCATGACCTGGCCAGGATCGGCGCGCGGGTCGCGCGGTTTCCAGGCACCCTGCTCGACTTGAGCGATGAAGTCAGCGACGAGCGCGTTGAACATCGCCGGCTCCTCGAGGTTCAGCGTGTGCCCGGTCTTCGGCAGGATGGCGAGGCCGGCGGCAGGCAGCGTCTTCTTGAGGTAGATCGACGGCTGCAGGCAGTGGTCGTCCTCGTCGCCGGTCATCACCAGCGTCGGCACCGTCATGCGCTTCAGCTCGTCCTCCAGGTCCCAGAAGGACGGGCGGCGGCACTGGACGCCGCGCATCGTATTGGCCGCGCCCATCGGCGAATGGCGCGACAGCCGCGCGGCAAAGGCGGCCCAGCCGCGCGGGTCCTTGTTCTGGAACTGCACGCGGCTCGCCCCGAGCGCGTAGATCTTCGAAAAGCCGACCGGATCCTTCTCGAAATTCTCCGCCACCTTGAGCGAGGTGTTGCGGAAATAGTCGGCCGTTTCCCGCTCGGTGCCGTAGCCGGCGCCGGCGACCGTGAGCGACAGCGCCCGCTCTGGAAAGCGCAGGCCGAAATGCAGCGTCGCGAAGCCGCCCATCGACAGGCCGACGACATGCGCCTTGCCGATGCCGAGCGCATCAAGCACGGCGAGCGCGTCGCTCGCTGCGATCGCCTGCGAGTATTTCTCCACGTCGGCGGGGATGTCCGACGGCACGTAGCCGCGTGCCGCGTAGGTGATGCAGCGGTGGCGGCGCGCGAAGAAGCTCATCTGCGGCTCCCAGGCGTCGTAGTTGCCACCGAACTCGTGGACGAAGAGGATGGGCGTGCCGCTCTCCCCCGCCGTCTCGTAATAGAGCTTCGTCCCGTCGCTCGCGGTCGCGTACATGCGGAGCCTCTTAGCAGTCCGTTGCCGTGTCCGTACCGACCTAGAAGAGGGTCGGCACGTCGTTGAGCGTGCGCGCGGTCTCGATATAGCGCGGCAGGCCTTCGCAGAAGCGTTCGGCCCAGGCCGCCGGCACCGAGGTCGAGACCTTGATGAAGCGGTCGCCGAAGGCGGCTGTATGGTAGCGGCCCTGCCGGATCATCACGCCTTCGCGGCGCGCGGCCTCGACGATCGCCTCCGGTGAGACGCCGGTGGCGGCCGTTTCGAGCACCAGGAAATTGCCGTGCGACACCGGAATCGGCACCGACAGCCCGGCCGCTCTCGCCGCCTCGATGACGATCTCCTTGTTGGCGCGGTCGAGGCGGCGCACCTCCTGCATCCATTCCGCCTTGACCGAAAGGCCGGCCATGGCGGCGCGCTGGGCGACCACGGATGCCCCGAGCACCGAGGTGGAAGCCACGGAGAATTCGTCGACCAGCGCCGGTTCGGCGACCAGCGCGCCGATGCGCATGCCGGCGAGGCCGAGCCACTTGGAGAAGCTGAGCGACACGACGGTGCCTTCCGGCGCCACCTGGAGCACCGGCGTGTGGCCGTCGGCGAAGTCGCGGTAAGTGCAGTCGTGGATCATCAGCGCGCCGACTGAGCGGGCGATGTCGGCGAAGGCCTCGATCTCCGCCCGTTCGTAGCGGATGCCGAGCGGATTGTTGGGATCGACGATGTAGATGATGGCGCAGCGCTCGTCGACGGCAGCGCGCAGCGCCTGCGGCGTCAGCTTGAAGTTCGTCGCGGGATCGTAGATCGGAATCTGGATCACCTCGGCGCCGGCCTGCTCGGCGAACAGGCACGGCCATTTCCAGGTAGGGTCGGTCGTCACCAGCGTCGTACCCGGCTTCGCGCGCGCCTTGCAGATCATGGCGAGCGCATTGACGCCGCCCTCGGTGACGAGCGCCTCGCCGGAGGGGACGCCGAGATCGGCGACGATGGCGTCGCGCAGCGCCTCGAACCCCATCGGCGGCGCATAGGCGTTGAACTCGCCGGCCTCGATCGAGCGGACCATCGCCTCCACGACCGCCGGATGCGCGGGCACGTGATTGGTGTTTTGGCCCATCCACGCCAGGTCGGGCGTCGAGAACAGGTCGTCGAAATAGCGGTTGCGGGTGCGTGCGTCGGCCATGACGGTCAGATCACCGAACCACGCGCGGCGATGCCGCCATCGATGGTCACGACCGTGCCGCTGATGTAGCCGGCCCTGGGCGAGGCGAGGAAGGCGCAGAGGTCGGCCACCTCTTCGGCCGTCGCCGGACGCTTGCCCGGATATTTGGCGTAGAGCTCCTCCCAGCGCGACTCGTCGCCGAGCATGTCGATCGCCTTGCGCTTCATGATCTTGAACATGCGCGGCGTATCGACCGGGCCGGGATTGACGCCGACGACGCGAATGCCCTCATCCATGCTGCGCCCGCCCAGCGCCTTGGTGAAGCTCATCAGCGCGGCGTTGCCGGTCGAGCCGGCGAAATAGGCGGCGTCCCAGTTCTCGCCCGAATTACCGATGACGTTGATGATGACGCCGCCCTTGCCCTTGCGCCGCCTCCAGAATTCACGCGACAGCGTGATGTAGCCGAAGACCTTGAGGTCGAAGCCGCGGCGGATCGACTCGTCGGTCACGTCCTCGATGCTGCCCGCCGGGATGTCGCCGGCATTGTTCATGAGGATATCGTAGTCACCGCAGGCCCTGTCGAGGGCGATCATGGCCTCGGTCGTTCCGAGATCGGCCTCATGGACGGTGACCTCGACCGGATAGGCGGCGAGTTCCGCTTTCAGCGCCTCCATCGCCATGCGATTGCGCGCGGCAAGGTGAAGATGGCACCCTTCCGCCGCCAGCACCCTGGCGATCGCGTGACCGATACCCTGGGAGGCCCCGGTGATCAGCGCCGTCCTTCCAGCCAGATTGAGTTGCACCCGGATTCTCCTTTGAATACATATTTCCTTTTCTTGCATACGTAAATTCTGCGCCTTGTCCATGGCCTTTTGCCGTAGCCACGGGAATTTTTGCGCAAGGTTCCTAAATTAATCGGCTTGCTCGTATTCAGACCGGCGGCTGAGAGCAAAACATGAGCAATCCGCCTCCATTTTCGGCATTTCCGCCGTGTATTGCATGTTTCCCTTTTTTGCATACGGATCACTATTGCATGAATACCAAATTGCCCGCAAAGTCGGTCCACGAGCCGCGCGCACGGCTAATAAGGACGTTCGGAAAGACCCCATGGCAGACGTATCCCTGAGGCATGTGGGGAAGACCTATGAAAACGCCCGTGCGACTACGATCGAGGATCTCAGTCTCGATATCCGCAGCGGCGAGTTCGTCGTGCTCGTCGGACCGTCGGGTTGCGGCAAATCGACGATGCTGCGGATGATCGCCGGCCTGGAGGAGCTTTCCGACGGGCAGATCTGGATCGGCGAGCGCCGGGTCGACGAGCTGGAACCGCGCGAGCGCAACATCGCCATGGTCTTCCAGAACTACGCGCTCTACCCGCACATGACCGTCGCGCAGAACATGAGCTTCGGCCTCAGGCTGGCGGGCATGGCCAGGCCGGAAATCCGCCGCCGTGTCGAGGAGGCAGCCGAGGTGCTCGACATCGCCGGCCTGCTCGATCGCCGGCCGAGGCAGCTTTCGGGCGGGCAGCGCCAGCGTGTGGCCATGGGCCGCGCCATGGTCCGCGACCCGGCCGTCTTCCTGTTCGACGAGCCGCTGTCCAACCTCGACGCCAAGCTGCGCGGGCAGATGCGGGCGGAAATCCGCAGGCTGCACAAGCGGCTGAAGGCGACGACCGTCTACGTCACACACGACCAGATGGAGGCGATGACGCTCGCCGACCGCGTCGTCATTCTGCATGGCGGCCGGATCGAGCAGCAGGGCACGCCGCAGGAGCTGTACGAGCGCCCAGCGACGCGCTTCGTTGCCGGCTTCATCGGCAGCCCGACAATGAACTTCCTGCCCGCCGAAATCGTCATGACAGATGCCGGCCCCGCTCTGAAGCTGGGCGAGGCGATCGTGCCCGCGCCCGTTGCGAAGGCAGAGGCGCTTGCCGAGCGCGTCGGGCAAAGCGTGGAGATCGGCGTACGGCCGGAGCACTTTCTGGCCGACGTTGATCCCTCGTTTTCGGTCGTCGTCGACATGGCGGAATTGCTGGGGCCGACGACGCTGGTCCATTTCACGCTCGCCGGCGTCGCCTGCTCGGCCATGCTGCCGCCCGAGCGCGCGGCGGGCGAAGGCGAACGGCAGGGCATAAGCATCGTGTCCACCCGGATCTCCATCTTCGACCCGGCAACCGGACGTGCCCTGTAGGGGCGGCCGCAAGGTGAACTGAACACAGGCGACGAACGTCACCAGAGGAACAAGGAGAACAGCTTATGGATGCCCGCAATCTACTCCGCGCCGGCCTTCTGGCGGCGTCCGCGCTCGGCGCTGCCGGCGTGGCGCACGCGCAGGAGGCGGCGGCCTGCACCGGCGATACGGTGAAGCTCAGGATCCTGCGCACGCCCGGCAACTATCCCTATCCCGCGCCGATGGAGGCCTGGCAGAAGGATAATCCGTGCGTCCAGTTCGAGATCAACGAGGTTCCCTTCGCCCAGCTCGCCGACACCATCTCGGTGCAGGCGGCGAGCTCCAATCCGCCGGACATCCTCGTCTATGACGGGCCCAACACGCAGTCCTATGCCGCGTCCGGCATCCTGCTGCCGCTGACCAAATACCTCCCGCAGGGCTGGGACGAGGACATCCTGCCGGCCACCAAGGCCGAGCACAGCTACGAGGGCGAGGTCTATTCGCCCGGCATCGAGCAGACCACCGTCGCCATGTACTACAACAAGACGCTCGTCGAAGCCGCCGGCGTCAAGCCGCCGCAGACGCTCGCGGACTCCTGGACCTGGCCGCAGGCGCTCGAAGCCTTCAAGGCCTGCCAGCAGGGCCCGGCCGGCTCTCCCACCGTCTGGGGCCTGGGGCCGACGCGCTTCGGCAACGGCCAGCCCGGCCTCGTCTATCAGGACCTGATCTTCCAGCGCTCGGCCGGCGACCCGAAGGCAGACCCGTCGAGCAGCGCCTACAAGACCTTCTGGGCACTGTCGCCCGACGGCAAGACGGTCGAAGGCTACCTCAACACGCCGGAGGCCGTGGAGGCGCTCACCTTCTACCGCTCGCTGTTCAATTCCGAGGGCGTCGCACCGAAGGTCGGCATCCCCAACGCCTTCTTCGACGGCAAGGCATGCTTCTACATCGACACGCCGGCCGCCGGGAACGCGCTTCTCAAAGATCCGAAGATCGAGTGGGGCATCACGCCGATCCCGCACTTCAAGACGCCCGTCGTCCACACCGGCTCGACCACGATCGGGGTCGCCGCACGCTCGCGGCACGCGGACGTTGCCGCGAAGTTCGTCGTCGACATGTCGTGGGGCGAATATGCCTACATGAACGTCAGCCAGCGCGGCAACCTGCCGACGCTGAAGAGCCTGTTTCCGCGCTTCGAGGTCTACAGCGCCTACCCGATGAAGGTGTTCGTCGACCAGCTTCAGGAATGGGGCCAGCCGCGGCCGCCGGGACCGAAATTCGCCCAATACGACAAGCTCGTCACCGACGCGCTGCGCGCCGTGGCCTTCGGCGGCGACCCGGCCGAGCTGATGGCCGACGCCGAGAAGAAGGTCCAGCGGATGCTCGACCGCTAGGGGATGCCCGAAAGCAGCAGCTTTCGCACGCGGCGAAACAACGAGATGGAGCGGAATGGCGATCGATCCTGATCGCATTTCGCTCCGACGAACGGACGCAGGAATGTCGACCTCGAACACCCTCACCGCGGCTTCGGCCCGCACGGCAGCCAGGGCGCGCAAGCCGGCGACGCGCAGGCAGAAGCGGGACTGGCTCTTCGCAGCCGGCTTCCTCGCGCCGTTCATGATCCTTCTGCTGATCTTCCAATACGTTCCGCTGGTGCTGATGGCAAAGAACAGCGTCTACGACTACAGCCTGCTCAACCCGGCGGCGGCGAAGTTCGTCGGGCTGCGCAACTTCGCCGACATGATCGAATACGAGGATGCCGCCGTCAGCTTCGGCGTCACCTTCCTGTTCGCGCTCGGCGTCGTGCTGACCGTGATCCCGATCGCCTTCCTGCTGGCGCTGTTCCTGAACTCGAAGCTGCCGGCGCGCGGCCTCGTGCGCACGATGATCATGCTGCCGGTCGTCACCTCCGCCGTGGTGGTGGCGACCATGTGGTCGTTCCTGCTCGATCCGTCGAACGGCCTCGTCAACGGCGTGCTCAACCTTCTCGGCATCGCCAACCAGCCCTTCCTGACCTCGACGGGCCAGGCGCTGCCGGCGCTGGTCGTCATGACGCTGTGGCAGCAGGTCGGCTTCGGCGCGATCCTGTTCCTTGCCGGACTCCAGGGCCTGCCGCCGGAGTTGACGGAAGCCGCGCGCATCGACGGCGCGACGCGGCGTCAGGTGCTGTGGAACGTGACGATCCCGCTCCTGTCGCGCACCACGCTGTTCGTCGTCGTCATCATGACGGTGTTCTCGCTGCAGGCCTTCGCGCCGGCCTTCCTGATGACGCAGGGCGGCCCGCAGGAGGCCACGAACCTCGTCGTCTACCACATCTACAACACCGCCTTCATCATGCAGCAGGCGGGCTACGCTTCGGCGCTGTCGGTGGTGCTGCTGCTCGTGGTGCTCGCCATCTCGATGATCCAGATGGCACTGCTGCGCGCGCGCTGGAACTACTGACATGAAGACGCATCCCCTGCGGCGCGCCCTCTTCGTCGCCCTCGTCATCCTCCTCATCCTCTGCTGCTTCCTAGCGCCCTATGCCTGGATCGTGGCGTCGTCCTTCAAGAACCAGCTCACGCTCTTCAACGACGTAACGCCGCTTTCCTGGAAGGCCTTTCTCCCGGTGGGCGGAACGGTCGAGAACTACCGCACGCTGTTCGAGCGGACCAACGTGCTGACGGCGCTTCTCAACACGGCGATCGTCGCCGGCGGGCAGGTGGCGCTGACGCTGCTGCTGTGCGCGATGGCCGCCTACTCGCTGACGCGCGTCCGCTTTCCCGGCGCCAAGATCGTCTTCGTGCTGATCCTGCTCACCTTCCTGCTGCCGATTGAGGCGCTGATGGTGCCGCTCTACCAGGTCGTCTCCGGGCTCGGGCTTTCCAATACGCTGCTCGGCGTGATGATCCCGTGGATCGCCAGCCCGTTCGGCCTGTTCCTGCTGAAGCAGGCCTTCGAGGACCTGCCGTCGGAGCTGGAGGACGCCGCGCGCATCGACGGCGCCGGCCACGTGCGCATCTTCTTCTCCATCATCCTGCCCAACGTGAAGGTGCCGATGCTGACGCTGGGGCTGATCACCTTCCTGTTTTCCTGGAACAGCTTCCTGTGGCCGCTGGTGATCGTCCAGGATCCCGCCAAGCAGCTCATCCAGGTGGCGATCGCCCAGCAGGGCTCGCCGACGCAACTGCCGAACTGGGGCGAGACCTTCGCCGGCGCCACGGTCGCGACGCTGCCGCTGATCCTGCTCTTTCTCCTCCTGCAGAAATATTTCACGCAGGGCATGACGACCAGCGGCATCAAGGGGTGAGGCATGACCGACGACGCCTTCCCACCGCTCGAAACGCTCGACGCCCCGATGGGCGGCAGGATCGGCTATCGCACGCTCGGTGCCGGCGGCTGGCTGGTGCTGGTCCATGGCTGGTGCGGCAGTGCCGACATCTGGGCCCCGATCGCACCTGCGCTGGCGCGCGACCGCCGCGTCCTCGCGGTCACCCTTCCCGGCTTCGGCGGCATGATGGCGCCACCCGACGAAGGGCAGACGATCGGCGCCATGGGCGCCGCCGTTGCCCGCCTGCTCGCCCATCTCGGCGTGAACAACGCCGTGCTCGTTGGCCATTCGATGGGCGGGCCGGTGATGACGGAGGCGGCAATCCGCGCGCCGGAACGGATCCGCGCACTCATCGGTCTGGATACGCTGACGGACCGCGGCTATTACGGCCGCGTCCCCGATGCGGAGATCGCCCGGCGGCACGCGGAATTTGCCGCCGATTATGCGGGGCGGATGCGCGCCATGATCGACATCATCGTGCATCCGCAAACGCCGGAGGCGGCGCGGCGGGCGATCACCGACGACATGGTGGCGGCGGCGGCCGAGGATTTCGCGCTCGACGTCAAGGACAGGCTCTTCGCCTGGGACGCGGAGGAGCGCTGGCCGCTGGTCTCCTGCCCCGCCCTGATGCTGAACTCCACATGGGTGGCGCGTCTCGCCGATCCCCAGCCAATGGACTGTTTCGCCGCGACCGAAATCGTCGGTTACGAGTCCGGCCATTTCCCGATGATCGAGGCACCCGCGATGATTGTGGAAAAGCTGACAACCTGCCTCGACAGGCTGTTATGCCGGTGATCCCGAGATTGCATGCACGCCAGGAAGAAAAGTATAAATGGCACCCTTGAAGTCCCATCTGACCGTCGCAAGCAATGCGAGAGGAGTGCTCGCCGTGGACCCCGATGAAATCGGCTCGCCAAGCGCCAGGACCGCGTCTGTGCCCCCGACGCGCGCGCCGACGCGGTCGGGCGAATTGCGCGAGCAGCTCGAGCAGATGATCCTCGACGGCCGCCTGGCGCCTGGCGAGCGGCTGGACGAGATGGAGCTCGCCCGCCGCTTCGGCCTGTCGCGCACGCCGGTGCGCGAGGCGATCAAGGCGCTTCTGGCGGTTGGTCTCATCGAGACGCGTGGCCGCCAGGGCACCCATGTGGCGCTGCTTTCCATCCCGGCGCTGCTCGAAATGTTCGACGTCATGTCGGCGCTCGAGGGCCTTTGCGCCCGCCTCGCCGCCCGCCGCGCCACGCCCGCCGAGCGCGCGGCGATGCGTCAGGTCCACGAGGAGCTGATCCAGGCCTACGAGACAGGCGACCCAATCGCCTTCTACAAGGTCAACCAGAAGTTCCACGACCTGCTCTACGAAGCCGCGCACACCCACTTCATCGCCGACCAGGCGATCCAGCTTCGCCGCCGCATCGGCGCCTACCGCATGCGCGCCACCTACCAGCCGGGGCGGATGCTGAGCTCGCTCAGCGAGCATGTGCGCATCATGGACGCGATCGACGCCGGCGACCCCGAAGCCGCCCGCAAAGCGGCGAGCGAGCACGTCCAGCTCCTCGGCGACCAGCTGACCGACTTCATATCCTCATTGCCGGCCAGTCTCAGCCGCGCGCAGTAGATCGCGCACCACCACACCGTTCGCCAGTGACCGCGCCGCCGGCGCGGAAGGAGAGGCATGTCCACGCGCAGGAGACCCGTGATCGTCAATCATCTGGACGCCGGGTTCGGCCGCCTCGTCGCCGCGCATCCCTCGCAGCCGGTGGTCGTCGACGACCTGTCGCCGGCTGAGCCCTGGCGGATCGATCCGGAGACCGACATCCTCGTCACGCGGATGCTTCCCGGCTGGAGCCGGACGCCCGCCGGCCACGCCTTCCCCGACGCGCTGAAGTGGGTGCAGGTGCTGTCGACCGGCGTCGAGACCTACCCGCCGCGATTGATGCAGGGGCGGCTCGTCACCTGCGGGCGCGGCCTCAATGCCGTACCGATCGCCGAGTTCGTCTTCGCGGCTATGCTGCGCCTCGAGCGCGGGCTCGAGGAGACGCGGGCGCGTGCCGAGGCGGACTGGCGTGGCCCGCATGCGGTCGGCCGCCTGCATGGCAGGACGCTCGGCCTCATCGGCTACGGCTCGATCGGCCAAGCGATCGCCCGGCGGGCGCTTGCCTTCGACATGCGCGTGCTCGCCCACCGGCGCACGCCGTGGCAGGGCGGCGACGGCATCACCGCCGCCGCCGACGCGGCCGATGTCTTCGCAGCCGCGGACCACCTCGTCATCGCCGCACCGCTGACGCCGCAAACCGAGGGTATGGTCGACGCCACGCTGCTGAAGGCGGCAAAGCCCGGCCTGCACCTCGTCAACATTTCCCGCGCCGGTCTCATCGATCAGGAGGCGCTGGTCGAGGCACTCGAAAGCGGCCGGATCGGCCATGCGACACTCGACGTCACCACGCCGGAACCACTTCCCGACGGGCATCCGTTCTATCGCCTGCCGAACGTCTTCGTCAGTCCGCACATTTCCTGGTGCGGCGGCAGCAGCGATGCGGATTTCCACCTCCGCTTCCTTGCCAATCTGGACGCCCATCTCGCCGGCGCCCCGCTCGAGGGAGTGGTGGATCCCTCGAGCGGATACTGACGCGGGCAGAACGGGGCCGGCGATCGGGGTTGGTCTATAGATCCGGGCGGCGACGGTGGAAGGCGGTGACGCTTTGGTAGGCGCCGCCGGCGCGGCACAGCAGCGCCTCGGAGAAGGGGCGGCCGACGAACTGGAGTCCGATCGGGATGCCCTCGCTGCTCTGGCCGCAGGGAAGCGTGATTGTCGGATAGCCGCAGACGTCGAAGGGCGCCGTGAAGGGGCCGATGGCGAGGATCGCCGCCGGGTCCTCGCCGAGCGAGGCCATGAAGTCCATCGACGGGCCGGCGACCGGCAGGCCCGGCACCAGCAGCAGGTCGATGCCGGAAAAGAGCCAGGCCATGCGGCCGTTGAAGTCGCGGCGATCCTGCAGGGCGAGCGCCATGTCGCGCGCCGTATGCGCACGCCCGCGCTCGATGAGGGCCGAAAGCCGCGCGCCATATTCGGCCTTGCGCGCCGGATAGGTGCCCTCGTGGGCAAGCGCGCATTCGACTGCGCACTGCACCGCCCAGCCGCGCAGGATCGCATCGGGATCGGGAAACGCCACGTCGACGAACCGCGCGCCGAGGCCGCTCATCACCTCCACGGCGGCTTCGATCGTGGCCTGCACCTCGCCGGTGGCGCGCGAGGCGATGAAGGCACGATCGATGCCGATCGTCAGTCCGGCGGCATCGGCGGCCAGCGCCGCTTCGAAATAGTCGTCGACCGGCGCTGGCGCCGCCGTGGGATCGGACGGGTCGGGGCCGGCGATCACGGCAAGGAGCGCCGCCGCATCGGCGACGCTGCGCGCCATCGGCCCGACATGGTCGAGAGATTCGGCGAGCGGGAAGACGCCGTGCCGGCTGACACGGCCCCATGTCGGCTTGATGCCGACGACGCCGCAGCAGGAGGACGGCAGGCGGATCGACCCGCCGGTATCCGTGCCGAGCGTCGCATAGGCAAGTCCGGCGGTCACGGCAACGCCGGAGCCGGAGGACGAGGTGCCCGTCCAGTGCGCGGCGCCGAACGGGTTTACCGGCGGCGCGACGGTGGGATGGTGGTCGGCATAGACGCCCTCGGTCAGCGTGAGCTTGCCGAGCATGACGGCCCCCGCCGCCCGCAACCGCGCCGTCGCCGTCGATTCTTCGGCGATCGCCTGGCCGGCGAAGACGGGGCTGCCGAAGCCGGTGGGAATGTCGACGGTGGCGAACGCATCCTTCACGGCGAGCGGAATGCCGTGCAGCGGACCGCGCCAGTTCCCTGCGGCGATCTCCGCGTCGGCTGCACGGGCCGCCGCGCGCGCGATCTCCGGCGCCACCGCCGCATAGCAATGGAGCCGGCCGTCATGGGCGGCGATGCGCTCGAGCATCAGCTCCGTCAGGTCGCAAGAGGGGACGGAGCCCGAGCGGATCGCGTCGGAAAGCCGGGTGAATTCGACGGACCACAAGGGCTGGTCGATCATTCTCTGTCCTCTCTTTACGGGCATTGGCTTACGGGCATTGGGGCGGTTGATTGACGGCAATCCAGCCTAAAAAATCACACTTGTCAAAACTGCATACACAATGAGCATTTTTCGCATCCAAACACTGGGAAAGCCGAATATTTAGCTACAGCTTTGCCAAATTCACCGCTCATGGATGCATTTTATGGCTGGCACGTATGTTGCAAGAGCCAGTTGCGCATACACCAATTAAGGGGAACAGAATGACTCTCCGGCTCAAGCGCGGCATCGTTGCCGCCGTCCTCGCCGTCGCCTCCTTCGGCATCTCGCTGCCCGCCACGGCGGCGGAGGCCGTCTCCGTCCGGCTGAAATGGGTCGCGCAGGCCCAGTTCGCGGGGATCTACGTCGCCAAGGCCAAGGGCTTCTACGAGCAGGCCGGCCTCGACGCCACCATCAACCCCGGCGGACCCAACATCAACGTCGAGACGCTCGTCGCGTCCGGCGCCGACACGTTCGGCATCGCCAGCGGCACCGAAGGCGTGCTCTACGCCCGCGAGAAAGGCCTGCCGCTGATCTGCATCGGCATGTCGCAGCAGATGACACCCTTCGCCTACGTCGCCTACGACGGTTCCGGGATCAACTCGGTGAAGGATTTCAAGGGCAGGACGGTCGCCACCTGGATGACCGGCCCGCAATTCACGCTCTATTCCGTGCTCGCGCACGAGGGCCTGTCGCAGGGCGACGTCACCATCGTCTCGCAACCCTTCTCCATGCAGCCCTTCATCGACAAGCAGTACGACGTCGCGACAGTGACGCTCTACAACGAGCTCAACACGCTGAAGGAACAGGGCATCGACAACATCAAGACCTTCCTGCCCGACGATTCAGGCGTCACCACCCAACAGGATTCGATCGTCACCTCCGAGAAGATGATCAAGGAAAGGCCGGAAATCGTGCAGGCCTTCCTGAACGCCACGCTCAAGGGCTGGAAATACGCCTTCGAAAACAAGGCGGAGGCCGTCGACATCGTCATGGCCGCCGGCTCCGGCCTGGAGCGCAAGCACCAGGAGCTCATGCTCGATGAGATCGAGAAGCTGATGCGCGCCAGGCTCGGTGGCAGCGAGGGCCTGGGCGCCATCGACATGGCCTCGATCAAGGCCGTGCACGACAGCCTGATCGAGTACAAGGCCCTCGCCGCGCCCGTCGATCTGGAGGCCGCCTTCGACGGCAGCTTCTGGGCCAAGACGCCAGCCGACGCAAAGTCGATGTGAGGTACGCGGAAACTTCCGGCGATTGGAGCATGATCCCGAAGTTGCAGGCTTTTCGGACGAAGATCATGCGCAGAACAAAGAGATGGAGCGGAATGCCGGTCGTTTTGATCGCATTCCGCTCTATGAACCCGCCGGGCGTTTCCGCGACGGAGTTTCCATGAAGCGACACCTCACGCTCGCGCATCCCGCCACCGCCCTGCTCATCGTCGGGCTTGCATGGCTCGTCCTCGTGCCGCTGCTCGGCGTTCCGCCGCGCTATCTGCCGCCGCTCGGGCGCGTCGCCGCGGACGCCGCCGCGGTCTGGCCGGAACTCCTCGCAAGCTTTCTGCGCACGCTCGCCGAGGCCGTCCTGGGCTTTCTCGCCGGTGCCGCGCTCGGCATCGCCTGCGGCATGGCCTTCGCCGGCAGCCGGGTGCTTGAACGCTCGGTGCTGCCGTTTTTCGTCGCGCTGCAGAGCGTGCCGGTCATCGCCTTCGGCGCGGTCGTCGTCATCTGGTTCGGCAACAGCCTGCTCTCCAAAGTGGTGATTGCGCTCTATCTCTCCTTCTTCCCCGTCGCGGTGTCGACCCTGCGCGGCTTGCAAGCGGTCGACGGCAATCGCGTCGCCCTCTTCCGCAGCTTCGGTGCGACGCGGACGCAAATCTTCTGGCGGCTCGCGCTGCCGACCGCCCTTCCCTCGATCTTCACGGGCCTGAAGCTCGCCGTCTCGCTGAGCCTGATCGGCGCGATCGTCGGCGAATGGTTCGGCGACACCGTCGGCCTCGGCGTGATGCTGCTGCAGGCGCTCTATTTCGAGCAGGTCGAGCGCATCTGGGTGCTGATCGTCGTGTGCGGCCTGCTCGGCACCTTGCTCTACGGCCTGCTCGCCGTCATCGAAAGGAAATACGTATGGTGGCGTCCCGCTTGAATGCGCTACTCAACGCGTGCCTGCCCGTTCTCTTCGCGGCTCTCGTCTTCGGCTTCGCCTGGGAGGCGTCCGTCGCCTTCGGCGAGGTGCCGCAATATGTGCTGCCAAGCCCGACCGGCATCATAGCCGCCGCAGTCCAGCGTTTTCCGCAGCTCGCCGATGGGCTGTGGCTGACCACCTTCGAGGCCCTGTCAGGCTTTGCGGCCGGTGCGGCGATCGGGCTGGCGCTCGCCTGCCTGTTCCTGCTGATGCCGCCCCTCGAGGCACTTCTGCTGCCGCTGGTCGTCGCGCTCAACACAGTGCCGTCGATCGCCTTCGTGCCGCTGGCGCTGCTGTGGTTCGGCATGGGGCCGGCCTCGAAGATCGCGATAGCGGCGCTCGCCGTCAGCTTCGCGGTGCTGCTCGCCGCCCTCGAAGGGTTCACGCGCACCGAGGACGGACAGGTAAACCTGCTGCGCAGCTTCGGCGCGGGCCGGTTGGCGATCCTGTGGCGCCTGCGCCTGCCGGCCGCAATGCCGTCCATCGTGACCGGCCTGCGCATAGGCCTTGCCAGAAGCACCATAGCCGTGATCGTGGCCGAAATGTTGGGCGCGTACAAAGGCATCGGCCAGATCGTCTACCGTGGAACGGCCGAAATGGACGCTCTCATGGTGTGGGCGGCCATCCTCCTATCCTCGGCAACCAGCCTGGCGCTGTACGGCCTGCTCGTCCTGATCGACCGACGACTGGTCTGGTGGCAATAAGATGGCTCCAATTGCCGGGGAACTAACGCCGCGGCGGGCCAGTTCGTCCTAAAGCTGAGGCTTTTCCTCCGGCATCGGTTGCACCGGCGCGCCCGGGAATATCTTCTGAAGATTGCCGGCGATCACCTGATCGCCTTCAGAAACGCCTGAAGACAGCGCGACGAGGCCGCCGTCGACGGGGCCGAGCGAGACCGGGCGCTGCTCGACCATATTGTCCTTGCCAACGACTCGGCATCCTGCTTTTGCTGGGCGCATTCGCGGGGTGAGCGCAGCCGCCTCTGCCGCCTAGATTCGTTATCCAATTGTTGCAAATCGATGCGACGGACGGCACGGTCCCTTGTGCCCCCAGACAATGGGAACTGACAGTCGGCCGGCCTTTTTTTGAGACGCGGCACATGAAAGACGAATCACCCATCCTAATTGCTGCGCTCGTCGTCGGCATCCTGCTTTCGACTGCCGCTGGCGCCGTCGCTTTTTACGAGGCGACTAGCGGGGTGGCGCTGATAAAATGATGAAATCGGAGGCTCAGATACGCCGAAGGTGCGCGCGAGCAGGGAGCCTCCTCGCCTTTGTGCCCCCTTGCTCGTACGAACTCCCGGCGGGGAGGAGGTTCCGAGCGGCGCGCCGCCTCCTCGAACAGGATCGTCCGCAGCCTGGTTGCCCCACCGCGGCTACCTCGCCGGCGTCGGCGAGGGCGGTGACACCGGACCCGCTCTCATACGTTGACGCTGCGCGGGCGCGCGCTGCCTACAACGCCAAGCTGAGCCATCAGCGATGGCGTCTCGCTAGCTCCTTGATGCTGCGGAGAAGCGGCTCCTGGTCGCCGACCCAGAACCAGTGGTCGTCACCGGCGACCTCCAGGAACCGCGCTCCGGATATCTTCGCAGCAAGGAAACGACCCGCCTCCGAGCGGACCGCGCGGTCGCCCGAGCGATGCAGCACCAGTGTTGGGACCGAGACACTTGCAAGCAGATGGCGGACATCGGTGTCGCGCAGCGCTTCGAGCACGCCCGTCACAGCGCCTGGGCTGGAGGCCGCCCTCAGCAACCCGGCCCACCAGGCTTCCGCCTGGCGGTCTCCGACCAGGCTCGGGGCAAAGGTCTCGATCTCGGCCGGTCCACCCCAGTTGGCGATCAGGCGTCGCTTCCAGAGCTCATATTGCTCGGCGGTCAGGGCGAACGGGTAGTCGGGCGCATGGCTGCCTTTGGCCATGGATCCCCAGAGAACGAGCCCGACCAGGCGATCGGGATGGTCGACCGCAAAGCGGATGCAGCCGGGTCCGCCCTCTGAAGAGCCGATGATCAGAGCGCGGCGGCTCCCGGCCGCGTCCATCACCGCCGCTATGTCCTTTGCGGTCGCGTCGACGGTTGGACGCGCCCCGACGCGGTCGGAAAGGCCGACGCCGCGCCGGTCGAACAGGATCAGGCGACCGATACCCGAAACCGCCTCGATCCACGAACGGCAGCGGCTGTCTTCCCAGATCCGCTCCACATGCGAAACGAAGCCGGGAACGAGCACGATATCGGGAGGACCATTACCGACGGTCTGGTACGCGAGATGGATACCTTCCACTTCGACATAGCGCGTTCGCGGCGTTTCAATGGCCTTGCTTGGCTCTAGCAACAAGGCAACGGTAGCAGGGTCAAGGGGCACGCCGAGCTCATCTCGCAGGCGCCGGGCGCATGCTTCGAGCTGGCGCTCGGCTGCCGCCCTGTCACCGGCCGCCAGGTTTGCGCGGATCAGATGGCGGTGTGCGCTTTCGCTTAACGGATCCAGTCCCACCAGACGCGTCGCATGCACAACCGCAGTACGAGCCTCGCCGTCGGCGAGTTGCGTTTCGATCAGACGCTCCAGCGCCTGTGTCAGGCGGCTGCGCAAGGCCTCTCGCCTGAAGAACGCCCATTCCTCGAATTCCTGACAATCCGGCAGGGAGAAACCCGCAAGAAAATCGCTCGTGTAGGTGTTGGTCGCCGTTCCAAGAGGGCCGCGGTCGCAGGCGTACTCGAATGCCTTGGAGTCGATCTCGACGGAAAGCGCCGGGTGCAGGCTGAGGGAGGTTCCGCTCGCGCTGACGATCTCGCTGCCAAAGGCGACCCGGATCTTGTAAAGG
Organism: Kumtagia sp.; assembly: GCF_059502445.1. Taxonomy (NCBI): domain Bacteria; kingdom Pseudomonadati; phylum Pseudomonadota; class Alphaproteobacteria; order Hyphomicrobiales; family Phyllobacteriaceae; genus Kumtagia; species Kumtagia sp. The sequence continues at coordinate 201,514 of NZ_JCACER010000101.1, forward strand.
GTACGCCTGAGACGCGCCCGAGCAGTCTCTTCGTCGGCTTCGGGCCACAGCAGCGTGACCGCGATGTCGCGCGCGACGGGCCCAGCGGCCTCGGCAAGAAAGATGAGGAGCGCGGCCGCCTTGCGCAGGGCAAGCTCCACCCGCCGCCCGTTCATGCGGAACTCCGGAAAGCCCAGAACCCGAAACTCTAATCGCTCCATCGGTCCGCACGCGAAAAGTCCACAGCCAGGGGATGCTGAGGGGACGCCGGCCGCTTATTGGTTCAACTCCGGGCCGATCACGCCTGCAGAGTTTTCTGGAGCGAGAAATGTCACTGGTCAATACTTCCACATCTCGCTGCCTTTGCGAGGCGGTTGCCGAGGACGGCGTTTCGATCGTTTATGAAGACCTCGGCCGCGGCGAGCCGCTTGTGCTGCTACACGGCGTAACCGAAAGCCGTGAGTGCTGGCATGAGGCCGGTTATGTCGAGCATTTCCTGCAGCGCGAACGGCGGCTGATCCTCGTCGATTGCCGCGGCCATGGCGGCAGCGGCAAGCCGCACGATCCGGCCGCCTATTCGGGCCGCAGGCGGGCGGCGGATATCGTTGCCGTCCTCGACCATGCCGGCATTCGCCGCGCCGCGCTCGTGGGGCATTCGATGGGCGGCGTCATCGCACTCGCCACCGCCGTGTACCACCCGGACCGCGTCAGTGCACTGATTGTCAACGGCGCGCATCCCTTCGCCGAGGACCTGACCCTCTTGCGAGCCACACTCGAGGACAACTTCGAGGCGTGGCTTGCTTTCCTGAAGCAATTGGCACCTGACCTTTCGCCGGACAGCTGCCGACGCATCCGCGGTAACGATCTCGCCGCAGTTCAGGCAAGCCTTGCCAGGGACAGACCTGATTTCTCGGCAGCCCTTGCGGGACTTGGCATACCGGTGCTGGCAATCGCCGGCACGCTCGATCCCCGATGCGACGCCATCCGAAAGTTCGCAGAACTGGCCGGAGGCGAGTTTCTGCCGCTTGTCGGCAAGAATCATGTGACGGCCTTTCTCGATGTCGAGCCGATCGGGCCGGCCGTCGACGAATTCCTCGGCTGCGTCAGCACCCGCAAGACAGGGCTAGGAGGCTGAGCCATGGCAGGCGTGACCGCAGTTCTTTACGGCGTCGCGGCATACGCCATATTTCTCGGCTCATTCCTCTACGCGATCGGCTTCGTCGGCAATGTCGTCGTCCCGAAATCCATCGACTCCGCCGCCGCCGGGAGCCCGGTCGAGGCGGTGATCGTCAACGTCTTGCTGCTCGGTCTGTTCGCCGCGCAGCACAGCGTCATGGCGCGCCCGGCCTTCAAGCGGCTGTGGACCCGGATCGTACCGAAATCGGTAGAGCGCAGCACCTACGTGCTGTTGGCGAGCCTTGTCCTCATGCTGCTTTACTGGCAATGGCGGCCGATTCCCGGGCTAGTCTGGTCGGTCGAAGACGCAGTCTGGATCGCTGTCATCAACGGAGTGTTCTGGCTCGGCTGGGCGATTTTGGCGATCAGCACGCATCTGATCGATCATTTCGAGATGTTCGGCCTGGCGCAGGTCTTCGCAGCGTTACGCAAGAAGCAATCGCCCGCTCCGGTTTTCAAGACGCCGTTCTTCTACAAGTGGGTCCGCCACCCGATCTATGTCGGCTTCCTGCTGGCCTTTTGGGCGACGCCGTCGATGACGTGGGGGCATCTGCTCTTTTCGACCGGCAGCACGGGTTACATCCTGCTCGGCATTTTCCTTGAGGAGCGGGATCTCGTCGCCCTGTTCGGCGATCAATACCGCCGCTATCGCATGCAGGTGGGAATGCTGATCCCATGGCCCGGCCGCAATCCCGCCGAATAGGCGGAGGACTTTGAAACCCTGCTTGGTTCGCTGCCTTCAAGTCATGCGATGTGCCGCGAGAATGTCCGCTCTGTCAGCCGCACCCGAGGAAGAAGATGAACGATATCGCCGGATTCGATGCTTGGAGCGTGGGACAGAACTACGAGCACTATATGGGTCGCTGGAGCCGGCAGATCGCGTCGAAATTCGTCGAATGGCTGGCACCGCCGCGCGATGCCGCCTGGATCGAGGTGGGTTGCGGCACTGGCGCCTTGACCGCGACCGTGCTTACCCAATGCGCGCCGCGGTCGATCCTGTCGACCGATCCGTCGGAAGCCTTCCTCGCGCATGCTCGTTCGACGATCGATGACCGGCGAGTCCGCTTCGAGGCGGCGAACGCGCAAGGCCTTCCGGCCGATGATGCAAGCATGGACGTCGCCGCCTCGGCGCTCGTGCTGAACTTCGTCCCGGACCGGCCGTCGGCTCTCGCCGAAATGCAGCGTGTTCTGAAGCCGGACGGATGGCTGTCCTTCTACGTGTGGGACTATCCCGGCGGCGGCATGGGCTTCATCGACGCTTTCTGGAAGGCCGCCGCCGAAGTCGATCCGGAAGCTGCCGTCCTGGACGAACGCAGGCGTTTTCCGTTCTGCACCCGGGACGGGCTGGCGAAGATTTGTCATGCGGCCGGTTTGCGTTCGCTCGCCATCGAGCCGATCGAAATCGAAACCGTTTTCCTCGATTTCGAAGCATTCTGGCGGCCGTTCACGCTCGGCGCGGGGCCGGCGCCCGGCTATTGCGCCAGTATTCCTGAGGGCCACCGCGCGGTTCTGAAGTCGCATCTGGCCAGCGCGCTCAAATCGAACGGTCCCATCCGTCTGGCCGCGCGGGCATGGGCCGTCAAGGCGCATCGTGACGCCGACGGCAATTCGCGGCCGAGACGGTCGCCTCGGTGAACGGCGGGAAAGACTGGCAATCAAGCGGCGATGCGGCTGCGCGAACGGTTGAAACAATAGGAGAAATCCAATGGCGGTTATTCAAGGCACCAATGGCGACGACATTCTGAACGGCACCGGCGGCGGCGACTCTATCCGTGGCTTCGCTGGAAATGACGAGCTTTTCGGCGGAGATGGCGGCGACGTTCTCGACGGTGGCCCGGGCGCGGACCTGCTTGACGGCGGCGGCGACGGCGGCCTTTTCAACGTCGACGACGTCGCTACATATCGTTCCGCCACAACTGGCGTCCACGCCACCCTTCGCAATCCGTCGGAGAACACCGGCGACGCCGCCGGTGACACATACATAAATATCCAGGAGCTGCACGGCTCCAACTTCGATGACATCTTGCACGGCAATTCGCGTGGCAACGGCCTTTCCGGCGGTGGCGGCGACGACATACTTGACGGTGGCAGTGACGGCGACAGGCTCTTTGGCGGAACCGGCGTCGACAGCGCCAGCTATATGTTTGCGCCAACGGGCATCGTTGCCAGTCTTCTCGATCGGTCGGAGAACACCGGCGAGGCCGATGGCGACCGATACTTCGACATCGAAAACCTGCTCGGCTCCAATTTCAACGACAGGCTGATAGCCGATGGCCTTGACAACTTTCTTGCCGGCAATGGCGGTGACGACCAACTGCTCGGTGGCGCCGGCAACGACAGGCTCGACGGCGGCGTCGGCAGCAACACGCTCGAGGGCGGCATCGGCCTGGACACCGTTGATTATTCCACCGCGTCGTCGGCCGTCTTTGTCTTGCTGGAGCAGGCCTTCGGCTTCGGCGGCGGTCGCTCGGACCTCTATACCGGCATCGAAAACGTCATCGGTTCCGCCTTCGACGATGAGCTGGTCGGCGACGGCTTTGACAACGACATCCGCGGCGGTCTTGGCAATGACAAGCTGGAGGGCGGCTTAGGCGCGGACCTGCTCGACGGCGGCTTTGGCGCGGATTTGCTTGAGGGCGGCGACGGCAGCGATCAGATAAACGGCGGTTTTGACGCTGACACAATGATTGGAGGCGCAGGAGACGACCTTTACCACGTCGATGATATCGCTGATCGCATTTTTGAGGTCGCTGGCGAAGGCACCGACACCGTCACCAGCAGCGTCACCTATGTGCTCACCGCCGGCGCGGCGGTCGAGACGCTGCGCACCACGTCGAACGGCGACACGGGTGCGATCAACCTCACAGGCAACGCCTTCGACCAGACTATCGTCGGCAACAACGGAAGGAACGTGCTGCGCGGCGGCGGCGGCAAGGATACGCTGCAGGGCCTCGCCGGCAACGACACCTATTTCGTGGACAGCGCCGATGATGTGGTCGTCGAAGGCGCCGACGCCTTCGACGGCGAGGCCGACCTCGTGGCGACCAGCGCCGACTACGTTCTCGGCGCCGGGGTACACGTCGAGACCCTGAGGACGACGGTGAATGGCGGCACGTTGGCGATCGACCTTACCGGCAATGCGCTGCAACAGACCATCATCGGCAATGCCGGCGTCAACATTCTGCATGACGGCGGCGTCGGGGCAGCAGATACGATGACAGGTCTCGACGGCAACGACACCTACCGCGTGTTCAATTCGGAGGATGTCGTCATCGAGGCCGCCGGCGCGGCGGCGGGGACGGCCGACCGGGTGTCGGCGGCGGTGGACTACAAGCTCGGCGCAGGTGTCCACGTCGAGATCATGACAACCAACGGCTCGGCCGGCACCTCCGCAATCGACCTCACCGGCAACGAGTTCGCACAGGAGATTACCGGCAATTCCGGCGACAACCGGCTGGAGGGCAAGGGCGGGGCCGACCAGCTGCGCGGCCTCGGCGGCGCCGACACATTCGTCTTCGCGACAAAACTCGGCGGCGGCAACATCGACACGATCCTCGACTTCAGCGTAGCGGATGACCGCTTCCTGCTGTCGGACGCGATCTTCACCGCCCTGAACCCTGGCACGCTTGCAGCCTCCGCCTTCCGGGCGAACACCACCGGTCTGGCCGGCGACGCCAGCGACCGCATCATCTACGAGACCGACACGGGCGAACTCTACTACGACGCCGACGGAAACGGTGCCGGCGCCGGCGTGCTCTTCGCAAAGCTCGATGTCGGCCTCAGCCTCACCAATGCGGATTTCTCCGTCGCGTGACCAGTGCTTTTGGTGGGCATGCTCAATCTCTGAGCGGTCCGTCACTCTCCGGAGCCTTTAAGTAACTTCTATGCCCGCTGCCGCTTAGCGCCCACGGCGGGCGGGTGTTGCCGGTGGTCGTGGTGACGGCTGCGACAAGCGCTCTGGAAGGTCGGTTAGCGCTCGGGAATGCGTAGTCCCGGTTATCAGCCGCAGGTTGGTTATCGAGTCGTGCAGTTTCGTGGCGTCATAGACGATCCGCTCACCTGATCCAGCCTGAGTTCCTTCTGTTTCGGATGCCGTCTATTGCGTCCTCCAATCTTGGGAAACGCCCTACTAGGAAGAAGTGGCTTGCCAAGTGAACGAGACTGCTGCTCCGGCTAGCGAAAGTGACCGCGGGAGATCCGTCCCTGCGCGCCGATCTGCAAGAGCAATTGAAATTGCTTCGACAGAATGCGCTTCACGTAGGATCCCGAGCAGCCTTGTTCGTGACCTTGGCCTGGGGCGCTATTTCACGTCGCTCCAACAACTTGGAAGCGCGAGCGCAGTTCGGTCTTGAGGACCTTCCCGTAGGCGCTCTTCGGCAGGTCGTCGAGCCAGACATAGTCCTTCGGCCGCTTGAAGCGGGCGATCTGGGTCAGGCAGTGGGCGTCGAGCGCGGCGGCGTCGGCGGTTGCGCCTGGTTCCAGCACCACGCAGGCGACCACCACCTCGCCCCATTCCGCATCGGGCCGCCCGATGACCGAGACCTGCGCCACCGCCGGATGGGTCAGCAGCGCCTCCTCGACCTCGCGCGGATAGATGTTGGTCCCGCCTGAGATGATGACGTCCTTGGACCGGTCATGCAGCGTCAGAAAGCCCGCATCGTCCAGCGCGCCTACGTCGCCGGTATGCAGCCACCCGTCCCGGATCGTCGCGGCCGTGGCGGCCGGGTCGTTCCAGTAACCCTTCATCATCGAGGGTCCGCGCACCGTGACCTCGCCGATCTCGCCGGCCGGAAGGCGCTTTCCGTCCGGCCCGAGTACCGCCACCTCGCAGCCCGCCTGCGCCACCCCGACCGAGGCCAGCCGGTGCGACTGCAGCACATCCTGCGCTCCTGCCGCCAAAGCCTCGGCGTGTGCCTCGCGCGTCAGGACGGTGATTGTCATGGGCGTCTCGCCCTGCCCGTAGATCTGGGCAAAGCGGGTGCCGAACTGGTCCATCGCGTCGCGGATGTCGGCCAGATACATCGGCCCGCCGCCATAGACGATGGTGCGGATGCCTTCTCCCCGATTGGCCCGCGCACGCGCCGCGGCGATCAGACGGCGGATCATGGTGGGAGCTGCGAAAAAGCAGAGTCGGTCCAGCCGTGCCGCGAGATCGAGGATCTCGTCGCTGTCGAACCCGCCCGAGGCGGGGACGACATGACGCGCGCCGCAGATCAGGTACATGAACTGGTAAAGTCCGGCCCCATGCGACATCGGCGCGGCATAGACCTTGGCGTCCGCCGCCTCGGCCGCATCCACATCGGCAAGGTAGCTCATCACCATCGCCTGCAGGTTCGCCGGCGTCAGCATGACGCCCTTTGGCCGTCCGGTGGTCCCCGACGTGTAGAACAGCCAGGCCAGATCGTCCTGGGCCGTGCCATGCAGCGGCGGGAACGGCCCATCCGGCAAAAGCGCGGCGAAATCCGGCCCGTCCATGTCGACGATCCGCGAATCCGCCAGCGCGGCTAGGTCAGCGGCGTGTCCGGCATCGGTGAAGGCCAGCTTCGCGCCGGAATGGCTCAGGATGAAGGCCGCCTCCTTCTCGTGCAGCTTTGCGTTGATGGGTACCGCGACCGCCCCGATCCGCCAGATCGCCTGCATCGCCACCAGATAATCCGTCCGATTGGCCAGGAACAGCGCCACCCGGTCCCCCGGCCCGATCCCCGCTGCAGTCAGTCCCGCCGCCAGCGACCCGGCACGGGCGTTGAATCCGGCGTAGTCGGCCACTGCTTCGGCGCCCCGAAACAGCGCCGGACGGTCCGGCCACAGCCGCGCCGCCCGTTCCAGCCAGAGTGCAGGGTTCATTGCCCGACCTCGATGCGTGTGAAGGCCTTGCGCGTCTGGTCGCGCCGACCGGCCGCACCACCGGGCGTCCCGGTCGTGCCGTCGCAGTCCCTGCCGATCGATAACACTTCAGCCATGGTCGTCTCCTGCGTCAGACCCTTGCAGGCAGGCCGAGGATCTGGCGGGCCTCGGCCGGCGTGGCGGGGCGGCCGCCGGCGTCCATGATCGCCTCGACCGCCGCCTTCAGCAATGCGGCGTTGGTGGTCGGCCGCCCGGCCGCATCGAGCAGCATGTCCTCCAGCCCGGCACGGACATGGCCGCCGTGCCTCACCGCCTCGCGCATGACCCACAAATTGTCCTCGCCGGCGGCAAAGGCTGCCCAGACCGCGCCCTCCGGAATGCGCTCGCTCATCGCCGACAGGGCTGCCGCGGTGGCCGGGGCGCCGCCATAGCCGGTGCCGAGGCAGATCTGCAGGAACGGGCGGGGGCCGAACGCGCCCTCGGTGGAGAGGCGGCGGGCGATTTCGAGGTGGCCGAAGTCGAAGCACTCGACCTCGGCCCGGACGCCTGTCTCGGCATAGAGCCGCGCCATCTCGCGTAGGTCGCCCAGGCGCGCGACGTGGATCGCCTGGCCAAGGGCGAAGGTGCCGCAGTCGATGGTGCCGATCTCGGGCCGCAGCGACAGCACATGCTCGGCGCGGCCCGCCGCGGGACGCAAGGTGGTGCCTGGGGCCGGGACGAAACCGGCTTCATCGTCAAGCAGCAGCAGCCCGTCCATCGAGGCGCTGAGGTTCAGCAGGATGTCGGTCCCTGCGTCGCGGATCAGGCCGACCGTCTCGGCCCACAGTGCCGCGTCGTTCGACGGCAGGCCGGTGGCCGGATCGCGAACGTGAATATGCGCCACCGTGGCACCCAGCGCCGCAGCCTCTGCCACCGCCGCCGCGATTATTTCGGGGCTGACCGGCAGGCCGGGATTGAGCGTCGCGGCGTCAGGGCGCCCGCCGTTGACGCAGGCGGTCAGGATGACCGGGCGGGTCATGCGGTCTTGTCCCGTACCGCCGCGACCGCCCCATCCGCGGCCTGCTGCATGAACATCGCGTCCTGCATCAGCGCTATGAAGCTGTAGCCTCGGGTCGCGCAGTCGACGGCATAGGCCGGATTGATCGCGAAGATGCCCGCGATCTTGCCCGCCGTCCGCGCCCGGGCCGCGATATGGTCGAGCGCCGAGGCCACCTCGGCGCTGTCCAGGGTCGCTCCGCCCGACAGCGAGACGGACAGGTCGGACGGCCCCACGAAGACGCCATCTACCCCCGGCACCGCCAGGATGGCGTCCAAATTGTCCAGCGCCTGCCGCGTCTCGATCATGGCGATGGCCAGCGTCAGTTCGTTGGCCCTGGCCAGGTATCCGGGCGCGCTGAGCCCCGACAGCGGGATAGCGCGACGCGGACCCCAACTGCGGGCGCCGATGGGCGGGAACTTGATGTGGGACACCAGCCGCTCGGCATCCGCCACCGTATTGACCATCGGGCAGACCACCCCGGCCGCGCCGAAATCCAGCACCCGCGAAGCCAGCCCACCAGCATCGACCGGCAGCCGGACGAAGGCCGGTTTGCCTTCCAGCGAGGCGGCGGCGACGCCGGCCAGCACGGCAGCTTCGTCGAACATGCCGTGCTGCATGTCGAAGATAAAGGAATCGAGCTTCGTCTTGGCCAGCGCCTCGATGGCATTGGGGTCGGGCAACTGGCAGAAGGTCGACAGGTGCAGCCCGCCCCGGCGCAGCGTCGGGGCGAAATCGGCGAGGACGGCAGGAAAGGCCATGTCAGCCCTCCGCGGTCGGAAAGTCGGCTGCCTGGTGCTCGACGATCTCCAGATAGTCCTTCCGGATCGGACAGAAGATGTCGAGGTTCATGACCACCTCGTCCGAGATCGGAATGCCACCATGCATCACGTCCGGCGGCACGCGCAGCACCTCTCCCGCGCCGACCTCGAAGGTCTCGTCGCCCACGGTCCAGCGCATCCGCCCGGTCAGCACGACGGCGATTTGCTCGAAGGGGTGCTTGTGCATGCCAAGCGTCATCCCCGGTTCCAGCCAGTTCATGACCAGGAGCACGTCCTCGCCCCGAAACCCGGCCCTGCTGACGTGCTCGCGCACCGCGAAACGCGGCAGGTCCTCCCATTTGACCGGCATACGAAAGGGTTGAAGCTCGCTCATCTCGTCCTCCTTTTGTGGATATCCCTCAGGCGACCTTTGCCGCCTTCAACGCGCCGAACCCGCCGCCGCCGGGCGTGATCATCATCACCTCGTCGTCCGCCTTCATGTCCGTCTTGCCGGACAGGACGACGGGCTTGCCGTTCACGAGAAACTGTCCCGGCCGGCCCGGTCCGCCGCCGGCGAGGCCTCGGGGCGCCTCGTTCAGGCGGCTCGGCACCGTGTTGAGCAGCCAGGGCTGCGTCGTGCGCATCCTGAAGCCGATCCGCTGACCGTCTCCGCCCGGCTGCGCACCCGCCCCGCCCGATCCGCGCTCCAGCTCCTTGCAGGTGAAGACGATGGGATAGGCTGCCTCAAGCACTTCGACCGGGACGGCGGACACGCCGGTGGGGTAGCAGACCGCGGATATGCCGGGCTTTCCTGCCCGCGCGCCCATCCCGCCCGAGTAGTTGAACATGGAGGAAGTGAAGGCTCGTCCGTCGGCATCCCGCCCCTGGATCTGCACGGTCCAGACGGCCCCCGAGCCTTCGGCCACCACCTTGTCCGGCACGACCTGCGACAAGGCGTTGAGAATCGGGAAGGGCACGTACATGCCCACGACGTGCCGGGCATTCACCGGCGAAGGGTAGGTGGCGTTGACGACGCAGTTCTCCGGCAACGTCAGCTTGATAGGCGCCAGCGAGCCGGCATTGTTCGGCAGGTCCGGATTGAGCGTCGAGCGAATGGCAAACGTCGCATAGGCCTGCGTATAGGCGGGCACCACGTTGATACCGCGCGGGCTGCGGCCCGACGATCCGGTGAAGTCGACCGTGATCTCTCCCGCCTTGTCGTCGATGGTGACGGCGGTCTTCAGGGTGATCCGGTCGCCGCCGGGCACGTCGAAGGTGGTTTCGCCGTGGAACGTCCCGCCGGGTAGCGCCCGGATCGACTCGCGCGTGGCAGTTTCGGAGCGGTCGATGATCTCGTCGGCGAGCGACTCGATGTCGTCCAACCCGTATCGGTCGCACAACGCATTCAGTCGCTGCGCGGCGATCATGCCGGAAGACACCTGCGCGCCCAGGTCGCCCAGCAGCGCGTCGGGCGTGCGCACGTTGCGCGTGATCATGGCGAACAGCGTCTCGTTGCGCACGCCGGCCTCGTAGAGCTTCAGCACCGGGATCCACAGCCCTTCCTCGTGGATGTCCCGCGCGCCCGACCCGATGCCGTAGCCGCCGATGTCGGTGTGGTGGATCGTCGACCCGGCATAGCCGATCAGTTTCTTGCCGCGGAAGATCGGTGACAGGACGGTGATGTCGAAGAAGTGGCCTGCCGACATCCAGGGATCGTTGGTGATCAGCACGTCGCCCGGTCTCAGGGTATCGGCATCGACATGCCGCAGCAGGTTCGCGGCGGCCGCCGCCAGCGAGTTGATGTGCCCCGGCGTTCCCGTCACCGCCTGCGCCACCATGCGGGCGCGGGCGTCGAAGAGGCCGTTTGCCAGGTCCCCGGCCTCCCGCACGATGGGGGAAAACGCGATGCGCTGCAGCGCACGGGCCTGTTCCGAGACGATCCCGATCATGTTCGACCAGAGGATCTGAAGTTCAACGCCGTCCATGGTTCAGTGCTCCGTCATCTTGTCGGCAACGAGGCTGCCGTTCGGGTGCAGGCGTACCGTCCAGCCGGGCAGCACGAAGATGGTGGTCTCGCGCTCCTCCACGATCAGCGGGCCGGGAATGACGTCGTCCTCCATCAGCTCGGCACGGGAATAGACAGTCGTCTCGATCGGCTTGCCGCGGAAGTGGACGATGCGGCTGCGCGGTGCGGGGCGGCTTCCGCCTTTGCTGACATGCGCGGCGGCGCGCTCGGGCAGACGGCCTCGCGCGGTGACATGCCAGTTGACCAGTTCGATCGGCATGTCGTCGAGCTTCAGCCCGTATTGGGCGATATATTCCCTGTCGAAGATCGCCCGCATCGCCGCGGTATCGAGGCCCTGGCGCGGGTCGAACGGCAGCTCGATCCGCAGTTCCGACTGCTGACCGAGGTAACGCAGGTCGGCACCGAAGACGAAGCCGATATCGGCGGTCGCGAGCCCCGCCTCGGTCAGCGCGGCGGTGCCTTCCTCGGTCATCTGTCCGACCAGGGCGCGCGCGGCCGCCGGGTCGAGGCTTTCGATCGGACCCAGCTGGCTGCGGACAAGGTCGATCTGCGCCGGCGTCACGAGCGTTCCGAAGGCCGACAGGACCGAGGCGAGCGGCGGGTAGATCACCTGCCTGGACTCGATCAGGTCGGCGACCAGGCAGGCATGCACCGGACCTGCCCCGCCGAAGGCGAGCATGGGCAGGCCACGATAGTCCACGCCGCGGTCGGTGGCATGGGTGCGCGCGGCCGCGGCCATCTGCTCGCAGACGACCTCGTATATGCCCCATGCCGTCTGCTCCGGGGTCAGGCCTATCCTGGCGCCCAGCCTGCCGATGGCTGCCCGCGCGCCTGCCGCATCCAGCTTCATGTCGCCACCCAGGAAGCGGTCGGGATCCAGAATGCCCAGCACGACGTCCGCGTCTGTCACGCACGGCTCGGTGCCGCCGCGGGAGTAGCAGACCGGTCCGGGGATCGAGCCGGCGCTCTCCGGCCCTGTGCGAAGCAGCCCCAGTTCGTCCACCCATGCGATGGAACCGCCGCCGGCGCCGATCTCGATCATGTCGATGGACGGAACGGTGATCGGCATCCCCGAGCCGGGCTTGAACCGGTAGCGCCGGTCCACTTCGAAGGTCCCCGTCACCAGCGGCACGTGATTCTGGATCATGCAGGCCTTGGCCGTCGTGCCGCCCATGTCGAAGGAGATCAGGTCCGGCAGGCCGAACATGCGCGAGAAATAGCAGGCGACCAGCGCCCCGGCGGCCGGACCGCTCTCGATCATCCTGACAGGCAGCGTGCCGGCACGGCCCGCACCGATCACGCCGCCGTTCGACAGCATGATCAGCGGCTGCTGCGAGAAACCCTGACGATCCAGCTCGGCGATCAGCGCGTTCAGGTAGGGCCGCGTGATCGGCACCGTGTAGGCATTGATTGCGACGGTGGAGGTGCGCAGATACTCCCGCATCTGCGGCGCGATCTCGGAGGATAGCGAGACGAAGATCTCCGGCGCCTCGCGCGCAAAGACCTCGGCGACCAGCGCCTCGTTCGCGCCGTTGCGGTAGGCGTTGATCAGGCTGACGGCGACCGACTGGATGCCACGTGCTTCGCATTCCCGCGCAATGGCCGCGATCTCGGCCTCCCGCGCTGCCTTCTCGACGGTGCCGTCCGCCAGCACCCGCTCGTCCAGCGCCCAGGTCCGCTCACGCGGGATCAGCGGTTCCGCGAACTCGATCTGCGGGTCGTACATGTCGTAGCGGTGCTCGTCGCGGATGTAGAGGATGTCCGTGAAGCCCTTGGTGAGGATAAGCCCGACCGGCGGTCCCTTCCGCTCGATCAGGGCGTTAGTGACCACGGTGGTGGCGTGGACCACCACGTCGTTGACGTCCCCCGGTTCGATCCCCGCGTGCCCCAGCACCAGCCCCACGCCGCGGAAGAAGCCTTCCAGCAGGTTGCCATGCGTCGTCAGCGTCTTGTCCACGAAGGTGCGGCCGTCGTCGGCCAGGAGGACGGCATCTGTGAAGGTGCCGCCGATGTCCACCGCAAGCGAGTATTTCTTCATGAACGTTGGTCCGTATTGCCGAGATTGGTGGAGACTTTGCGGGCGGCCCCCTTCAGCGCCTCGATGAAGCGCGGAGCGGGAGGCGAGCCGATGGTGTTGGTGGGGCCGGCGATCGTCAGCGTGGCGATGAAGGCGCCGTTCATATCGAAGACCGGCGCCGAGACGGCGGTGACGCCCTGCAGGGTCTGGTTCGGCGCTTCGGCCCAGCCCTGCGCTCGCACCGCCTGCACTTCGGCGGCGATGGCGGCGGGATCCGTCGGCGTCTCGCTGGTCCACTGCCGGAGCGGCTCCTCGGGCAGCCGAGCGTCGCCGAAGGCCAGCGCGATCTTGCCCTGTGCGGAGGCGTGGAAATCCAGCAATGCGCCCGGGCGCGTCACGATGGCGACCGGCTGTTCGGTCCGCACCATGTCCAGGATACGCATCCCGGTCGGCTCCATCTGGGAGAAGGAGACGGTGAAGCCAGTTGCATCCCGCAACTCGACCATCACCGGTCTGGCCTCGCGCAGGATGTCGGTGGAATCCGCCAGCGCCTGGCCAAGGTGGTACAGCTTGTATGACAGCCGGTATTTCTCCGAGTCCGGATCCTGCAGCACGTAGCCCAGCGACAGCAGCGTCCGCAGGAACCGGAAGACCCTTACCTTCGGCGCGTCTATGCGGCGGGCGAGATCGGACAGCGCCACGGGTTTCCCGATCTCGGCCATCACCTCGATGATCAGGAAGGCCATCTGCGTGGACTGATTGACCGATTTATCCAGTTCGACGCTCATGTGTCCCTCACTTGAACAGGCCGGGAATCCAGAGTGAGATGCCCGGAACCGCGGCCACCAGCGCCAGGACCAGCAGGCACAGCCCAAGCATCGGGAGCGAGGCCCGCGTCACCGCCTGCAGCGGGCTGCGTGCGATCGAGCTGACGATGAACAGCACCAGGCCGACCGGCGGCGTGCACATTCCGATCATCAGGTTCAGCACGACCATCACGCCCATCTGGACAGGGTCCATCCCGATTGTCGGCGCGAGCGCGTTCAGCACCGGCATGATCAGGACCATCGCCGCGAGCGGCTCCAGGAACAGTCCGAGGACGAGCAGGACGATGTTGAGCAGGATCACCAGCAGCACCGGGTTTTCCGTCATCCCCAGGATCGATGCCGCGATCTTCTGCGGCAGGCTCTCGATGCCGAGGACGAAGCCCGTCATGCTGGCCATCGCCACCACCAGCATCACACCGGACGACATGGTCGCGGTGTCGTAGAAGGACCGCTTCAGCTTCTTCCAGGGCAGCGAGCGATAGACGAAGAGGCCGGTCACCAGCGCATAGATGCAGGCGACGCCGGCGGCCTCGGTCGGCGTGAATATCCCGGTGCGGATGCCGACCACGATGAAGACCGGCAGCACTATTGCCGGAATCGCCGCGTGCAGGATGCTCCAGCGTTCCCCCCTGGGGACTGGCGGAGCAACCGGGTGGTTCTCGCGGTGGCCCTTCCACAGCGCATAGACCAGCAGGAGGGCGCCCAGGATCAGGCCCGGCACGATCCCGGCCAGGAACAGGTCGCCGATCGACGTGCCGGTCAGCACGCCGAACAGGATCAGCGGCAGCGACGGCGGGATCAGGGGTCCCAGCAGCGAACCCGTGGCGGTCAGCGCCGCGGCATAGGCCGGGTCGTACCCGTCCCGCTTCATCGGCGGGATCATGATGCCGCCCACGGCCGCCGCTTCCGACGTCGCCGCGCCGCTGGGGCCGGAGAGCATGAAGTTGGCCAGCACGTTGACGATCGCCAGGCCGCCCTTGATCCGCCCCACCAGGAACTGCGCCGCACGCACGATATGGCCGGTCAGGTTGGCGGCATTCATCAGGTTGCCGGCCAGGATGAAGAACGGGATGGTCAGCAGCAGGAAGCTATCGATCCCGGCGATCATCCGCTGCGGAAAGGCCACCAGCAGATGCCCGTGCCCCTCGATCAGGAGATAGACCAGGGAGGCCATGCCAAGCCCCAATGCCACCGGCATGCCGATGATCAGGGCGGCGAAGAAGATGGCGAGGTAGAGGATCATCCGTGCACCTCGAGCTCACCCGCGTCGCGCAGGTCGGCCGCGCGGCCGCCGGTGGTCATCATGCCGGCGTAGAGGACGATGTCGGTCGCCAGGCGGAACGCAAACAGCGACAGCCCGACCGGCAGGGCGATGTAGACCCAGTACATCGAGGGGGCCGGAAAATCCGGCCCGAACACATCGCCTAGCAGGAATTTCATTGCCGGGATCGGCGCTGATCCCAGCCGGCCGGCATAGACGAAGCCATACCAGACCAGCACCGTCAGGAGGACGATGCCGCAGGCATTGGCCAGCATCGCCAGCGCCAATCCCGCCCGGCGCGGCAGCGCGTCACGCAGCATCGGCACGCTCGCGATCTCGCCACGCTCGTAGGCGAGCATCGCCGCGAGGAACGAGACCCAGACCAGCAGGTAGCGGCACACTTCCTCCGCCCAGATCAAGGAGGAGGAGAAGCCGTAGCGCAGCACGATCTGGACCGTCATCACCGCGAGAAGCACGATCAGCATCCAGATCAGGATCGTGGACACCACGGCATCGAAGACGCGTCGCAAGGCAAGCATGGATCAGTCCCGTCGTCGGACATGCCTTTCCTGCCGCGGCACGGCGGCCGCCGGAAAAGCTGGTCGTCAGTTGTTTCGGAACAGGGGCGGTGTCCTCGGCAGCGCGCCGCCCCGCTTCGGTCAGTCGGTCTTACGCACGGTGTCGACGAAAGCCTGGATCAGCGGATCCTTTGCCAGCCAGGACTCGAACACCGGGCGAACCCGCGCCTGCATCTCGGTGAGGTCGGACAACTGCGAGATGGTGACGCCCTTTTCCTTCAGCTTGTCGGCGATCTCGGCTTCCTGGTCGCGCGCCAGTGCATATTGCTCGGCGATGACCTCGTGCCCCGCCTCCGCGAGGGCAGTTTTGACGTCGTCAGGCAAGCTCTCGAACTTGGCGCTGCCCGTCATCAGCACGCCTGGCCAGAAATAGTGGCCGGTCAGCGTCACGTTCTTGGCCGCCTCGTAGTAACTCTCGGCATAGGCCGACGACAGATTGATCTCCACCGCGTCGATAGTGCCGGTTTCCAGCGCCGAGAAGACTTCGCCAAAAGCCATGCCGATCGGACTGACGCCGACCGCTTCCCAGATCGCCTTGTGCAGCGGAGTGGGAACGATGCGGGTCTTGAGCCCCGAGAAGTCGCCCACGGTCTGCACCGCCTTGGTGCGCGAAAGAAAATGGCGCTGGCCGGCCTCTATGTAGCCCAGGCCCTTGATGCCGCTGGGCGCCAGCGAGTCGAGGAGCTGCTGCCCTACCTCGGATGACAGGACCGCGGCCATCTTGTCGTAGCTGGGCACCAGGAACGGCAATTGAAGCGCGTCGAAGGCGGGCGCATTCAGCGTGAGCGGGATCGTCGGAACCGAGACCAGCGCGCCGTCGATCGTGCCGAGTTGCACACCCTCCAGAAGCTGCTTGTCGTCGCCCAACTGGCGGTCGCCATAGACTTCGATCTTGACCTTGCCGCTCGTCTTCTCGGCGACCTTGTCGGCAAACATGACCAGCCCATCCTGGAACAGATGGGTCGACGTCGCCGCATGCCCGAATTTCAGCGTGTATTCCTGCGCCAGGGCACTACCCGGAAAAAGCAGAACGATGGCGGCGAAAATGCCGCTTCGGATGTTCATGTCTCAACTCCCTCCCAGTTGTTGTTTCTTATATCAAAACACTATTACAATATACGATACAATCTTATCCACGTCAACCCGATAGGCTCCAGGTGCACGCTGAACCGCGCGTCAATGCCGGATCGAGCACGGATCGGTATTTTGCTGCCCATTCGGTTACGACGAAGCGCGAGGGGACAATCCAGCACCTCCCGGCCAAGCCGCGTGATAGAGAAAGGAATGACACGATGAAGCTGATGCGCGGACCGATGCCTTTCTCTTCGGACGGTGGACCTATGAGATCTTCGTCGGCTCCTGGGGCGCCCTGAACGATATTCCGGCCGACGATCCGGTCGCCATCGCGTTAAACAGGGGACCGAAATACGTGGCGTCACGGACACTCACAGACCCAAAGTGGTCCCAGACCACCGTCCTATCGGCGGCCATCGCCGTTGCCGCATCGATCTTGGAACCGGCCTACCACATGCTCAAGGACGGAACATGCTACCAGGACCTCGGCGTGAACCACTTCGCCCGCCGCAACCGGCAACGCCAGGTCGAGAGGCTCGCCAGGGCGTCCGCTTCCTCGGCTTCGCCGTCTACCTCCGCCCCGCCGCGCGACACCCTCGGAGCCAGATCAGTTTCTGAAGAGGAACGGCAGTAAATCGTACTGGCACGGTTGACTTTGTCGCCCCTAAAGAAGCCGTCATCCTGGTCGCCGTCTCCTGAGGCAAGCCGCTATCCTACGCCTGGGCACCGACAGGGTGTGTCCGAGGACGACCTCGCCTGCAGGACCATCGGCAAACGGTTTTGCCGGAACGTTCCATCTTCGTTTCGTAGCTCGGCGCCCCTATGCCGCAAACTATCTGATCAAACTGGCGCTCAACGAGGTCGCCGCAGCATCGGGGTGAGCGTTGGCGACGAACCGACCTGGATCGCGCCGAGCGGTTCGAAGCCGTGCCGCTGGTAGAACGATATGTTGCGCGGGTTCGAGGATTCCAGATAGGCCGGCGCGTGATCGCGGTCGCACTGCGCGAGTGCGTACGCCATCAAGGCATCGCCGTGACCTTCGCCTTGATGCGCCGGGTCGACGCCGATCAGGGGCAGGTACCAATGCGGTTCGGTCGGGTGGTAGGTGGCCATCTGCTCGAATATGGCAGCGGTTTCAGGGGCGAGCGCGGGTTCAACCGTGCTCTCGAGCACGGCGCCAAGCTCTTCCTCGTCGGGATGCACGCCGGGCGGCAGCCACAGCGCCGTCCCGGCGTAGCCGTCGGTGCAAAAGGCGCTTTCGTTGGAGAATGCCCTGCGCCCGAACGCGCGGGCCATTCGCGGCATGGCGCCAAGATACGTGTGTGCATGCGGCCACGTCCATCGCGCCATAGGGTCCGCTGCAAATGCCAGCACGATGATCTCGACCGCCGAATCTTCATCGGCTGCGGCCATAACTCTCACCGTCGGCGATTTCACGCTGCCCTCCTGTCGTAGGCGGTTCGACGAGCCGCCCGCGCCCGTTCCCAGCCACGCATCGTAACCCGGATGGAGTGGGAACGATACCGTTTGCTGCCGGCTCAGCGGTTCTGGAAAAGCTGAAGTCGTCAGCGACGTCCGCTTCTGGAGGACGGCAGGAGCGGGCGGAATGACCTTGATGAGGCGCATTGCTGCTCGACAACATCGGGGCCGAGGCCGGTAGGTTCGCTTGTGGTGCGGGGAAAAGGGACAGCGGACGTTCACCTAAAGATTCTGAGCGCTGTGCACGTCGTCGCCGGGGGCCCCCGACAATTGGGCGAGCCATCTGGTCGATGGAGCCTGAGCGCAGAAGGTCAGCACGGCGATTGCTATCGGAACTCCGATGAAAGCGCCGAACATGCCCCAGAGGAACATCCACAGGAAGACAGAAAACAAGACGAGAAAGGGCGACATCGCCAACGCCTTTCCCGCCAAGCGCGGCTCGACATAGCTGCCGATCGCGAACTGGATGAGATTGAGGCAGGCAAACACGAACAGCGCGGAATACAGGGATTCGAACTGCGCCAGTGCGTAGAAAGTCGGCAGCAGCGTTGCGATGAACGGGCCGACAAAGGGGATGAAATTCAAAGTGAAGGCGATGACGCCCCACTCCGTCGCAAGCTGCAGGCCGAGTGCCAGGGCAAACACGTAGACCATTCCGCCCGTTGCGATGCTCATGATCGTCCTGATCCACAGATAGCGGCGCAGCTTGGCGGCAGTGTGTTCGCCGCCCACGATCAGGATGCGAGCCGCCTCGCTGCCGACGATAGCGGGAATCTTGCGCGCCAGCGGGCCGACCTCGAGCAGGCCGAGCAGCACGTAGATCAGCACCACGATCCAGAACGAGATCATCGTATTCAGCCGTGCTGAAGCACCCTGCATCGCCCCCACGACCCAGCGCATGTTGAAGTGTTCGGCCCACAGGCCGGCAACCGCGATCCCATGCGTCTCCAGCCAGGCGGTCGCCTGTTCGTAGAGTCCTTGAAGCCGAGGCGCCTCCGCGATCAGTGATCGGCCGATCCGACCGAAGGCCCAGGCCACAACAGACCCGAATACGATGAATACCAGAACGACCATCGTTACGACGATGGCGAGCGCCACAAGCTGCGGCAGGCCGGTCTGAAGCCGGTCCTGAAGCGGCCAGACGATCGCGATGATGAAGAGGGCGCAGGCAACGGGCGCAAAGATCGCGTCCGCGAAATAGAGGGCAGCCAGCAGCAGAATTGCGCAGATGATGCCCAGCAGTATCGGAACCGGCCGAGCGGTCATTGGCAACTTAGAATCTCCAGATCATCGGCACTATGAACACAGCCACGACAAAGAACCAGAGCAGCAGCGGCAGGCCGAGCTTCCAGTAGTCGCTGAAAGCGTAGCCGCCCGGACCCATAACCATCAGGTTCGTTGGGGTTGCGATCGGCGTCAGGAACGCTGCCGCCGCTGCGACGGCGGTGCTCATCAGCACCGGGCGGGGCGAAATACCCATGGTCGCCGCGGCCGCCACCCCGATCGGGATGACGATGAGAGCGGTGGCGGTGTTGCTGATGAGCTGCCCCATTATGGCAGTCAGCACGAACAGGCCGGCGAGCAGCGCAATGGGGCCGGCGCCACCGACGAGCGACACAAGATACTCCGCCATTAGTTTCGCCGCGCCTGTCTCTATCATGGCGGTAGACAACGGCATCATCGCGCCGACAAGGATCACCGTCGTCCAATCGATGGCGCGGTAGGACTGCTCGACGCTCATAATTCCCGACAGGACGATCGCTCCGGCGGCGAGCAGGCCGGCTATCGCCGGCGGGGTGATGCCGGTGGCGAGGAGCACGACCATTGCGACCAGAATGGCGACGGCCTGGCGAGCGCCCGGTCCCATCGGCACGGCCTGTCGACGCACCAGTTCGGGCGAATTGACGACCAGGACATCCGGATCCGTGAGCCGGTGATCAAGCGCTTTCCATGTTCCCTGCAGCAGCATCGTGTCGCCGGCCTGCAACACGATGCCTCCAGCGTCTCGTGTTGCGTTGGTGGCGGCGAGCTCCGCTCCGGCCCGCTGCACCGCAAGGACGATCAGATCGCCGCTTTCGGTCACCATGCCCGGGAAAACGTTCTGGCCGATAAGGCCAGAGCGCGGCGGGATCACCACCTCGGCGAGGCCCGAACTGCGATTGAACAGCGTCTCTTCACCCTGCCCGGGCGCCGCCGACTCGCTGAATGCGAGGTGTTTGTCGGCAGCGAATGCGGCAGCCGACTGGGCCTCGCCCCGCAGCAGCAGGTGATCGCCCTCGGCGATTGCAGGTCTGCGCAGCGGGCTGGCCGTTTCACCATCCTGGACGGCGACGAGGTGCAGTTCGGGATAAGTGGCCAACTCGATCGCAGCGGCAGGCTTGCCGATAAACGGCGAACTTGCGCGCACGCGCATCTGGTACACGCCGCTGGCAAGGCCGTATTGCTCGACGAGCGTCTTCGCATGGCGGCTGAAGTCGACAGGCATGGTCGCGCCGTTGCGTTCGGGCAGGAGCCGTTTTCCGAACAGTATGATGATCGCCATCGTTCCCGCCAGCAGCGGCAAGCCGACAAGCGCGAATTCGAAGAAGCCGAAGCCGCCCACGCCGGCGTCGCTACCCGCGTTCGAAGCCAGGACGTTCACTGGCGAACCCGTCAGGGCGAGCTTCGAACCGGCATGCGCGGAGAAAACCAGCGGCAGGAGCAACTGCGCCGAATTTCGCTTCAGCCGGACGGCGATCACGACCACCACCGGCAGGAGCGCGGCGACGGCGCCATTGACGCTGATCAGCGCCGTAAGGAGCGCGACCATACTCATCGTCAGCAGTAACAGGCGAGCGCGGCTCTCTTCGCCCGCGCCACGGATCAGAAGCTGCCCGGCCCAAGCGGTAACGCCGGTCACGTCGAGTCCCGCGCTGACAATGAAGAGGGAGGCTATGAAGATCACCGCGGGATCACCGAAGCCGCCGAGGGCCTGATCAATCGTCAGGACGCCGGTAGCCCACAGCGCCATCGCCGTCGCCATCGCGACAACGACAACAGGCAGCTTGTTCCAGACGAACAGGACGACGACGACCGCGATGATGGTGGCAGTGTATGCTATTGGGCTCAATCGCTTCGTTCCTCACCGGTCATGCCGCCGGACCGCGGCATGACTGCTACTCTTCCATCGTAGCCATAAGTATGCCGAGGCGGCAGCCCTTCTCGTATTCGGCAAGATTGACGTATTCCTTGACGGTATGAATCTCCGCCTGGCCCGCACCTATCGTAATGGTGGGGATTCCATATTTGTCGAGCCAATTGGCGTCGAGACCACCGTTGGAGAAGAGACAGTTGGCCTCGATGCCCAACATCTCCAACGCCTTGGTGGCGCGCTTCACGACCGGGCTGTTCTCCGCGAGTTTGAAAGGAGGGTAGGAGGTCTGGTGGCTGAATGCTACTTCCGCCGTTTGGCCCTCATGATCCTTGACCTCGCCTTGCGCTTTCGCGAACGCTTCTTTGTAGCCCTTGGCAATCTTCGTTGCAAAGGCTGCCTCGGGGCTGCGAGCCTCGCCCTTGATGAAGGCATAGTCGGTCACGACATTGGTCGCATCGCCTGCGGGCTTTCCATCCTTGCCGCCGAAAATACCGACATTGCTCGTCCCGCGGCCGTCGGGCTTGACGACCTTGCCGAACCAGCCGGCCTGGCGTGCCTCTGTCAAAGCAATGGCTCCAACCAGGGTCGCCGATATGCCCTTCTCGGGCGCCACGCCGGCGTGGGATGCACGGCCCTTGATCTCGACCTCCCAGTTTTCCTGTCCGACCGCGCCGATGATCAGGTCCTTGGCGAGCATGCCGTCGACATTGATGCACATCACGGCGCCGCCGAGATCGGCAGGGTTCAGCTCGCGAGCGCCGTGCAGGCCGCTTTCTTCGCGGACGGTAAACAGAAGGGTTATCGGAGGGTGCGGAAGCTTGTGCTTCATGAGCGTCTCGGCAAGCACCACCAAGAGAGCAACCCCAGTTCGGGCATCACCCCCAAGTGCTGTCGTGCCGTCCGAGGCGATGCGATCTCCTTCGCGCCGTGGCTTCGCGCCGGCGCAGAGCGGCACGGTGTCGAGATGGGTGGAGAACAAAAGACGCGGGCCGGGCCTCGTCCCCGGCAAGTCGACGATGAGGTTGCCGATCTCGGTCGGCAGCGGGATGCGCTTGTTCGCGTCGTCGAGGCGGATGGCCGACGCCGGCACGCCGATCTTCTTCAGCGCGTCGCTGACGGCGGCGGCAATGTTGGCCTCCTGCCCGGTGACGCCTTCGACCGAGAGGAAGCGCATCAGATGCTCTTCAGCGGCAGCGACATCGAGAGGAATAGAGGGGTTGCTCATGGGGTCCTCCGATCGTTCAAGTCTTTTCATTCCGGGGCGAGTTCGCCATCACAGTCCACGCCCTCACAGCCCCCATGGCAGGCCGAGCATTTTCCAGACCGCGAAAAGCGCCGTCCACAGCACGTATATCCACACGACAAAGGGGAGCATCAGAGACACGATCGTACCGACACCTGCCGACTTGTCGTACTTCTGGGCAAAGCCGACGACGAGCGCGAAATAGGCGTTGAGCGGCGTGATCGCGTTCATCGGGGAATCGCCGACGCGGTAGGCGGCTAGCACCGCCTCAGGTTCGACGCCAAGCTGCATCAAAAGCGGCACGAAGACCGGTGCAAAAATCGCCCACTTGGCGATTGCCCCGGTGAGCAGCAGATCGATGATCGCGACCACTATGATGAAGCCGATCAGCAGAGGCAGCGCACCGATATTGGCCGCTTGCAGGACGCCCGAGAGGCTGAGCGCCATGACTGTGCCGATATTGGTGTAGGTGAAATAGGCGACGAACTGACTGAGCACGAAGAACAGGAAGATCGTGCCGCCCATGTTCTTGATCGACTTCTCGATCGCGCCGATGACCTCGGTCAGCGTACGCAGGGTTCCGGCGCCGATGCCATAGGCCCAGCCGGTCACCAGAAACATGAGGACGATGAGGGTTATGAGGCCGCTCATGAATGGCGAGTTGCCGATCAGTTCGCCCGTGTCCGGATTGCGCAGCGGTCCCCATGACGGGATCGTCAGCAGGCAGAAGACCACGATCAGGCCGAGCAGTCCGAAACCGGCGAAACGCAGGCCACGCGACTCCTGTTCGCCAAGCATAGCGCTCTGGTCCGTCGTGGTGCCTTCGGAGGCGCTCTTAGGATTATAGGTTCCAAGGCGTGGTTCGATGATGCGATCGGATATGAATGCTATGATGACTGTCAGAAACAGCACCGATGCGATGGAGAACCAGAGGTTCGAGGCCAGGCCGATCGATCTGGTGGGGTCGACAAGGGCGGCGGCGTCATTGGTGAACTCGACGAGCACCGTGTCGAGCGGCTTTATCAGCATGTTGACGGTGAAAGCGGCTGCGACGGCGGCAAAACCCAGCGCCAGGCCGGCCAAAGGATGCCGCCCGACTGCAAGATAGGCGATGCCGGCGAGAGGGATCAGGACAAGATAGCCCGCATCGGCGGCAATGCTGGCAAGTATGCCGACAAAGGCCAAGATGTAAGTGAGCGCCCAGTGCGGCGACACGATGACGAGCTTGTGGATCAGCGCGGTGACCAGCCCGGATTCCTCTGCCACGCCGGCGCCGATCATCGCCGCAATCATCAAACCCACGGCGGTAAAGGCCATGAAGTTGGGAACCAGCGATTCGTACATGAAGCGAATGCCGTCCGTATTGAGCAGGCTGCGTATTTCCGTGCTCGCAATCTCGATTTGGTGCGTGTCCGGATTGATGCGGTCGAAAGTGACCGCCGCGTCGAACATGCCCAGAACCGCCGACAGAACGATGACGATGGCAATCAGGATCAGGAAGATGACGACCGGATGGGGAACCATGTTCCCGACTTTCTCGACGCCATCAAGAAATCTTTGCATCGCGGTTTTCGGAGCCGCATCGGCGGTGGGCATTTCTTCTTCCCCTCTGCTGGACCCGTTGGTGCGGTCGACCAGGAGATATGCTCAGATCAAATGGATTCTGAGATTAGTCCTCCGTGCAAGGAATCATGAGCGCAGAACGCACTGTATCAGACGAAGCGTATGGTTGCCTTCAAGCTAATTTGTTGAAAAGGACATTACCTTCTAAGTCGGCGGAAATCGACGACGCGGGCATTGTGCGAGTTAATAGCTATTTCGAACAGGAATGCCCCACGCCGCGCGTGAGTTTCGTGCGCTGATCCGACATTGTGGATGCCCTCATGTTGCCCAACGTCCTTAGGTGGCTGCTGGGTCTTGTCCGGACAGTTGCTGTGGATCCGCTATCAAACCGGGTGTTTAGCAGCGTGCGGTATAAATTGTACCGTCAGGGCGTTGGAATCGACAGTAGCCGGCGCCGCGAGGCGTTGATGCGGTCCCGACCACGGCGCCCAGAAGCGCACCAGCACCCGCGCCAACGACCGTGCTGCGAGTGTTTCGGCCGAGTGCCTGTCCAGCCACCGCACCTGTGCCGGCGCCAATCAGCGCCCCGGTACCGGCTCGTTGTTCTTGCGTGGCCTCGCAACCCGTTAGTGAAAAAGGAACAATTATCGATGTGACAATAAAAAGAGCGAATCTCATGACCTAGGTTCCCCTCACTCGCAACTTCAAATGAATTCTAGGATTGCATGAGTGAACCCCGAGAACAATCACCGATGGGCAAATAGGAAGCTCATCCCGGCGGCCGCCCTTTGACATGCGAACCCAGAACCCGTTCGACCCTTGCTGACGTGGGCCTACCAGCGAAGTCGTTGTTGTTCGAGGCGTCCCAGTCGTCGGAGCTGAGCGGCCAGCCATGGTGAAAAACGATGGGCTGGGCATCCTTGGGACCCCAATCCTTATAGAAAATCCGTACGTCGTCGTCGGTCGTGACAAAGCCCATGGTGTGTTCTCCTTCTGGAGCGTCGTGCTTGGACATTGCCCGGCCGCAATTTGTCGTTCCCCATCGCAATACGGTAGTGCCATAGTCAGGCAAGCTGTGTCGCGTAGCAAGGAACGCCAAATTGGACATCGAAGATCTACAGACATTCGTCGCAGTAGCCGATGCCGGAGGCGTATCGGCCGCCGCACGCCGGCTTGGCGTCTCCAAGTCAATCGTCAGCCGGAGGCTCTTCCGGGTTGAAGCGGAGCTTGGGGTCCAGCTTCTTGCACGAACGACCCGCGGCGCCGCGCTCACGGAAGCGGGGATCACGTTCAGGGACCATGCCGCCCGCGCCAGCGCCGAGATCGATACGGCCAGGGAAACGATCCTCCCCACCGGTGAGTTGCGTGGCCGGCTGAGGGTTGCCATGCCGCTTACTTTCGGCCCGACCCACTTCGCTCCGGTACTGGCGGAAATGGCGCGCCGGCATCCGCAGCTTCACATTCATACCTCCTACAGCGATCGCTTCGTCGATCTCATCGCAGATGGTTTCGATTGCGCGATCCGGGCTGGCTACCTTCAGGACTCCAACCTGGTCGCGAAGCGCGTCGGGCCGTTCCATGGCAAGCTTGTCGCAAGCCCGGACTATATCGAAGCGCACGGCTCACCCGAGACTCCGGAGCAACTCGTCACCCATCAGGCCCTCATGCAGGGAACCGAAACCTGGCAGTTCATGGATGGTGGCAAGGTTGTCACGGTCCAGCCGCAGGGCAGGTTCAAGGCCGATAGCGCCACGGCGCTCGCCGCCGCGGCGGCGGCAGGTCTCGGCATCGCCTGGCTCGCCGACTGCATCACACATGACTATGTGGCCTCCGGCGCGCTGGTCCCGATCATGACACGCTATCCGGTACCTCCGGCGGCCGTATATGTCGTCCGCCCGCCGGGTCAGCATCCCACGCGGAAAGTACGGGTGCTCACCGAGATGCTGATCGAGTATTTCAAACGGAACCCGGATCTTTGGGGGCTCGATCGGTAGGACACGAACGCTTCGAAGTCTTGTCGGACAATTGCGACCCATACTTCGGCGGCATGTGCCGTTCCACTTGCTGCGACACAGCTTGACGTATCGCGGGCCTAGTTCGGTAGATGGTCCCGCGCCAACTTAGACATTCCGGAAACCCAGGGTCGGAAGCCCAAGAGAGGATAGCGCGCATGAGTTGGAACCCGGCAATCGAACCGGGCTGTCCCGATGAGGTTGGCCTCGACGCGATCGAAACGCTCATCGTCCCGCGCGCCCGAGACCTGGGCGGCTTCGAGGTTCGGCGCGCCCTGCCGGCGCCGAAACGGCAGATGGTCGGACCATTCATCTTCTTCGATCAGGCCGGCCCGGCCGAGCTCCTGACCGGACAGGGCGTCGACGTTCGGCCGCATCCGCATATCGGGCTCGGCACCGTCACGTACCTTTATCGCGGCGACTTTCATCACCGCGACAGCACCGGCGCCGATCAGATAATACGTCCTGGCGCGCTGAACTGGATGGTCGCCGGGCGCGGCGTGACCCATTCGGAGCGCACATCAGCGGCCGCCAGAAGCGGTCCGAACAGCCTGTTCGGGATACAAACATGGCTTGCGCTGCCCGATACGCATGAGGATATGGCGCCTACCTTCGAACATCACGGCAAGGAGGCGCTGCCGGTGATCGAGGATCGCGGCGTTTCGGTTCGGCTCATCCTGGGGGAGGCCTATGGCCGGAAGGCACCCGCGACGATGTTCTCCGAGACGTTCTACGCCGATGTGAAACTCGAGCCTGGAAGCCGGCTGCCCATGCCGGACGATCATGAGGACAGAGCCATCTACATCGTCGAAGGCTCGATCTCGATCGCCGGCCAGGCTTTCGAGGCACCGCAGATGATGGTCTTCCGCCCCGGCGACAGGATCACGGTCGCGGCCCGCGACCAGGGCGCGCGGTTGATGATCCTCGGCGGCGCCACGCTCGGCGGACCGCGCTACATCTGGTGGAATTTCGTCGCCTCGTCCCGGGAGCGCATCGAAGAAGCCAAGGCCGAATGGCGCGTGCAGAACTGGGGCAAGGGGCGCTTCGATCTACCCGTCGATGACCGGGAAGAGCACATTCCTCTTCCGGACTGACCGGCGCCGATGACATGATCGCCGGACACGGCTCGGGTGGGCCTAGGACGGCATGACCGACGTCGCGTGCCGGTTGAATGCTGGATGGAGACTGGGAAGATGAGCAACAAATGGCCCCATCTCGACTACGTCGGTTGGCGCGAGACGTGTTCAGCGCTGCATCTCTACCTGCAGGTCGCCGGCAAGTATCGACTGGCTCATGCTCCGTGGCTCAACCATTCCTGGAACGCGACCTTCTATGTCACGCCTACCGGCCTGGCATCTTCGCCGATCCCCGACGGCCCTGGCATCGAGATCCTGTTCGACCTTCGAGACCACATGGTGATGGGCACGAGCGGCGGCGGCCGCAAGGCGTCCTTTGCGCTCGGGCCGATGACCGTCGCGGCGTTCCACGCCAGTTTCGTGGAGTTGATTTCGGAACTCGGCGGCACGCCGACGTTCAACGGACAACCGAACGAAGTGCCCAACCCGGTACCTTTCGCCGAAGATCATCGCGACAGGCCCTATGACCGCGACGCCGTTCAACGTTTCCATCACGCGTTGGTGGCGGTCGACAGGGTATTCAATCGGTTCCGGACCTCCTTTCTCGGCAAATCCAGTCCCGTTCACCTGTTCTGGGGCGCTCTCGATCTCGCCGTCACCCGCTTCTCAGGGAGACGCGCTCCTCTCCATCCGGGCGGCATTCCGGCATTGCCGGACGACGTCACGCAAGAGGCCTATGACCGCGAGGTCTCATCGACCGGCTTCTGGCCGGGCGGCGGCGGCATCGATTATCTCGCCTTCTACGCCTACGCCTACCCGACGCCGAACGGCTACCGCAGCGCGCCGGTCCGGCCCGATGCCGCGTTCTGGCATGACGGCCTGTCGGAGTTCATTCTGCCCTACGATGCCGTACAGTCGGCGCCCGACCCTGATGAGGCCCTGATGACGTTTCTAGTCTCGACCTACGAGGCTGCTGCCGATCTGGGCAGATGGGACCGCGATCTGCTGGAATGCGCGCAAGGGCGGCCGCGTCAGGTCCGCCGCCCGGACGCGGCGCTGGCGAAGGCTGCGCATTCAGCCGGCGACGAAAAGGTCGAGCGCGAGGATGGGGCATCAAAAGGGCGTTATCGGCTGATCATTGATGGTGTCGAAGCGGAGATGACCTACAGCCGGGCCGGCAAGGGGTTGATCATCATCGACCATACCGAAGTTCCGGCGGCCATGCGTGGCCGCAAGGTCGGCGAACGACTGGTGAGACAGGCGGTCGAGGATGCCCGGCGTGACGGGGTTGCCGTCATGCCGCTCTGTCCATTCGCAAAAGCGCAGATCGCTCGTCATCCGGAATGGCAGGACGTGCTGCGTCGGTGACAGGGGGCGTGGCCGTCAGCAGGAACACCAGCACCAAGGCGACCAGGTTGCCCGCCGGAAGGTGGTCGCCTCGCCCGGCTTGAGAAGCCATCGGCCAGCGTTGCCCTCTTAGCAACACTGCTGAGCATTTCTCGACGCTGAAAGCGACAGATCCCGAACGTCAAATTCGTCGATCAGGCTTTTGCCGCGTGCCGCGTCTCACGCGATTGCCGGGCGCTTGAACCAACAATGGTAGAAATGGACAAACATATGATCGACCTGAATGGGAAGCGTGCATTGGTTACTGGAGGTTCGCGGGGCATCGGAGCCGCGATCGCCTTGGCGCTGGCGGAATACGGTGCTGACGTCGCGTTCACGTACAAGCGCACAACCGAAAAAGCTGAAGCGGTGGCCAAATCCATCGAGAGTGCGGGGCGTCGCGCCATCGCTATCCAGGCCGATAGCGGCGATCCGGAGGCCATCATGCGCTCCGTGAGCGAAGCCGTCTCCGCGCTCGGTGGACTCGATATCCTCGTCAACAGCGCGGCCATCGGCCACACGGGAACGATCGCCGACATCGACGTGAATGACTATCAGGCCGTGATGGACGTCAACGTGCGAGCGCCAGTGCTGTTTGCGAAGGCAGTTATCCCGCATCTCACCGAAGGGGGACGCATCATCACGATCGGTTCGGCCCTGGGTGAGAGGGTCCCGTTCCCGGGCATTACCGCATATGCGATGTCCAAGGCGGCACTTACCTCCTTCACCCGCGGTCTTTCGCGCGAACTCGGCCCGAACGGCATCACCGTCAATCTTGTGCAGCCCGGGGCGACGAACACGGATGCAAATCCGGCGGATGGCGAGGCTGCCGATTTCCAGCGAAGCCTGACGTCTTTGGGACGCTACGCCGAGCCACGCGAAGTCGCGAACGCCGTGGTCTTTCTGGCAAGTCCCGCCGCGAGCGTAATTACGGGCGCCATCTTGACCGCCGACGGGGGCGCAATCGCCTGAGCCAACTTGGCATTCGCCAAACCGCCTGCCGCAAGGTGCATCGAGCACGGCGCCGCCGAGGACTGCCTGTGCCGCGGGTCTTTCGTGCAAGAAGCTGGACGCCAAGCTCCGCTTCAACCCGAAAGAGCCTCCGGCTGACGATTGACTTGGAGACGCCGAGCCGGCGCGCGGCGGCCGATATGCCCCCTGCATCGGCCACCGCGACGAATGTCTCCAAATCTTCGATGTCCAATCGGCGTTCCTCGCTACGCGACACAGCGTGCCTGACCATGGCACTACCGCATCGCCAAAAGGAACAGCAAATTGCGTCCCAGGCAACGTCGTCCGCTGGCGCATGTCTCCCGTGACCCCATTGCCGTCCATGGCGGCAGAGAAAGGAAGTCTTGATGACCCCTCGTAACGGCCTCGATTCGCTGCTTCGTCCCGAAGACTCGGTACTCGTTCTGATCGATCACCAGCCTTACCAGCTCGCGAACCTGAACAGTCACGATCCGCATATGGTGGTCAACAATGCGACGGCGCTGGCGAAGGCCGCCAAGGCCTTCGGGGTGCCGACGATCCTGACGAGCGTGATCGCCGATCGCGGCGGCCTCATCTTCCCCCAGATCACAGATGTCTTCCCCGGTCAGGAGGTGATTGACCGTACGTTCATCAACACATGGCAGGACCGGAAGGTCGTCGACGCAGTCAAAGCGACGGGCCGTAAGCAGCTTATCATCGCGGGCCTGTGGACCGAAATCTGCGTTGCGATGCCGACGATTCAGGCACTCGGCGAAGGCTGGGATGTGACGGTCGTTACCGATGCTTCGGGTGGCACTTCGGTCGAGGCCCACGAGGTCGGGATTCAACGCATGATCGCGGCCGGCGCGAACATGATGACCTGGCTGTCGGTGGCATCCGAATGGCAGCGCGACTGGGCCCGCACCGAGCATGCCGCCGAACTTGCGGAAGTGCTTGTACGGCATGCCGCCGGCAGCGGCATCGCGTTCCTGTGGGAGCAGCAGCTGCTCAACACGCCGGTTCCGAGCAAAGGCTGATCCGGGCTCGGCCCACGGTTGGACTCGACGCTTGAAAGGTATGCGTGCGTCGGTGGGGCACAAGAAATCCCATCTCGCACTACAGAAGCGGTTGCGCTCATCGCGGTCTCACAGCGCGAATGCCAGCCAGTCCCATTGCCGAGGCCGAAACCGGACGGCCAGCAGACGGCCCCGCATCGGTCGTTTGATGCCATCGGCCTCGGCGCCGGAGCAGACCGCCTACAGCGAGCGCGGCGCGATTTTGGCGCGCGCCGTCAGAGCAAGGGCAAGAAGCGTCATGGCATAGGGCAGGATGGAGAAGAGTTCCGTCGGAACAAAGCTCATTCCGCTCTGCGCGCGAAGGCCGAGGCTTTCGAAGAACGAGAACAGGAGCGCTCCCGCAAAGGCTCCTGGCACGGACCAGCGACCGATGATGACGACCGCGAGCGCGACGTAGCCGCGGCCATTGGTGAGCCCGTCATTGAAGGCGCCGAGCACGCCGAGCGTTATGGCCGCGCCCGCGAGCCCCATCAGCGCGCCACCGAGCGTCAGCGCCACGTAGCGCACCAGCGCCGTATCGACGCCTCGCATCTCCGCCCCTGCCGGATCGTCGCCCACCGCCTTCAGAATGATGCCGATACGGGTCTTGGCCAGCACGAAAATTCCCACGACCAGCGCGACGAACGTCGCGTAGGTCATCAGGTTCTGTCGGAACAGTATGGGGCCGACGAACGGGATATCGCTCAGGAACGGCACCTTCCATGTCGGCGTTAGCGGCACGAAGATCGCCATCTGGCCGGAAGGCTGCCAGAGCTGGAAGAGATAGGAGGTAAGCCCGGCGCCTATAAGTGAGATAGCGATGCCGATGACGATCTGGTTGGCGCCGAGCCGGATGACGGAGACGGCCAGAAGGGCTCCGTAGCAGGCGCCGACCGCGCCGGCGCCGAGAAGCCCCGCCTGCCATCCGGCCATGTGAGCGAAGACGACCGCGGCAAAGGCCCCCGCTGTCATGATTCCGTCGATACCGAGATTGAGCGTTCCCGCCCGCTCGGTGATCATCTCACCGAGCGCAGCCAGGAAGATCGGCGCCGCGAGCCGCAGCATGCCGCCAAGCACGATCTGCCAGAAAACGATGTCGGTCCAGGTCACGGGATCATGCCGTCCTTTTTCGCTGCAGACCGATCGCGACGATCAGCAGCACCAGCCCCTGCGCCACGACTGCGATCGCTGCCGGTACGGAGGTTCCCATCTGCATTCCCTGGGCACCGGTGGTGAGGGCCGCGAACATCAGGGAAGCAAGCACGATGCCGAGCGGTCTAAGCCCACCCAGCACCGCGACCAGGATGCCGCCGAAGCCGAGACCGCCGTCGACGCTGGGGTAGAGCGTGTGGGCGACGCCGGCGACCTGCAGCCAGCCGGCGAGACCGGCGGTGGCCCCGGCGAAAAGAAAGCTTGTCACTACCGCCCGTGGCCGCGACAAACCGAGCCGCGCGGCGAGCCCCTCGTTGCTGGCGAAAACCCGGTAGAGGAGGCCCGACCGCGTGCGCATCCACACCATCAGCCCAGCGGCGAGCAGAACCACGAAGGCCGCGCCCCAGTGAAGACGCGTGCCCTCGAGCAGGCTCGGCACGAGGGAGGTCTCCGGCAAAGGGGCGCTGCGCGGCGTGGCCGTTTGCGCGGCCGCGGCAAGCG
The DNA here is from genome assembly GCF_059502445.1 of Kumtagia sp. Taxonomy (NCBI): domain Bacteria; kingdom Pseudomonadati; phylum Pseudomonadota; class Alphaproteobacteria; order Hyphomicrobiales; family Phyllobacteriaceae; genus Kumtagia; species Kumtagia sp. Next base: position 233,665 of record NZ_JCACER010000101.1, read on the forward strand.
GTCCCTTGAGAAGCCAGATCAGCGCGAACCCGGCTATGTAATTCAGGAGCAACGTAGAGAGTATCTCGTTGACCTGGACGTAGGCGCGCAGCAGGCCGGGCAGCAACGCATAGAGCATGCCGCCGAGCACGCCGCCCATGAAGCCGACCGTCAGCAGAACCACGGGCTCGTCGGCCGGTACGGAAAAGACGAACGCCGTCGAGAGCGCCGCGCCTGCAATCAGTTGCCCCTGGCTGCCAATGGTGAATACGCCGGTCCGAAGTGCCGGCATGACGCCGAGCCCCACGATCGCGAGCGGCACGGCGGTGACAAGCGTTTCGGCAAGCAGGTAGCGTTCGCCGAATGCGCCGTGCACCAGCGCCCGCAGCGCGGCGAGAGGATTGGCGCCGGCCAACCACACCAGCGCCGCTACGGCCGCCGCCAACACGGCTGCACCGAGCAGTATCCGCGCAAGCTCGGTCGCCAACCCGTCCGTCGTGCGCCCCGTCACTGATAGAGGCCCGGTTCCGGCTGCCAGCCCGTGAGGACGTGACGGCCGATCTCCGCCTGCTTCCAGTTGACCGGATCGTGCAGGGCGAGGACGCGGATATTGCGCCAGTAGCGGTCGAAGCCGTTGGCCCGCGCTACCGAGCGCGTTCCCATCAAAGCTTAGATTTCCGAGGCAGCGGCGAGCGATGCCTTGTGGGCGGCGACTTTGGCGGCATAGACCGGGATGGCAAGCCCCGTGCGATCGATGTCGCCGCGCTCATAGGCATCGAGGAGATCGGCCGCGCTCAGCATCAGGGTATAGGCGGCTACGAGATCCGCCACGAGCTCGCCGGTCGACCTCTGCGTCAGCGGGTCGTCGGCGGCATTTGCCACCTTGGCCGATGGCCACGGGCGGCTCTTCGACTGAACGAAATCGGCCGCCTGGCGCAGGGCGCCGATCGCCGTACCTATCATGATGGCACAGAAGCCGACCTGATAGCGCAAGGAGGCGTGCGGCGGCGAAAACTGTCCGGGGATCGTCGCGTTCCACAGCGGATCGGTCTGCACCTGGTCGAAGGTTATCGTTCCGGAATCCGTCGCCCTCTGCCCGATCGCGTCCCAGTCGCGGTGCACGGTAACGCCTTCGGTCGCCGGCGGGATGAGATTGAGCTGCATCCCGGCAAGCGCGTTCTCCGATGCGCCGGGCGCCTGGGGATTGAAGGCCCAGGTGGCGATGTAGTCGGCTTCGGCTGCCGCAGTCGTGTAGATCTTGCGGCCGTTGACGACGAAGCCGCCATCCGGCCGGGCAAGCGCCGTGGTGGTCATGGGAGCGTCGACCGTGCGGCCGGACTCAGCGACGGCAAGGCCGATGATGGCTGCTTCGTCGACGACTGCACGCGCCAGACGCGGCTTGAGGCCCTCCGGGCAATAGGTCAGGATCTCACGCACGATCTCGTCATGCACCTTGTAGATCTGGGCAACCGAGCTGTCCGCGATGGCGAGCCGCAGTTGCACCTCCATGGACACGCGGTGGGAGATGCCCAGTCCACCCAGCGATTTCGGCAATATGGCGCGCAGAAATCCGCTTCGCTTCAGGGCCGCGATCGACTCCGTGGGGTAACGTCCCGTCGCGTCGTTTTCGACGGCGCGTGGCGCAATCTCGCCGCCGATCGCCTTCTGCAGGTCCAGCATGAGCGGAGCGACCTCCGCCGGCAGCGCAAGCGGCGGAAAGGCCGCGCAGAGGAGCGGAGAAAGTGTGGTCTTTGTCATTCCCTCATCCAGCATCAGACGGCGACGGCCTCGAAACGGGCCGGATCCATCGCCCGGTGAATATCGTGCGTATGGCTGGGGCAGCGGCAGCAGACGAGGCCGCCTTTCATGCCGAGCACGAGGTCGGTGAAGCTTTGCGTCTTGGTTTCGACGAGCCCGCGCTCGGTAAGGCCGAGATCCGGCACGCCCACCAGCCCGATGAAAGACATGATCAGGAAGGGCGCATGCATCGTGCAGCCGATGGTCCGGGTGGCGGCGTCGCAAGCGAGCGACTGGTCGCGCACCGTCTCCCATGGCTGGTCGCTCATGCAGCCCGCGACCGGCAGAGGAACGGTCGACAGCACTTCGCCGTCGGCGACCGTGACGTAGCCGCCGCCGAGAGCCTCGATCGCCCGGGCGGCAAAGGCCAGGTCTGCGTCCGAAGTGCCGACGATCACCAGGTTCTGGTTCTCGCAATTGGTGGTCGCGGCGATGGCGCCGCGCTTCAGGCCGAAACCCTTGACGAAGCCTATGCCGACATTGAGCGTCGCATGGTGGCGGTCGACGATGGCGACCTTGAGCACATCCCTGTCGGTATCGCAGGCGACCAGGCCGTCGCGAACGTCGAGTTCGGTGTGGAAGGCGCGCTTGAAGTAGCCGTCATACATCTCCATCGCCTGCACTCAGGCCTTGTCGCCCTGCGCATTCACCGAGAAGAAGGTTTCGTCGATATCGGGATGAAGATGCATCGTGTTGCGCGTGAATGCCGGCACTTCGTCGGTGTTCGCGAAAAGCGCCACGCCGTCGCGGGCGACGACCTTGCCGTCGACCAGCACGAGATGCGGCCGCGCTTCGGCGAGATCCTCGACCAGCTGCAGATCGGCGATCTTGTTGGGTGTGACCGAGCCTATCAGATGGTCGACCCGGTAGTACGAGGCGGCGTTGAGCGTCGCCATGCGCCAGGCCTTGAGCGGCTCGACGCCGCACTCGATCGCCTTGCGCACCTGATGATCGATGTGACCCTGGCGGTCGAGGTCCTCCACCAGCTTGTCGTCCGCGCAAAAGGCGATGTGGCCGAGCCCATCCTTCAGCGCGGGAATGTCGGCGAAGACCTCGGGAGTGTTGTCGTTCATGCTGCCGGCCATGACCGTCAGCATGGCCCCGAGGCGCAGCCGCTCGACGACATCCCTTGTCTTGTGGGCGTTGTGGTCGTCCGAGATGCCGCCGGCGAGATAGCTCCATAACGGCTCGTTCTCGAGCAGCGCGGTGTGGCCGGTGATGCGCTTGCCGGCCGAGATCGCCGCGACCTGCTTGCGAGCGGAGGACTCGTCCAGGTTGAAGGGGTTGGATTCGCCCAGCGTGGCGGCATCCGGACGCTGCACGCGTGCGGCGATCTGCTGGGTGGTCAGGTGCGCGCCGCCGAGTTCAAGCTCGGGAGCCTGCGGCACCTTGTGGGAGACCTGGCGCAGGATGCGCAGCGGCGTCGTCGTGGAGCCCATGAAATCGAGCCCGGCCTCGCCCAGCACGTTGGCGATGCAATTGGCGTCGGCGAGCACGGTGGTCGTGCCCTTCGGCACCGACAGGCGCGCCAGTTCGCCGGGCACGAGCTTGGTATATTCGATATGCAGGTGGACGTCGATGAAGGTCGGGGCGACGAAGTATCCGGTCGCGTCTATGATATTGTCGCATTCGAAGTGCCCGACCGGCGTGATTGCCGCGATATGGCGCCCGCTGATGACGACGTCGCGCTCGAGAATTTCGCCGATATGCAGCGCCAGCACCTTGCCGCCGCGAAGGATCAGATCCGGTTTTTCCTTGCCCGCCGCGACGAAGCGCATGCGCATCAGCTCGGCGACAGACGGCGCCCAGGCGGCCCCGGTCGCGGGATAGGTGAGCGGTTCGTCGCTCATGGTGCTGTCTCCATTCCATTGAGGCCCGTCATTGTCTGTCCGAGCAGGGTCATGTCGACGGGTCGGGCAAGATCGAACTCCGCCACGATGCGGCCGTTGGTGATGACGATCATGCGATGTCCGAGTTCCAGGAGTTCATCGAGGTCCGCCGAGATGACCACGACCGCCGCTCCATCGGCGGCAACCTTCGCCAGCGCGGCGCGGATGGTGGCGGCCGCGGCAAGATCGAGCCCCTGCGTGGGGCCGTGCGCCACGACCACACCGGGAGCACGGGCGAGTTCGCGGCCGACGAGAAGCTTCTGCTGGTTGCCGCCGGAAAGACCCCCGGCGACCGCATCGGGATCGGGCGGCCGAACGTCGAAATCCGCGATGATGCGCTTGCCGTGGTCATGTTCGGCCGATCGATCGCGCATGCCCGGAAACCGCCGGAACGCCTTGCCTCCCATCTCAAAGAGGCTGGCATTCTCGAAGATCGTCAGATCGGCGACGATCCCGTCGGCCCGGTTTTCCGGAATGAACGCCAGGCCCAGGCGCGTGGAGCCGGCCGGGTCGCCGGTGACGTCGATCGCATCGATCTCTACGCGTCCGCCATTCACGGCCCGCAGCCCGGCCAGCGCTTCCGCCAGCGCCGGCTGGCTGACACCCGCCACCCCTGCGATCGCCAAGATTTCGCCCTGCCGTACCTCCAGAGAGATGCCGTCGAGTATCAACTGATCCTCGTCCCGGAGCATCAGGCCGGAGACCTTCAGGCGCCGCCACTCGCTGGTCGCGGCCGCGCGTGTCGCCCTGCCCCGATCGCGGTCGCCAACCATAAGGCGCGCCACCTCGTTGGTGTCGAGCCCCGCTGTCGTGCCGTCCAGGATGACCTTGCCGCCGCGCAGAACGGTGAGGCTGTCGGCACCCTCCATGACCTCGGCAATGCGGTGGGTGACCAGCGCCACCGAGGTTCCGCCGGCCGCCAGGCGGCGAATGGTCCTGACGAGACGGTCGATCTCGACCGGCCCCAGCGCCGAGGTAGGCTCGTCGAGCAGCAGGATGCGCGCGCCGGCGGTGACCGCCGAGACGATCTCGCCGAGCTGGCGGCCGGCCAGGCTGAGGCGCTCGACCGGAGACGTCAGGTCGAGCGAGACGTCCATGTCCACGGCCGCCTCCTGGAGCCGCGAAAGCGCGCCGGCGCGATCGAGCCTCAGGCCGCGTCCGGCCAGCAGGTGGTTGTCGACGATGGACAGCGTCGAAACAAAGGAAAGCGCCTGCGGCACGAAGCCTATTCCGGCCGCGATGGCCTGGCGCCTCGACCATGGCCCTACAGCCGCCCCGTCGAGGACGAACTCTCCGGTATCGCGCGGAACAATGCCGGCGATGATTTTCGCCAGCGTGGACTTGCCCGCTCCGTTCTCGCCGACGATCGCGCGGATGCGCCCGCGCTCCAGATCGATCGCGGCACCGGAAAGGGCCGATATCGATCCGAAGCGCTTGTCCACGTCCTTGAGACTGACGAGCATATCCGACACGTCGCCGTTCTCTTATTCGAAGAAATTGGGCAGCGTCTTCTTGCCGCTTTCGAGATCGGCGATCAGCGCCTCGACCTGGTTCTTCAGATCGGCAGGCAGGCTTTCGCCGACCTCACGAACTTCGGTCATCACCAGGCCCTTGTTGGCGATGCCGGAAACGAAGAACTTCTTGCCGAAGCTGCCGGCCTTGATGTCGTCCACATAGGCCTTGTAGGTCGGGTACATGTCGAGCACGACGGATGCGATGTTGACCTTCTCGGCAAAACCGCCGGCCTCGCCCGTCACGCCGATCGTCAGCGCGCCTTCCTGTCCGGCCGCGGCGGCGACGCCGTTGCCGATGCCGTCGCCTGACGTCCAGATGAGGCCGGCGCCCTGCGCGATCATGCCCTTGGTCACCTCGGCGGCCTTCTGGGCGTCGTCGAAGGACCCGGTATAGGTTTCGACGAAGGCGGCCGACGCGTTGCCTTCCTTCAGGCCGGCCTTGAAGCCGTTATGGGAAGCCTTGACGAAGGGAAGGTCCGGACCGCCGACCATGCCGAACGTGGTGACGCCGGCAAGCTTGCCGGCAATGAAGCCGCCGAGATAGCCCTGCTGTCCGAAATCATAGGTCCATCCGTCGACATTGGCGATCAGACGGTCGGCGAGATCAGGTCCGCCGGACGCGGCGAAATGCACCTTGGGAAAGTCGGGCGCGATCTTCAGGATCGGGTCGGAAAGCTCGATGCCGTGACCGATGACGAGGTCATAGCCCTGCGACGCATACTGGCGGATGACGGACTCGGACTTTGACGGGTCGGCCATTTCCTCGCGGAGTTCGAACGTGATGTCACCGTCCTTGGCAAGCTTCTCGGCAGCCTCGCGGGCGACCTGGTTGAACGACCCGTCATTGGCATGGCCTGGCACGAGGAGAGCGACCTTGAGGGGATCGGCGAATGCGGCGCCAGCGGAAAGGCTGGCGAACACGACGGTGGCGGCAAGACTGATCTGACGCAGTGTTTTCATGGAGCCTGTTCCTTCGGAGCCGTGGTTGCGTTGTCGGTTGCGAATGTGAGCGACGCCGGATCAAGGCTGGGGCCGTCGAAGCGGTTGCTGAATCTGTTCTTCTGGGCGATCGCCGCCCCGGTCGTGATCTCGAAGCACGGGTCGAGGATCGGCCGCGAAATTCCGAGCATTTCCGCAGGCACGCACAGAACCGAGAAGCGGCCGTAGGGCTCGGCCTCGATGGAAGCGTCCAGCGCGCCGGCGCGGCTTTTCGAGATCAGCGCGGCCGTCGACAGAAAACCGGCGGGCGAGGGCGTGCCGTCGCAGGCCATCCCGCCCGGGCAGACAAGGTGCCGCATCGTCCCGTCGGCATCGACCGCGACCGCTTCGCGCGACCGCTCCGCCCAGGCGGGAGCACCGCCGAGGATGGACACCACGTCACCGTCGCGGCTGATGTCGATCGCCGCCATATAGGTCGGCTCCACCTTGGAGCCGGATACCGCGAAACGTTCCGGGAGGCTCCTTGCCCATTGCAAGAGGTCGGTGCCAGCCGCCGCGGCGGTCGCTTCCGCGAACGCGAGAGCGACGATTGCAAGCGCGAGGCATCTCACCATCTTGCGAGGGCCTCCAGCAGGGAGGCCTTCAGCGCGTCCGAGGCGAAGGAGGCGCGAATAGAGGTTTCCGCGACACCTCTGCACGTTTCCTTGTCCCAGGCGAAGGCGTCGGCCGTGCGGGCATACTCCGCGGCAAGGTCGGTGCGCAGCAGGGCGGGATCGTCGGTGTTGACCGAAACCGGCACGCCGGCGCGACGCAGAAGCTCGATCGGATGCTCGCCCAGCGTCCTGTAGAGGCCGAGCACGAGGTTGGAATTCGGACAGACCCCGAGCGCGATCTGGCGATCGGCCAGGATCTCCACAAGCGCGGGATCCTCGATGGCGCGAACGCCGTGATCGATGCGGTCCGCGCCGAGCAGGAAGATCGCGTCGCGAACCCCTTCTGGTCCGCTGGATTCGCCGGCATGAGCGGTGCGCCCGAGACCGCCGCGTCCGGCGATCTGGAAAGCCTCCGCGAATTTCTCGCCGGTGCGGCCGGATGCAGCTTCGTTTCCGTCGACCGAAAGCGCGACGACCCGCGGATGCTTCAACCGGAGCAGTTCCTCGACCAGCGCGACGGCTTCCGCGGAGGATTGCTGCCGCAGAAGCGACACGCACAGGCCGACCGGCGGGAGGCCATCCGCTTCGGCTGCGCGAAAACCCTCGTCGAGCCCTTCCACCAGTCCGGACAGATTACCCCGCCAGCCCGACCAGTGCGTCGGATTGACGATTACGTCGGCGTAGCCGACGCCGGAATCCGCCATCCGCCGGGAAAAGGCATAGGCCGACCTGGCGAGCTGATCCTTGCTGCGCGACAGGCCGCAGATGAAATCGAGGAACCGGAGAAAATCCGCGAGGCCCTGAAATTCCAGCAACCGCTCTTCCGGCCGGGGCAGAGGCGTACCGTTCTCGCGCGCGAGCTCCACGATCGTCTCGGTGGAGAAGCAGCCTTCGAGATGGATAGGGATTTCCGCTTTCGGCAGCGATTTGAAGTCCGTCGACACGTGTGCTGAAGCCCCGGATTTTCCTTGGTTCCGGCTGAGGAGCTTCCAGCTTTTTCGCAGGTGCACAAGAGCAATTTCACGTTCGAACCGTGCGACGGAATGCAACGCTAGCTAACGTTTTCGGTCATGGATTGCGTCGACGCGATGTCGGTGAGTGCGCCGCGCAGCAGCGCGATGGCAGCCTGTGCGGCCGGTGACGGACGGCGGTTCGACGGCACCGCGATGACGAGTTCCTCCTTCTCGAGTTTGCTGTCCTCGATCTTGAGGAAGGCGAGTTCGCCATGCGCGAGTTCGGTTTGCACGTCAAAGATCGACAGAATCGCCATCAGTTCGGCGTTGCGGAGCATCGACTTCAACATCGCGATCGAGTTGGATTTGAGGGGCGAGACGACTTCGATATGCGCCTCGCGAAAAGCGCTCTCGATGAAGTCGTGAATGCGCACCGAACTGTCCGGAAGGACGAAACCATGACGAAGACAGTTGGCCAGTCTCAAGTTGCGGGAACCGGCCAGAGGATGGTTCGCCGCCATCACCAGGCCGGGGCGCAGTTTGAGCCGGAAGACGATATCGGCGGCAAAGCGCGCCGGAGGATTGAACACCAGCGCCAGGTCCAGTTCCTTGGCGACAAGCCTGCGCACGAGTTCTTCGGTCGAGGCGATCTGGACCGACGCCTCGACCCCCGAATGGTACTGCCACAGCGACCTGATGACATCCGGCAGCACGGCCGTGCTGAAGCACTCGGTGGCGCCGATCGAGACCGCTCCGCGTCTCTGTCCGGTGAGTTCGCGCAACTGCCCTTCGGCGAGGGCCTGCTCGCGCCGCCACCGTCTGATGTCGGCCAGCAGCCGCTCCCCTATCGGGGTCGGACGGACCCCCCGGGGAAGACGCTCGAGCAGCGGCAGGCCGATGTCCGCCTCCATGTTGAGTATCTGCCGGTTGATCGCCGAGGCGGACATGTTGAGCGCTTCCGCCGCGCGACGGAACGAACCTGCCCGTGCCACGGCATCCAGCAGGATCGCGGAGGAAGAAAGCAGCTGCATGGTTTCCTGATCGCGGCAGAGCGTTGCATCTTCTCGTACGGTAGCGCCGTGAATTGTTGCTTGTCACTGATTTTCCCATTCGGCACCCTGCTGCAATGCACATAAGGGAGCGCATGCGATGAAGGACAACCGCAGCCCGATCGATCACGAGTATTTTCTGCGCAAGACGTTCGAGGTGGCCGAGCGCGCGCAGGCGGCGGGCAACCACCCGTTCGGCGCCATTCTCGTGGGAGCGGATGGCGAGGTGTTGATGGAACAGGAGAACGCCTTCCAGCCGCTGCAGGACATGACCGGCCACGCCGAACGCGTGCTGATGACACGCGCGTCGCAGGCCTACCGCCCGCGGTTCCTCGCGGAATGCACCATGTATACCTCCGCCGAGCCCTGCGCCATGTGCTCCGGGGCCGTCTATTGGGCAGGCGTCGGCAGGGTCGTCTACGGTCTCGGCGAAAGCCGGCTGAAGCTGATCACAGGCAATCACGACGAAAACCCGACGCTCGACCTGCCCTGCCGAACGGTATTCGAGGCGGGTCAGCGCGACATCGAGGTTATCGGCCCGCTGCTAGCGGACGAAGCCGCCGGGCTGCACGAAGCGTTCTGGCGGAAAACCCAGGATTGATCGCGAGCAGATACGAGCCATTCTTGTCCGCCGCCACCGGAAGCTGGCTACTCTTTACGACCATCAGCGCGCTTCGATGAGCGTCGAACGATAAAGGTCAAGCAAGCCGTCGGAATCGACGGAGCTGCAGACCCTGTGCGACGGCCGGCCATCCCATGCGCCGGGCGGATAGGACAATGTGTCCGGTTTCTGGACCGTCATGCCACGGGTGATGCCGTCGGTCGAGACGCGGATGGCTCCGCTGCGCGTGGTGAAAAGCTCGGGCTTCAGAAAATAGGCCACGGCGGAGGAGTCGTGGACATAGATCGACGAAACCCCGCCGGCCTGGTGGAAGGCTTCGTAAAAACGCGAGATGTCCCATACAAAATGGCCGCTTTCGCCACTTTTTTCGGCAAGATCAGCCAGAAAATCGGTGGACATTCTGGTTTTCTGGGTCACGTCGAGACCGACGAAGGTGATCGGCCAGTCGGCGGCGGCAATCTCGTCGGCGGCTTCCGGATCGCCGATAATGTTGGCCTCGGCAGCGGGAGTGACGTTGCCCTGCACGCCGGCGATGCCGAAGGCGCCGCCCATGACGACGATCTCCTTGACCAGGGAGGCGATGCCCGGATCCTCCCGCAGCGCCAAGGCCAGATTGGTCATGCGGCCGACGGCGACGATGGAGATCTCGTGAGGGGCGGCACGCACGGCGTCGATGATGAAACGATATGCCGGGCGTGGGTCGGCCCTGGCCCGGAGTTGCGCCGGCAGCGCCACGTCGCCCAGTGCGTTGCGGCCGTGGACGAAATCGGGCGGCGCCATCGCCGCGCCGACCAGCGGCGCGCCCGCCCCGCGCGCGACCGGCGCGGCGATGCCGAAACGCTCGGCGATATAAAGAGCGTTGAACGTGGTCTGATCGATGGTGCCGTTGCCGAACGTCGTGGTGATGCCCGCAAGCTCCACCTCCGGCGCGTGATGCAGGAAGAGCAGCGCCATCGCGTCGTCTACGCCCGGATCGGTGTCGAAGATCACTTTGCGGAGGGTCATGAGCCGGTCCTCGTTCGATGCGGGGTTCAGATGCGCACGGAGCGCTTGCGGCGGGCGCGGGCATGGATGACCAGCGCCACGATCGGCACGATGTAGGGCAGGGACTGCAGGAGTTCGCTCGGGATGCCCTTGCCCTGCAGCGAAATGACGAACGCGTCGGCGGCACCGAGCAGCAGCGACGCCGCCATTGTGCCCCAGGCGCTGCCATAGCCCATCAGGTCGGCGGCAAGGGCGACGAAGCCGCGGCCTCCGCTCATGTTCTGCGAGAACCAGCTCACATAGCCCATCGAAAGGAAGGCCCCCGCCGCGCCGGCGAGAAGACCCGAAAGCACGAGCGCGGCTATCTGCATGCGCGCCACGTCGATGCCAGCGGTCGCCGCCGCTTCCGCGCCCTCGCCGACGGCGCGCAGGCGGATGCCGAAGGGCGTGCGCATCATCAGGACGGCGACCACCGGCACCATGGCGAAGGCGAGATAGGTCAGAACGTGATGACCCGACAGCAGCCTGCCGAACACGGGAATGTCGGCGATCAGCGGGATCGTGAGCGAAGGAAGGACGCCGCTCGACAACGAGCCGGACATGCCCTTGTCGCCGGTGAGCATGTAGAGGACCAGCGTCGTGCCTGCCGCGGCAAGCATGTTCAACGCGATGCCGGACAGGATAAGGTCCGCCTTCAGCACATGGATGGCGAAGGACAGGAGGAAACCCAGCACGGCTCCCGTCGCCAGCGCGCCGGCCAGTCCGATCCACGCACTGCCGCTCGCCGCGCTGGCCAGCACGCCGGCAAGCGCTGCGGCCAGCATCATGCCTTCGACGCCGAGATTGAGCACGCCCGCCTTCTGGGAGATGTGCACGCCCAGCGCCGCCAGCAGGATCGGCGTGGTCACGCGCAGCAGCACCGGAACGAGGTCGACGATATGGGCGATGGTCTCCAGGAAGGTCACGCGTGGCCCTCCTTGCGCTTGCCGGAGAGCAGGGCCAGCAGGCGCGGGCTGCGCGTGATCGCCGACGCCGTGACCAGAATCAGGATCAGCGCCTGGATCAGCCCCACCACCTCGTTGGGCACGTCGTGGTTGCGGGCGACGAGATCGCCGCCGACCTGCAGATAGGAGAGGAACAGCGCCGAGGGGATCAGCAGCAGCGGCCGGTCACGCGCCAGGATCGCCACCACCACTCCGGTCCAGCCATTGCCGGGCAGGCCTTGCCAGGAGAAGCGCTGATAGAGGCCCAAAAGCTCGATGCCGCCGGCCAGCGCGGCGATCGTTCCGCCCAGGACCTGGGCGCGCAGCATGACCGAGCGGATCGGCAGTCCGAGATGCGCGGCAAAGCCCGGATTGGCGCCGACGATGCGCGATTCGTATCCCGCCTTGGTGCGGAACAGGTAGATGCTGCCGGCTACGCAGGCGAGGAAGGCAAGGACGGTTCCCAGATGGATGCGGGTGCCGTCGACGATGCGCGGCAGGCGGGCGTCCGCCGGTATCCTGTAGCTCACCATCGCACCCGCGGAAGGGTCCCGCAGGACGGAGTTCACGACGTAGAGGCCGATGAACATCACCGCGAAGTTCAGCATCAGCGACGAGACCAGTTCGGAGACCTCGAAGCGGTTGCGCAGCACGCCCGGCACCACGCAGGCCGACGATCCGACGATCATTCCGCCGGCGAGCGCCACCGGCGCCATCGCCCAGCCCGGCAGGGGCACGAGGATGACGATGGCGGCCGTCGCAAGCGCGCCGAGGAAGAAGGCGCCCTCCACGCCGAGATTGAACATGCCGGCGCGGAACATCAGCGCCACTGCCAGGCCGCACAGCATCGCGGGCGTCGCCATCTCGACGATGTTGCCCGTGTGGCGGAAGGTGCGGAAAGGACCGAACAGGAACGTGTCGATCATGCCGATCGGATCCGGCGTCGCCAGGGCGACCGGAATCAGCACGGCTGCGACCGCCACGATCAGCACCAGCACCGTCAGAACGAAAGGAGCCAATGTCCGGCGGATCATGCCGCCTCCTCCAGCCCGAGCATGAAAGGCCCGAGCCGTTCCGGCGTCAGGTTCGGGCCGTTGTCGAGCACGGCGGTGATCCGCCCGGCATAGAGAACGGCGACGCGGTCGGAAAGAGCGAGCAGTTCGTCGAGGTCGGCGCTGATCAGCAGCACCGCCGTTCCCTGCCGTGCCATGTCGAGGATGCGGCCCTGCAGGAAGGCGGCGGCGGCGATGTCGATGCCGCGCGTCGGCTGGTCGGCGATCAGGAAGGTCGGCGCCGTCGCGAACTCGCGCGCGGCGATGACTTTCTGCGCGTTGCCGCCGGAAAGCGCGGACAGCGGCGCGCGCGGCCCGGGACAGCGGATCGAGAAGTCCGATATCAGGCGCCGGGCCTCGGTCTCCATCTCGCGCACACGCAGGAAGGCGCCACGGGAAAACCGGCTGCTCCTATGGGCACCGGCGATCGCGTTGTCGACGACGCTCAGCGTGCGCGCGCTGCCCTGATGGAAACGATCGGCCGGCAGATGGGCCATGCCGCCCTTGCGCAGGGCCGCCGTCGAACAGCCGCGGGCAGACCGGCCGTCCAGATGGAAATCTCCGTCATGGGGCAACACCTCCCCGGTGAGCACCGAGACCAGTCCGCGCTGGCCGCTGCCGTCGACGCCGGCGATGCCTAGGATCTCGCCGGCCCGGATCGAGAGGCTCACGCCGTCCAGCCTGTCGGCGCCGGCCGGGGACCTGAGAACGACCTTGTTGACCCGCAGCCGCTCGGCACCGAAGCCGTGGGGCTCGCGCCGCGGCGGCACGGTCTTTGTCGTTCCCATGACCAGCGTCGCGATCTCGGCGTCGGAGATGTCGCCCATGGCCGCATCGCCCGACAGCAGCCCGGCGCGCAGCGTCGTGACGCGATCGGCCAGCGCCCGCACCTCGCCGAGCTTGTGCGAGATGAAGAGAATGGTGATCCCGGCCCGCCTGAGCCCGTGAAGCCGGCGGAAGAGCTCGTCCGTCTCCGGCGGCGTCAGCACCGCGGTCGGCTCGTCCAGGATCAGCACCCGCACGTCGCGGGAAAGCGCTTTCAGGATCTCGACCTTCTGCTGGGCGGCGACCGACAGGCCGGCGACGCGGGCATCCGGATCCGCGTCGAGATTGTACCTGGCGGCAAGCGCTGCGACCCGCTCGCGCGCGACCTTGCGGTCCACCAGCAAACCCCTGCGCGGCTCCTGGCCGAGCAGGATGTTCTCGGCGACCGTGAGCGAGGGCAGCAGCGAGAAGTGCTGATGCACCATGCTGATGCCGAAGCTGGCAGCTGCGCGCGGCGAGGAGATGTCGACGGGCTGCCCGTCGATGCGGATCGTGCCGCCGGTCGCCCGCTCCAGCCCGAACAGGATCTTCATCAGCGTCGATTTGCCGGCGCCGTTCTCGCCGCAGATGGCGTGGATGGTCCCGGCCTCGATCGAGAACGAGACGCCTTTCAGCGCCTCGGTCCCGTTGGGATATCGCTTCGAGATCGCCTCGAAGCGGATGATGGGTTCAGCCGCCATTGGCCGCCTGTCCTGTTCCGCTTCGGATCAGGGGCGAACCGCGGTCCGCATCTTGTCGAGTGCCGCCTGATCGATAGCGAAGCCGGAAGAGACCTTGATGGCACCGGAGATGATGCCGGCCTTCGCTTCGTCGAGCTTCTGCTTCAGCGCCGGCGGGGCGAGCGCGGCCATGTTGCCGGTTTCGGCCAGTCCGACAGCCTCCTCCTTGAGGCCGATGGCCTCGACGGTGCCGACGGGCAGCTTGCCCTCCAGGAACAGATCATAGGTGCGGGCGAGCGTGACATCGACCTTCTTCAGCATCGACGTGGCGACCTTGGCGGCCATCGCCGGATCGCTTTCTTTGAAGATCAGCTCCTGGTCGGAATTCACCCCGAGCGCCCATCTGTCCGCCTCCTTGGCCGCCGCCAGCTGGCCGACGCCCGTCAGGCCGGCGACGTTGAAGCCGATGGCCGTGCCGGCGCGATACTGGGCGAGCGCCAGCTCCTTGCCCTTGGCCGCATCGTTGAAGGTGCCGGCATAGGAGATCGCGATCTTGATGTCCGGCGTGACGGACTGCGCCCCTTCGACGTAGCCGACGAGAAAGTCGTTGATGATCGGAATGTCCATGCCGCCGAGAAAGCCGAGGGATGTCCCCTGAGAGCCTGGAACGATGCCGTCCTTCAGCAGGCTCGCCGCAAAGATACCCGCGAGGTAGGAGCCTTCGTTCTGCTTGTAGACGACCGAATACACATTGCCGTAGTCGCCCTTGTCGTACGGCATCACGCCGTCGATCAGGACATAGGTCTTGTCCGGATATTCCGGCGCGACTTCCGCCATGATGTCTGAGATCTCGAACGTGCAGGCGATGATCAGATCATAGTCCTGCTCGGAGACGTCCTGGAAGGTCGGCAGCCATTTGGTCTGGTCGGTGCCCATCTCGATCACCTTGGTCTCGACCTGGTCGCCGTATTTCTGCTTCACCAGATCCATGCCCTTGGCACCGAGATCGAAATAGGACTTGTCGCCCAGATTGCCGTTGACGAGGAAGACGATCTTTTTGGCATCGGCACCCTGGGCGCCCGTGACGGCCACGGCGAGCACGGAGGTCGAAGCCGCAAGCATCATGGCGCGGAGAGCGCTGCGGCGGGTCATGGCGGTGATCATCATTATGGTTCCCCTTTTTTTTTTTAAGTCTTGAGTAGTAATCGGGTCGCCGTCAGGCCGAGGAAATCGGACTGACCGCGCCCGCGGCATTCTCGGCAAGCCAGGCGCCGCGCCGGGCGAAAAGGCCGGGCACGACCGCCTGCACCTCGGCAATCAGGTCGCCGATGCTGGCCGTCTTCAGATGTCCGTCCTCGACCAGCGTGCGGCCGTCGACCATCGTGAGATCGACGTCGCCGCCGCGCACGGCATGGACGAGATTGTGGTGCAGGTTTCCGCCCTTGCCGCCGAACAGCGGCGTCATGCGCGGCGTATCGGTGCGGACGGCGATGATGTCGGCCCTCTTGCCGGTTTCGAGCGAACCGATCTCGTGCTCCTTGCCGATGGCGCGCGCCCCCTCGATGGTCGCCATGCGCATCACGTCCCAGGCGTCGAGAGCGGCGGCATCGTGCGTGGCGAACTTGCTCAGCAGCGAAGCGAACTTCATTTCCTCGAACATGTCGAGGTTGTTGTTCTCCTTCTCCCCATCCGTGCCGATGCCGACGGCGACGCCCGCCGCCCGCAGCTTGCCGATCGGGGCATAACCGCTGGCGAGCTTCATGTTGCTGGCGGGATTGTGGGCGACCGCCACTCCGCGCCGGGCCATCACGTCGATCTCGCTGTCGTCGAGCCAGACGCAGTGGGCAAGCAGCGTCTTGCCGGCATCGAGAAGGCCGAGCTTCTCCAGCGCCTGGATCGACCGGGTGCCGTAGCGGCGGTGCATCTCCCTGAGCTCGACGTCGGCCTCGTTGCTGTGGGTGTGGAAGCCGGTGCCGAACTTCCTGGCGAGCTCGATGGCGCGGCGATGGCCGTCCTCGGTCGAATAGAAGGCATGTTCGAGCCCCACCCAGACTTCGACGCGGCCGTCGGCCTTGCCGTGCCAGGTTTCGAGCAGGCGCTCGGTGTCGTCGAGACGGTCGAAGTAGTCGTAGTCCGGATGCTCTCCGACATAGGGCACCATGACGGTGCGGTTGCCGATGGCGCTGGCGGCACGGGCGGCGCCTTCCATGTGACGCCACATGTCCACGACCGTCGTCGTCCCCGACAGCACGGCTTCCGCGTAGCAGAGCCAGGAGGCCGCCTCGGCCTCGCGCGGCCGCAGTACCCGATGCATCGGATCGATGTACATGCGAAGCCAGTCCCACACCGGAAGGCCTTCGGCCGTTCCGCGCAGCAGGCCGGAATGAAGATGGGCGTTGACGAGGCCGGGCATCAGCAGGCGGTCGCGCAACTGGCGAACGGGGCTGTCCGGGAAGCCTGCCCGGAGCTCCGCCAGCGGGCCGACCGAGACGATACGGCCGCCGTCGATGGCGACCGCGCCGTTTTCGACGACCCGGTTTTCCGGATCCATGGTGATGACGTGGTCGGCTGCGAGAATTCGAACGGTCATGGACTCCGGCTCGGCTTGCGCATGCGTCCGCGCGCCGGAAGGCCCTTGCGGCTCCCGATCGGGCTATCAGCTTGCGCGGAATGGTTGATTTCGGGGCGGCTCGCCATCCGCCGGTTGACATTTCAAAGCTTATGAAGGCGGATGAACGTACACAAGAAAAGTTTATCGCACGGCCCGTGCTCAAAGTGAGAGCAGTCGACATCGATGCCCATTTTTACGACGGCGACCCGTTGTCTTGTGGAGGTGATCGAGGCCGGGTCGATCCGGCGCGCGGCGGAAATTCTCAACATGGCGCCGTCTGCGATCAACCGGCACATCCTGAACCTCGAAACCGAATACAAGATGATCTTCCTCGAACGCCTGCCGCGCGGCGTGCGTGCGACGCCGGCCGGCAGGCTCATGGCCGAGCAGATCCGCCGCTGGCATGCGGACATGGAGGGCGTGACCGACGAGCTGGCGAAGCTGCGCGGCAAGGAGAGCCAGCGCATCACGATCGGCATGATGGAGTGTTTCGCCGGCGGCTTCTTCACCGAAATCCTCGCCACGGTGCGCCAGAGCTATCCGGAAGTGTCGGCCGTCGTCCGCGTCGGCGGGACGCGCGAGCTGGTCAGCCTGCTGGAGGACGGCGAGATCGACCTGGTCGTCGCCTTCAACATGCCGCCAAGCTCCAACTACTGGGCGGTGGAAACCATGCCCATCAACATGGCGGTGGCGGTGGCGGCCGGTCATCCCTTCGCCGCGCGCCGCTCGATTTCCCCGAGCGAATGCGAGAGCGAGCCGCTGCTTCTGGTCGACGGCAGCCTGAGCCTGCGGCCGCTGATCGACACCATCTTCGCAAGCGGCTCGCCATGGACGACCGCGCCGCTGACCTCGAATTCGATCCTCATGATCAAGAGCGCCGTACGCGCCGGAGCCGGCATCAGCATCCTGACGCGGTTCGACGTGCGCGACGAACTGGCGAGCGGTCAGATCGTGCTGGTCCCGCTGGACGCGCCGAACACGCGGGAAACCCTGTCGATCTGCGTGCGCGACCAGTCGACGGTGCCGGCCCTCAGCACCGCCTTCACCCAGGCGATCATCGCGGCGGTCCGCCGCGAACTGTCCCGTTGACCTCGAGCAGGTCAGCGATTTCGTTCTTTACTTGACGCCGAGCTCGCGCAGGCGCTCCTCGAGATAGGACCCTGCCGTATAGCGCTCGGAAAGAACGACGTCCGAACGCGGCTGGAGGAATACGGGCAGGGACACGCGCGATCGACGGGCGCTTTCACCGACCGGATTGGCGACACGATGCGTCGTCGACTTGTAGTAGCCGCCGGTCGCCTCCTGCAGCATGTCGCCGATATTGATGACCAGCGAGCCGTGGTCGGACGGCACGTAGCCCCACTCGCCGTTCTCCGTCAGGAGCTGCAGGCCGCGTTCGTTCGATGCGGGCAGCACTGTCAACAGGTTGATGTCTTCATGGGCGGCGGCGCGCAGTGCGCCGTCCTCCTCGTTTCCCGTAAGCGGCGGGTAGTGGAGGATCCTCAGCAGCGTCTGCGGGCTGTCCTTGATCATATCGGGCAATGGCATCGAAAGCC
Source organism: Kumtagia sp. (assembly GCF_059502445.1). Classification (NCBI taxonomy): domain Bacteria; kingdom Pseudomonadati; phylum Pseudomonadota; class Alphaproteobacteria; order Hyphomicrobiales; family Phyllobacteriaceae; genus Kumtagia; species Kumtagia sp. The sequence continues at coordinate 251,730 of NZ_JCACER010000101.1, forward strand.
TTGCCCGGATGTCGAACGGCGTATGCATCTCCACCCAGGAGAGAAGTTCGGCTGCGAGCGCGCTGGCTGCTGCGTAGTAGCGTTTTGCGGCATCGGAGACCTCGGCGGGATAGCGGCCCGCCGGGAAGCAGTGGAAGAATTCCTTGGTATCCTTCTTGGTGCTGCCCTTGGCCGTCTCGGACACTGCCGTCGAGAAGAAGCCATCCTGCTTCTCCTTGTCATAGGCATAGGCGTGCTTGGCTTCGCTTTTGAAGAAATCCAGCCATTCCCCATGGATGGTCTCGATGAGCTCCTGCGGGATCGGGTGATCCTTGAGCACGCCAAAACCGGTCCTCCGCAGCGATTCCGCGAAGAGCCGCGGCGCCTCGGGATCCTTGTAGGAAACGGCGGCTACTCCAGTGTCCACTTCGTCCCGCGGCGAGGTGCTGGTCATGATCATCTTCCCCTTAAAACCTGTTCGCAGGGAAGCTATGAAACGCGATCAGCCACAAGGCACCAATTCGCATACGGCCTGTCCACGAAAACGGGGCATTTGACATGGCGCTCTGCCATGTCGTCGGAGAGGTTCTTCCCGTATCCCTGCCACTCGTGTTCGCAGATCACGCCGTGACCGCCCGGTTGCGGGCGACGATTTCGTCGTGGCCGAGCTTGCCGCCGGCTGCCATGAATTCTCTGATCAGAGCGTCACGATTGCCGGGAGCGCGAGGTCGGCCGACTGCAGCGCCGATTTCAGGTCGTTCGTTGTGACCTCCGTGCAATAGGCCGGGGTACCGGGCTGCCGACGCATCCCGATCTTCATCGAAATGTACTCCCGTCAGGCCGGAGCGCGAGCGGCGGCGATCACGAGCCACCTCCAGTGCTTGCGCCGGACAGATCGTCCGTCCAGCGCCGGAACAGCGCGCTGGCGTTCACGCCGCCGAAGCCGAAGCCGTTGGCGATCGCGTATTCCATCGCCATAGGCCGGGCCTCGTTTGCAACGAAGTCGATTCCGTCGCCGGCCGGATCGGGCATGCTCAGATTGAGGGTCGGCGGCGCCACCTGATCCCTCAGCGCCAGGATCGCGAAGATGGCGCCGAGCCCGCCGGCGGCCCCGAGCAGGTGCCCGGTCGCCGATTTCGTTGCGCTGACGGCAATCGCGAAATCGCGGCCGAACACGCTCTTTATCGCCTCGATCTCGCCCATGTCGCCGACCGGCGTGGAGGTCGCATGCGCATTGAGATGACGAACCTCGCGCGGCAAAATCCCCGCCTGGGCGATCGCAATCTCCATGGCCCGGCGCGCGCCGTCGCCGTCCTCGGGGCCGGACGTGACGTGATGAGCATCCGCTGTCGTGCCGTAGCCGACGAGTTCGGCGAGCGGTTTTGCGCCGCGCGCCAGCGCGTGGCTCAGTTCCTCGATGACCAGGATGCCGGCTCCTTCGCCCATGACGAAGCCGTCCCGCGACCTGTCGAAAGGCCGGGAGGCCTGGGTCGGCGCCCAATTGAAACCGGTCGAAAGAGAGCGCGCCGCGGCAAACCCACCAAGGCTGACGAGGTTCATGCAGGCTTCCGTGCCGCCGCACAGGGCGATGTCGGCCTCACCTGCGCGGATCAGCCGTGCCGCGTCGCCGATCGCCTGGATGCCGGCCGCGCATGCGGTCACCGGCGCGCCGAGCGGCCCCTTGAAGCCGTGGCGGATCGAGACATGCCCGGCGGCGAGGTTCACCAGGAAAGAGGGTATCGTGAACGGCGACAGGCGGCGCGCACCGCGTGAATCCACCGTGCGCACCGCCTCGGTGATGGCCGGGAAACCGCCGATGCCGGACGCGATGATCGTGGCCGTGCGCAGGCGCTCGGTTTCGGAGCCGGGTTTCCAGTCCGCCTGCGCCAGCGCCTCGTCCGCCGCCGCCAGCGCGAAGAGAATGAAGCGGTCGGCCTTGCGCTGGTCCTTCGGCGCAAAGACGGCATTCGGATCGAAGCCGGCTTGGGGGTCTTCTTCCAAAGAGGGAACCACACCGCCGACCTTCGCCGGCAGGTCTCCTACGACATCGTCCGGGAGCCTGCGAACGCCCGAGCGGCCGGCCAGCAGGCGCGACCAGGACGTTTCGACGCCCGCGGCGAGCGGCGTGACCGCTCCGAGACCAGTGACAACAATTCGTCGCATCATCTTCCTGTCGATCTGCCGAACCGCTTGGGCTGGCACAGTGCAAGCACGTTCGCATGCCCGGCTGCCGGAGGCCGCCGCAACGGCACTCGGTTTGAACTTCGATGGCGAGCTTACTCGGTCTGGCCGTGCGCATCCTGCAAGGCCCGGCATCGTTCCCGCCACGCGGGACCTAAGCCGCCATTATTCTTCTCATCGTGGCCCTTTGCATCGATCGCGGCGTCAGGCGGTTTGAAAAGGCTGCCATCTTGTTCGACAGGCCCGCGACCACCATGGCCTTTCCTTGCAAGAGCGCCCGCATGCCGCTCGCGGCAACCGGGCGTGGCTTCATGGTGAGGAGGCGCAACAAGGCCGAGTCAGTGGCCCCAGCCGCCGCATCGAACCCGGTCGCAGTGTGCCCCGGGCAGAGGCTGGTCACGACCACGCCGTGGGGGTGGAACTCGTCATGCAGGGCCTCGCCAAGCGCGAGCACATAAGCCTTGGTCGCCGCATAGGCCGCGTAGCTGGGAACCGCCTGGAAGGCCAGGAGGCTGGCGACGAGAAGGATGTGTCCGGATCGCCGCGTGGCCATATCGCGGCCGAAGAGATAGGTCAGCTCGGTGAGCGTTGTGATGTTGAGCTGGATCATATCCGCGGTGCGCTCGATAGGGGTTTCCAGAAAATCGCCGTGCAGGCCGTATCCGGCATTATTCACCAGGATGTCGATCGCTATCGCCTTCGCGTCGAGACTGCTTTTCAGGCGACGGGCCGCGCCGGGCGAGGCCAGATCGATCGCTTCGACCAGCACGTCCACCCCGTATTTGCGGCGAAGATCGGAGGCGAGACTTTCCATCGGCTCCTGCCGTCGGGCCACCAATACGAGATCGATCTTCTGCGCCGCCAGGATATCCGCGAATTCAAGACCGAGGCCGCTCGATGCCCCTGTGACCAGAGCCCGTTTTCCGGCAAGGCTTATTGTTTCTTTCGGCATCGTTCTCTCCGTCATTTATTTGATCGGCGAATGGGCTCGGCCACATCCGATCAGAACATCAATCGATTCCGTCAAGCACTCACGGCTTCGCGAACCTGATGGGTAGCCGCATCCAGAAAGGCCTGCGCAAGGTCGGCGTCGTTGACCGCCCGCGACAGGACCACCGCACCGACCATGGTCGAGAGGATGGCCATGGCCTTGCCACTTGATTCCGTGCCATCGGCCTCGCCCACCCAACGATCGAGCAGTTCGAGGTATTCGCCGATCCCGGTTTCGAACGACGCCTTCACGTCGGCACCTTGCCTGGCGGCATCCGAGCCGAGCGCCACGACCGGGCAGCCGTCCATCCTTTCCGCGCGATGGTCCATGCTGAGGTAAAACGCGACCACCGCGCCAAGCGGGTCGCGCGGATTGGCCTCGGCCGCCGCTGACCATCGGCGGGAAGCGCTCTCCAGCGCCCGCCTGGATGCCTGTGCCGCCAGGTCGTCCTTGGATTCGAACTGCTTGTAAAAGGCGCCCTGGGTAAGCCCGGCGCCCTTCATCAGATCTTTGAGGCCGATGCCGTCAAAGCCGCGCTCCCTGAAGAGGCGGCTTGCCACATTGATCACGGTCTCGCGGTTTTCCGCGGCCTGCATGCGACTCACGCGCATCGTCGATCTCCTTCTTTTTTAGATTGCATCTGTAATCTATGCCATATATAGAGTTCGAACGCAATCTAAAAAAGGAACGTAGGCCGATGTTGAGGTCAGCGCAACTGTCGAGGCCACGGGCATGAAAAGGAAACCCACCATTGTGCTGGGAGGCGTCCTGATTGCAGGAATAGGGGCGGCCACCTTCGTCGCGCTTTCCCTTCGCACGCAGGAAGCCGCGGCGGTGAGCGACCCGAGGCAGGAAGCGCCTATCGTCAGGCTGGTGACGGCAGCGCCAGTGACCGGATCCGAACGAAGCTTCACCGGCATCGTCGGGGCAAGGGTTGAGAGCAATCTCGGCTTCCGCGTCCCCGGCAAGATCGTGGAGCGGCTCGTGAATGTCGGCGAGCAGGTCAAGGCCGGTCAGCCGCTGATGCGGATCGACGAGACCGACCTTCGCCTCGCGCTCGCGGGAAAGCACAATGCGGTTGTCGCCGCGCGCGCGATCGTCGCTCAGACGGAACCGGATGAACGGCGATACGCCAGTTTGCTAAAGGACGGATGGGTACCCCGGCAGCGCTACGAACAGGCAAAGGCTGCGCTGGATACGGCCCGGGCCCAGCTCGCCGCAGCCGAAGCCGATGCGAGTGTCGCCGAGAACGAGGCGACCTATTCCGTCCTGGTGGCGGATGCGGACGGAACGGTTGTCGAGACGCTCGGCGAGCCAGGGCAGGTCGTGTCCGCCGGTCAGGCCGTGGTTCGGCTCGCCCAGGCGGGGCCTCGCGAAGCGGTGGTTACGCTCCCTGAAACGATCCGGCCGGCGATCGGCTCGGCCGCCGAGGCCAGCGTGTACGGGGGCAATGGCCGCCGCTATGCGGCACGTCTGCGGCAGCTCTCGGACTCCGCCGACGCCCAGACCCGCACCTATGAGGCCCGCTATGTGCTCGACGGCGATGCAGCGGCGGCACCGCTTGGCGCGACGGTCACCATCCGGTTGGTCAATCAGGCGAGCCGACCCGAGGTGGAGGTGCCGCTGGGAGCGGTGCTGGATGATGGCGAAAAGACCGGCGTCTGGGTCTTGGACCGCGCCACCTCGACCGTACGGTTTCAGCCTGTCCAGCTTGTTCGCGTAACCGGCGAAACCGCCGTGGTGTCCGGACTGCACTCCAGCGATTCGATCGTTTCGCTGGGCGCTCATCTCCTGCAGGAGGGCGCTCGCGTCAGAACCGCGCCGGAAAGCGGAGGCAGTTGATGAACCTCAACCTTTCCGCGATCGCCGTTCGCGAACGCGCCGTCACCCTGTTCTTCATCCTCCTGCTGGTTGCCGCCGGCGCTTACGCCTTCGTCATGCTCGGGCGGGCGGAGGACCCCAACTTCACCATCAAGACCCTCACGGTCACGACGGCATGGCCGGGCGCGACGGCGCGCGAGATGCAGGACCTCGTCGCCGAACCGCTGGAGAAGCGGCTTCAGGAACTGACCTGGTACGACCGGGTGGAGACGACCACGCGGCCGGGCTATGCGTATATGACGGTCACGCTGAAGGACAGCACGCCGCCATCCGTCGTGCAGGAAGAGTTCTACCAGGCGCGCAAGAAGCTCGGGGATGAGGCCCGCAACCTGCCGCCCGGCGTCTACGGCCCCTTCGTCAACGACGAATATTCGGATGTGAGCTTCGCCCTTTACGCGCTGAAGGCCAAGGGCATGCCGATGCGTGAGCTGGCCCGGCAGGCCGAGGTGATCCGCCAGGACCTCCTGCATGTGCCCGGCGTCAAGAAGATCAACATCCTCGGTGAACGTCCCGAGCAGATATTCGTCGAATTTTCCTACGCCAGGCTGGCGACCCTCGGCGTGTCGGCACAGGACATCGTCGCCGCCTTGCAGCGGCAGAATACCGTCACGCCGGCGGGCTCGGTCGACACAAAGGGGCCGCGGGTCTTCATCCGGGTCGACGGCGCTTATGACAGCGTCCAGGCGATCGCCGACACGCCGATAGCCGCAGCGGGGCGGACGCTGAAGCTCTCCGACATCGCCGAGGTCCGCCGCGGCTACGAAGATCCTCCCACCTACCTCATCCGACGTCAGGGTGAGCCCACCATCATGCTGGCGGCGGTGATGCAGGAGGGCTGGGACGGTCTCGCGCTCGGCAAGGCCCTGGAGGACAGGACGGCGGCCATCGCGCAGGCACTGCCGCTCGGCATGACGCTCGACAAGGTGACCGACCAGGCCGTGAACATCGCCTCGGCGGTCGACGAATTCATGATGAAGTTCGCGATGGCGCTCGGCGTCGTGCTGCTGATCGCCCTGATCAGCATGGGTTGGCGCGTCGGCATCGTCGTGGCGGCCGCCGTCCCGCTGACGCTCGCCGTCGTCTTCCTCATCATGCTGGAGACCGGCCGGTTCTTCGACCGCATCACGCTCGGCGCCCTGATCCTGGCGCTCGGCCTTCTCGTCGACGATGCCATCATCGCCATCGAGGTGATGGTGGTGAAGATGGAAGAGGGCATGGACCGCATCAAGGCGGCCGCCCATGCGTGGAGCCACACCGCCGCGCCGATGCTGTCGGGAACGCTGGTGACGATCGCCGGCTTCCTGCCGGTGGGCTTCGCCCGCTCGACCGCCGGCGAATACGCCGGCAACATCTTCTGGGTCGTGGGGTTCGCCCTCATCGTCTCCTGGATCGTCGCGGTGATCTTCACGCCCTATCTCGGCGTGAAGATGCTGCCCGCGATCAAGCCGGTCGCAGGCGGCACCCACGCGATCTACGACACGCCGAACTACCGGCGCCTGCGGCGGCTCATCGCCTTTGCCGTGCGCCACAAGTTCGCGACCTGCGCCACAGTCGGCATAGCCTTCGCGCTGTCCGTCGTCGGCATGGGTGCCGTCAAAGAGCAGTTCTTCCCGACATCCGACCGTCCGGAGGTGCTGGTGGAGGTCCGCCTGCCGGAAGGCTCCAGCATCGAGACGACGACAGCGACGGTCGAGAAACTCGAACATTGGCTGGAAGACCAGCCCGAGGCCAGGATCGTCACGAGCTATGTCGGTCAGGGCGCGCCCCGCTTCTTCTTCGCGATGGCGCCGGAGCTGCCCGATCCCGCCTTCGCCAAGATCGTCGCGCTGACCGCTGACGCCGAGGCGCGCGAGGTGTTGAAGCACCGGCTCCGGCAGGCGGTGGCACAGGGGCTCGCACCGGAAGCCTATGTCCGCGTCACGCAGCTCGTGTTCGGCCCCTACACGCCGTTCCCGGTCGAGTTCAGGGTGATGGGGCCTGATCCCATGCAACTCTACCGTATTTCCGAGAAGGCCCTCGACATCATGCGGGACGTCCCGGACGTGCGGCAGGCCAATCGCGACTGGGGCAGTCGCACGCCGGTGCTCCGCTTCGTCCCGGATCAGGATCGGCTGAACCTCATCGGCCTTTCGCCGGCGGAGGTGGGTCAGCAGCTCCAGTTCCTCCTCACCGGCATCCCGGTTACGCAGGTCCGCGAGGACATCCGCAATGTCCCCATCGTGGCGCGCAGTGCCGGCGGGGAGCGGCTGGATCCGGCGCGCCTGGCGGATTTCTCTCTGATGAGCCGGGACGGCCGACCGATTCCGCTCGACCAGATCGGCCATTCGGAAATCCGTATGGAAGAGCCGATCCTTAAGCGCCGCGATCGCACGCCCGTCATCACGATCCGCTCGGACATCAACGAGGCGACCCAGCCTCCTGAGGTCTCCAAGCAGATCATGAAGGCCCTTCAGCCGCTGATCGCATCTCTCCCGGCCGGCTATCGCATCGAATTGGGCGGATCGATCGAGGAGGCTGGCAAGGCCAACGCAGCCTTGGGCAAGGTCTTCCCGCTGATGATCGCCATCACGCTGATCGTCATCATGCTGCAGGTGCGATCGTTCTCGATGATGGCCATGGTGCTGCTGACGGCACCGCTCGGGCTTGTCGGCGCGGTGCCGACACTGCTCGCCTTCAACCAGCCCTTCGGTTTCAACGCCATCCTGGGGCTGATCGGGTTGGCCGGCATCCTGATGCGCAACACGCTGATTCTGACCGAGCAGATCAAGGAGAACCGCGCGGCCGGTCTCGACGATTATCACGCCGTCGTCGAAGCAACGGTGCAGCGCACGAGGCCTGTGGTCCTGACCGCACTTGCCGCCGTGCTGGCCTTCATCCCCCTCACGCACTCCGTCTTCTGGGGATCGATGGCCTATACTCTGATCGGCGGCACGGCGGTCGGCACGGTGCTGATCCTGCTCTTCCTGCCCGCGCTCTACGCCGCGTGGTTCCGGATCAAGCCGACTGCGGACGAGGTCCCCGAGGACACGGCGGAGGAACCGGAATTGCGCACGGCAATGGCTGCGGAGTAGACCTCTGCCTGGGTCGATTCCGGACATATCGGCGAGCGCCTCGCGCGGACATCGTCGAAGCGCGGCTATTGATCGGCAATCCACAACCGAATATATGCTCGTAAAGGGAATTGTGACCAAGTTCGTGTATTCGCGGGCTTGCAGTCTCTCTCGGGGTTGTAGTTGGGACGATGAAGTCACCGGACAACGCAGTCAGCATCGGTGAGCGCGTGCGCAAGGCGGGCCTGCGCCCGACACGCCAGCGCGTGGCGCTGGCCGACCTGCTGTTCGCCAAGGGCGACCGTCATCTCTCCGCCGAATTGCTGCACGAGGAGGCGCTTGCCGCCGGCGTGCCGGTGTCGCTGGCGACCGTCTACAACACGCTGCACCAGTTCACGGAAGCCGGCCTGCTGCGCATCCTCGCCGTCGAAGGCTCCAAGACCTATTTCGACACCAACACGTCCGACCACCATCATTTCTTCATCGAGGGCGAGAACACCGTCTTCGACATCATGTCCGGCCCGATCAAGGTCAGCGACCTGCCCGCGCCGCCGGAAGGGATGGAGATCGTCAACGTCGACGTGGTCGTGCGGCTGCGCCGCAAGGCCGGCGCCTGACACCACATCCGATCTTGCCGAACTGGCTGGGGGCGACGCTGCGCCTCGAATGGCTGCGTATTGCGCCGATCCGTCGATGACGGCGCCTGCTCAAGCGCCGGCCGGCCGGCTGGGCGCGCGGCCGCTGCGGTCAATCCTTGATCGTCTCGCCGGGATAGGCGCCCCACACAAGCGTCTGGCTGATCCAGCCGGTGTGGCCGGAAAAAATCATCTGGCACCACTCGCCGTTGCATTCCTTGATGGTGCCGACCACCCCCGGCTCTATGACGGCGACCTTGCGTGCCTCGCGGCGCGGCTCCGCCACCAGGTCGATCGTGGCATCCTTGCCGCGCTGCCACGGAGCGGCGATCGCCGTGCGCTTGCCGGACAGCAGCGACTGGTTGATCCAGCCCTCCGCCCCGTCGGCATCGCGCACGCGCCGCCAGTTGTCGTATTCCTGGATGATCTCCATCGGCAGTCCGGGCTTCAGATAGAGCCAGTCGACCGGATAGTTCACGCCGGGTCCGATGCGCGAATTGACCTTGCCGGACTTGAGGCTGACGAAGCGCGGCAGCGGCAGGCCGCTCGGGCCGACCGAGGCGCCCGGGCCGGCGGCGCCTTGCGCGGCGGCATGGCGATCGCCGACCGGGAACAGCGCCAGGCCGAGCAGCGCGCTCAGGACAACCGTGCGAATCGACACCAGACCAGACACCTTCGTTCCTCTGCACATGAGCCGGCATCCCCCGCGGGACGCCCCTTTTTCTTTGTCATAGGCCCGGCCGCTTGTTACACAGGCGGTCACGCCGGGGCCGGGTGCAAGTTTCGCGCGCCTTGGTTAAAGAGGTCTCAACAGGATCCGGATTCGAGGAAACTCATGGCGGGCAAGAAGAAGCCTCTCGTCGTCATCACCCGCAAGCTTCCGGACCAGGTCGAGACGCGCATGCGGGAACTGTTCGACGCGCGGCTGAACCTCGACGACCGCCCGCTCAGCCAGCCCGAGCTTGTCGCCGCCATGAAGGAGGCGGACGTGCTGGTGCCGACCGTCACCGACCGGATCGACGCCGCGCTCATCGAGCAGGCCGGTGCGAATCTCAGGCTCATCGCCAATTTCGGCAACGGCGTCGACAAGATCGACGTGGAGGCGGCCGCCCGCAAGGGCATCACCGTCACCAACACGCCGGGCGTGCTCACCGAGGATACGGCCGACATGACCATGGCGCTCATGCTGGCCGTGCCGCGCCGGCTGACCGAGGGCGCCAACATCCTGGAGCACCCGTCGAAATGGGCCGGCTGGTCGCCGACGTGGATGCTCGGCCGACGCTTCACCGGCAAGCGGCTCGGCATCATCGGCATGGGCCGCATCGGCACCGCGGTGGCGCGGCGCGCAAAAGCCTTCGGCCTGTCGATCCACTACCACAACCGGCACCGCGTGCTGCAGAGCGTCGAGGACGAGCTGGAGGCTACCTATTGGGAAAGCCTCGACCAGATGCTGGCGCGCATGGACATCATCTCCATCAACTGCCCGTCGACGCCTGCCACCTTCCACCTGCTGTCGGCGCGCCGCCTCGCCCTGCTGCAGCCGACCGCCTACATCGTCAACACGGCGCGCGGCGACCTGATCGACGAGGAGACGCTGGTCAGGATGCTGCAGGAGGGCAAGATCGCTGGCGCCGGCCTCGACGTGTTCGAGCACGAGCCGGCGGTCAATCCCAAGCTGGTCAAGCTCGCCGCCAAGGGCAAGGTCGTCATCCTGCCGCATATGGGCTCGGCGACGATCGAAGGCCGCATCGACATGGGCGAGAAGGTGATCATCAACATCCGCACCTTCTTCGACGGCCACCGCCCGCCCGACCGCGTGCTGCCGAACCGGACTTGAGAATGTCCGATCTTTGGGCACAGACGGTGAAGGAGATTCGTTCGGTCCTGGAGGAAAGCACCGGCGATCCTGTTTCATCGTCGACGGCCGCGAATGCTTGGGACCTTGTAACCCAGATCCGCTCAGATCACATGCCCCAACTGAAGTCGGTCGAGGTTATCGGCCGACCATTTGCATGAGCTGGAACGAGGTTTCTCCCAAAGGTTTTCAGATTGAGGTCCATGAAGACAAGTATGAATTCTACCGATTCTTCGAAGGCCATACAGAAATAGCGGAAATGCATTACAGAGCAGGCGACGACTTCCCTCCGGAATCTTGGAAAAACTGCACATCATATCCATGATAGTTTAATCTATTTTCTCGACCTCCGTCCTGGCGGTCATACCCACTATCCCGCGGCCCGGCGCAAGGACACGAACTCGTCATATTTGTCGCGACACAGTCTCGGCTATAAGCAGGCTGGAGCCGGAAAAACCAAGGCCGGACGATCGCAGGACGATTGAATGCCGAGAGTTCTGGTGGAAACAATTTCAAACGCTCGGGCCGGTGTGCGACGTGCCGCGCTGGCGGCCCTTCTGCTCCCCGCCTTTCTCGCTCCAGGATCGCCGGCCGGCGCGGCAAACTGCAGGTCGATGCCGGCGCCCGGCGTCGACTGGAGCCAATGCGGCAAGAGCAACCTGCTCCTGCCGGACAGCCAGCTGGACGGCGCCAATCTCACCGATGCCGACCTCAACGCCACCGACCTGCGCAATTCCAGCCTGGTCGGCACCAATCTGGAGAAGGCGGCGCTGATCCGTTCCTCGCTCGCCGGCTCCAAGGCCGAGAAGGCGAATTTTGCCCGCGTCGAAGGCTACCGGACCATCTTCGCGGGGATGTCGGCCCATGGCGCCTCCTTCGCCAGCGCCGAGCTGCAGCGCGCCGACTTCAGCGGCGCCGATCTCTCCGGCGCGGATTTCCAGAAGGCGGAATTGGGTCGCGCGAATTTCACCGGCGCGACCATCACCGGCACCCGCTTCACCATGGCCAATCTGGCGCGGGCGCAGCTCGCCGGCGTCAAGTTCGAAGGCCCCCTCGATTTCTCCGGGGCTTTCCTGTTCCTGACCCGCATCGAGGGGCTCGACCTCAGCGCCGCCACCGGCTTGAAGCAGTGGCAGATCGACGACGCCTGCGGCGACCAGGCGACCAAGCTGCCGGCCGGGCTGACCGCGCCGGCCGACTGGCCCTGCAAGCACGACTGAGCCGCGAAGGCGCTACGACGGCGCCCGTCCGATCAAGTGGCGACGCGCCTTTTCGAGGAAGGTCACCCAGAACACGGCCGAAACGATCGCCGCGACATAGAGATAGGCGGTATCGATCGGGTCGGCGGTGTTCCTGACCTGTGCCGCCGCCAGGTGGTATTTTCCAATGAACTCCATTCCGATGACCAGCGCGCACAACACCGCCACCCCAAGCGCAGCCCGCATGCCGAGCCTGGCTTTGGCGGTGAACCTTTCCACGAGCACGAACGTGATCACGCAGGCGGCAACGCCGTAGCATAGCCTGAGCCAGTTCCGATCGAAGAAGGCCGTCAGCTTCTGCCAAAGGAAATCGGTGCAGGTGGCCACGAGAACGCCGCCTTCGCACTTGTTCGACGTGCCGATTATGGCAAGCGCATCGATCAGCAGCAGAAAGAGGCCGAGAACGACGAGGACAAGGATCGCAGCCCTGAGATAGCTTCTTCCAGCAACGACATCGGCCTGCCTGCCATCCCTGTCCCTATACCAGTCGTCATCTTCCAGCCGGAATTTCCTGTACAGGAAGAAGACGAATATCCCCAAGCCAACCCATATGTATCCGGCCACGACATTGAACAGGTTGCCGCCGATCGCCTCGATCCTGGGCCAGGTCCTGGCCCAATCCGGCCTCAGCTGAACGATCGAACCGTTCAGGAAAGACATCGAGACATAGAGAAAGGCGACTGCGCCAAGGCTGAAGAAGAAGGCGAAGAGGATTGCATCCGCCTGGAACTGCAGCCGGCTCGCGTTGCGGATGTCCGCTATCTGCTCCTGGGACAGGTTCAGGCGCAGGGCGTCGAGAACCGTGGACATCTGAACTCTCTTGGCCCGGTTCACGACCGCGCAGCTGATGAAGCTGTAGACGTCGTCATAGTTCTTGTCGATCAACGGCTTCAGCTTTTCGGCGGCCTGCTCCAGTGACCTGTAGTCTGTGATCGAGCTCACGCCGAGCTGCATGCTTATGCTGTCGTGCTCGTCCAGGATTCTGTCCCAGATTATCTTGTATTTTTCGAAGAACGATCGGCCGATCTTCGGGGATCTGTTGGCATCCCGCAGGACTTTGCGTACCGACCGAACGATGAAGCTCGTCTTTACCCAGTTCTCGAGTTCGCTGGGCAGATCGCCCGATTCGAACTGCGCTTCCAGCTCGGCAAAACGAAACAGCTCCTTCCTGCCCTCAGCGGAGAGGGCCTGAAGATTCTGCGACGCCGCCGCCAGTTCGCTTTTGGTGTCCTCGACGGAGCGGATGATCATCGCCCTGTTGTGCATCATGCCGCGCAGCCACAGCTCGACCTGAGAAAACCAGGGCAGGTTCGGCAGCAGGCCGACCATCAGCAGCGCACTCGTGGTCGGCCAGGCGATCAGGGTGACCTTGTCGACGCGCTCGATGCCGAGCCCACGGCCGAACAAAGTTATTGCAACGAACATGAAGAGCAGGATCGCCAGATAGATTATCAGCGACTCCGTAAAGGCGCGATGGACGGTCAGGTCCTTCATGTAGATTTGAGAGATGACCCGGTCTTTGTTGGCCGATTTCAGGCTAGGGATCTCCTCGTAGAATTTGTTCCATCCATAAAGGACGACCACGATTAAGCCGAACCCCCAGCTGAACATCACTTCCGGCGCAAGCAACTGGCCAACATCAGTCGGCGATCCGGGCGGCGACATATCGGCACCTCACTTGCATTCGCCATTGACGCAGTTTTGTGCAAGCACGGTATGGGGAATTTGCACGACGGCAACAATCCCAAAGAAGACGACGAGCGCCCATGCGCGAGAAATAACCTTGACCTGCATGTCATTCACCCAAGCCTTGTTCGTTTACACAAAATAACAAACATCGATCTTTTCGACAAGAAACCTTAGAGATTTAGCTTTGAAATGCTTTGCCATTAACCGGATCATCTTTCATCGCGCGAGCGTGCCCCAATGAAGCGCCAAGCGGCCGGTCGAGCCAACGGCGTCACCGGCCAGCGATGGGAGGTTCCTTTCGATACCGCGTCGCTCTCCTGCCGGTTCCTGTCAGCGGATCGCGCCATCCGCCGCCGCCGCATCTTCCGTGGACGGGCCTTCCATGACTTCATGGTCGGGAGATTCGCGCCGCATCTCCCGATCATTCCCGCGGCAATGGACAATGGAGGCGCAAACAATGGCGGACAATTCGGTACAGGCGGCGCCGGCGCTGAAGGAGATCTTCGACCGGGCGCGGCTCCGCCACATCGCGACCCAGGCCGCGGCGGTCTCGCCAGGTTTCGAGATCGAGCGGTTCATGCAGCTCGCCACCGACGATCTCGACGCGCTGGGCATCATGCAGCGCATGCGGCAGACGGCCTTGAGCCTGCACGCCACCCTGCCGGCGGATTTCGGCCGGGCGGTCGAAGCCCTGCGCGCGCTCGCGCCGCGCATCGAGCACAATTTCGCGTCGATCGCGCTCTGCGAATATGTGGCTCTTTACGGCCAGGAGCATTTCGACGTGTCGATGGATACGCTGAAATTCCTGACGCGGTTCGGATCGGCGGAGTTCGCCATCCGGCCCTTCCTCGCCCGCGATTTCGACGGGACGCTCGCCGTGATGCGCGGCTGGGCCGAGGACGACGACGAGCACGTGCGCCGGCTTGCCAGCGAGGGCTCGCGGCCGCGCCTGCCGTGGTCGTCCAACCTGAAGAACCTGATGGCCGATCCGTCGCCGACGGCGCCGATCCTCGAGGCGCTGAAACGCGATGCCAGCCTCTATGTGCGGAAATCGGTCGCCAACCACCTCAACGACATCAGCAAGGACAATCCCGACTGGGCTCTCGACCGGGTTTCGGGATGGGATCTGAGCGACCGGAACACCGCGTGGATCGTGAAGCATGCGCTCCGAAGCCTGATCAAGAAGGGCGAGCCGCGGGCGCTCGGGTTGGCCGGCGCGACCGGCAAGCCCGAACTGCGCGTCGAGGCATTTTCGGTCGAACCCGCCAATGTGGCGCTCGGCGACCGGATCACGATCTCCGCGGCCATCGCCTCCACCGGGCTTGGGTCGCAGCAACTGGTGGCCGACTATGCCATCCACTACGTGAAGAAGAACGGCACCGCGTCGCGCAAGGTCTTCAAGTTCAAGGAGCTGACGCTGCAACCCGCCGGCAGGACGACGCTGGCGATCAGCCAGACCATCCGCGACTTCACCACCCGCAAGCACCATGCCGGGCGCCACCGCGTCGAGCTGATCGTCAACGGCGAGATTCTCGCCGAGAGCGCCTTCGATCTCGGTATCTGAGCGGGCCGCCGATACGGGACCAGCCGGCATTCCTCGACAGCGGCGAAAGCGCCTGCTAGAAGCCCGCGCACTCCACGGATTCCAGACATGGCCGAAGACATCAGACAGGCGGTGGCACGCCGCCGCACCTTTGCGATCATCGCGCACCCCGACGCCGGCAAGACCACGCTGACGGAGAAGCTGTTGCTGTTCGGCGGCGCCATCCAGCTCGCCGGCGAGGTCAAGGCCAAGAAGGACCGCATGAACACGCGCTCCGACTGGATGAAGATCGAGCGCGAGCGCGGCATCTCGGTGGTCACCTCGGTGATGACCTTCGAATATGGCGACCACGTCTTCAACCTGCTGGACACGCCCGGCCACGAGGATTTCGCCGACGACACGTATCGCACGCTGTCGGCCGTCGACAGCGCGGTCATGGTCATCGATGCCGCCAAGGGCATCGAGCCGCGCACGCTGAAGCTGTTCGAGGTCTGCCGGCTGCGCGACATCCCGATCGTCACCTTCGTCAACAAGATGGACCGCGACGCGCGCAACACCTTCGAGATCCTCGACGAGATCGAGCAGAAGCTGGCGCTCGACACCGCGCCCATCACCTGGCCGATCGGCCAGGGCAAGACCTTTTCGGGCACCTACCATCTGGCCGAGAACGCCGTGCGCAGGAGCGACGCCGAGGTCGAGCGGCAGAAGGTGAACGGCCCCGATTCCAACCGCGTCGCCGGCCTGCTGCCGGACAACGAGCGCGAGACCTTCATCGAGGAGCTGGAGCTGGCGCGCGAAGCCTGCCGGCCGTTCGAGCTGGGGGCCTTCCGCGAGGGCCACATGACGCCGGTCTATTTCGGCTCGGCGCTGCGCAATTTCGGCGTGCGCGACCTGATCGAGGGGCTCGGCGCCTTCGCCCCCAGCCCGCGCGACCAGGAGGCCGACATCCGCACGGTCGAGGCGACGGAGGCCAAGATGACCTCCTTCGTCTTCAAGATCCAGGCCAACATGGACCCCAACCACCGCGACCGCATCGCCTTCGTGCGCGTCTGCTCGGGCGCGCTGGAGCGCGGCATGAAAGCCAAGCTGGTGCGCACCGGCAAGCAGATGTCGCTGACGGCGCCGCAGTTCTTCTTCGCCCGCTCGCGCATCACCGCCGACGAGGCCTATGCCGGCGACGTGGTCGGCATTCCCAATCACGGGACGCTGCGCATCGGCGACACCTTGACCGAGGGCGAGGACATATTGTTCCGCGGCGTGCCCAACTTCGCGCCGGAGATTCTTCGCCGCGTGCGCCTGGGCGACGCCATGAAGGCGAAGAAGCTGAAGGAAGCCCTGCAGCAGATGGCCGAGGAGGGCGTGGTCCAGCTGTTCTCGCCCGAAGACGGATCGCCCGCGATCGTGGGCGTGGTCGGCGCGCTGCAACTCGACGTGCTCAAGGAGCGGCTCAACGTCGAGTACACGCTGCCCGTCGACTTCGAGATGTCGCGCTTTTCCATCTGCCGCTGGATCTCGGCGGACGAGCGCGCCGAGCTGCAGCGCTTCATCGACGCGCATCGCGGCGACATAGCCCGCGACCTCGACGGCGACCCGGTGTTTTTGGCCCAGCACGGCTTCTCGCTCAACTACGAGGCCGAGCGCTGGAAGGCGATCCGCTTCGACGCGGTGAAGGACTATCAGGTGCGGGAAGCGGCGTAGGCTGCCGCGCGATGTAAAGCAATGCTTGACTGAGACGTTTTTTCCCGTAATCTCTTGTCAACGTCCACTCTGCGCATGACGTGCGGATAGCGAAGGGGAATCACGATGATTCTTTCGTTCCGCAGTCGCCCACTTAGGAAGTTTTGGCAGAAGCACGACGGTAGGGGCTTAAACCCGCAGCACCTGGGAAAAATCGAACTCATCCTCGACATGCTGGAGAACGCCAGAGTTGCGGAAGACATGAACCTCGCGAGACTGGATTTTCACAAACTGACCGGCGAGAGCCCGCCGCGCTGGTCGGTCCACGTGAACGGGAACTGGTGCATAACCTTCTCGTTCGAAGGCGAGGATGCAGTCGCGGTCGACTACGAAGATTATCACTGAGACCGATGAGCGCCAGAAAGCATAGCCTCCGCGATCCCAATCGCCCCCCGGTACATCCCGGGGCGATCCTGAAGGGTATTGTTCTGGAAGGCGGCGTGCCGTCCAAATCCGAGTTTGCCGCTGCGCTGGGCATTTCGCGGCAGATGCTTCACGGCATCCTGACGGAGAAGCATCCGATCACCGTGGAGATGGCCGTGCGGCTCGGCCATGTGCTGGGCAACGGGCCGGGCATCTGGGTGCGCATGCAGCAAGCCCATGACCTCTGGCATGCGGAACGCAAGATCGACACCAGCAAGCTCAAGGTGCTGCATCCGGCGGTCGCCGCCGAATAGACCCGAGAAGCCGCTCGTTTTGACGCGTTCCGTGACTAACCAGGTGCGGGAAGCGGCGTAGCCCGTCCGTCCTGCTCCGTCACTCGACGGTGAAGCTACCCGACTTGCGCAGGATGGCGCCGGCGTTGCCCCACACCTCGACCTTGAGGTCGTAACGTCCGGGCGCGGGTGCGCCGCGCTTGCCGGCAAAGGACGAATAGGCCGCCTTCGGCCGGTCCATGCGCTCGGTCATGGTCTCGGCGAACGTGGCTCCGTCCGGTCCGGTCACGACCAGGCGAATGCGGTCGCCGGCGCGCAGGTTGATGAGCCAGCCCCAGCCGACGAGATTGGGCGAGGCGGCCGTCGCCGCCGGCGGCGGACCGGAGACCGGCAGAGCCGCATGGTCGAGCGGCTCCCCCGCCAAGCCCATCGCCAGAAGCTGCGGCCGCCCGCCGCCAAGCGCCGCGGCGACATCGGCCGCGAACAGCGGCGCGGCCTGGCCGGGCTCCTTCAGGCAACCCTGCCTCGGCCGGCGGCCCGTCATCGGCTCGACCACCTCGCCGTCGCGGCGGACGGTGACGTGGACATGCGGAAAGGCCGCCATGCCGGACGCGCCGATCTCGCCGAGCTTCTGGCCGCGCTTCACCGTGTCGCCGGGCGCCGCCACCAGGCTGCCCCGCCGCATGTGGCAGTACTGGACTTCCAGCCCGCCGCCATGATCGACGACCATGCCGTTGCCGCACTCCTTGTCGGCCACGGCGGCGCGATCCTGATCGGTGACCACCAGGTGATCGGGCTCGCCGTCGCGGCCGCGCAGCACGGTTCCGTCGGCCATGGCGACGACCGGCACGCCCCGCTCGACGTCGGCCATCGACAGAACGCGCAGATCGGTGCCCTCGTGGCCGTCATAGGCGGCGTTGCCGCAGAAGGGGTCGGCGATCCCGCCGCCCTCCTGCATGTCCATGAACTGCTGCACGAAGCAATCCTTGCCGGGCGTGCAGTCGGCCGGCAGTCCGAACTCCTGGGCGGATGCCGGGACGGCGGCGATCAAGATGGCGACCAGGCACGCAAACCGCATCGAACGCTCCCTTCCAAGCGACGGATGTGGAGCCGCATGATGCATCGGACGCCGCCGCTTGGCCAGAACCGGCCGACATGACGGATCGCCGGCGCACGCAACCCTTTCGCTTCCGCCGGATTTCTGCCACGCCAGGCGCGGACAGTCGGTTTCCGCGGGTCTTGCTGTGACAGACGGCGGAGAATCGGCAAGAAAGGCCGCGCCAGACGAAGGACGCCAATGATCGACCGCCCCGACGCCGCTCGCTTCGCCCATGTCAGGGACTGGGTGTTCGACCTCGACAACACGCTCTATCCGCACCACACCAACCTGTTCTCTCAGATCGACGTGAAGATGACCGCCTACGTCTCCGAGCTGCTCACGCTGCCGCGCGAGGAGGCGCGCACGCTGCAGAAGGAACTCTATCTAAAATACGGGACGACGCTGGCGGGCCTGATGCAGCGCCACAACATCGATTCCGACGACTTCCTGGAGAAGGTCCACGACATCGATTATTCGTGGCTCACGCCGGACCCGGCGCTCGGCAGCGCCATCCGGGCCTTGCCGGGCCGCAAATTCATCTTCACCAACGGCAACCGCGGCCATGCCGAGCGCACCGCCCGCCAACTCGGCATCCTCGACGACTTCGACGACATCTTCGACATCGTCGCCGCCGGCTTGACACCGAAGCCAGCGCCGGAAACCTACGACCGCTTCCTCACACTGCATCGGATCGCCGGGCCGGACGCGGTGATGTTCGAGGACCTGGCGCGCAACCTGGTCGTCCCGAAGGCGCTCGGCATGACGACGGTGCTGATCGTGCCGCGCAATTTCGAGCCGACCTTCTCCGAGATCTGGGAGCGCGACCCGGCGTTCGACGACGCTGTCGATTTCGTCACCGACGACCTGGCGGGCTTTCTGGGCGGGCTGGCCGGCAGCCGCGCATGAACCGCTTCACCTCGGTCGAGGCCCGGATCGACGGCGCCGCGCATGCCGTACTCGACCGGCTGCCGGGACGGGGACTGTCGGGCGCCCTGGTCGAGTTCGTGGTGTTCGGGCTGAAACAGGCGTGGGCCTGCCTGTTCGGCGGCCTGATGCTGGCGCTGATCCTAGCCACGAAATATCTGCCGCCGGACGCGATCGGGCTGGCGCGCTACGATTTCCTCTTCCTCGCGGCCTTGACCGTTCAGGTCGCCATGTTGGCGTTCAGGCTGGAGACGCCGTCCGAGGCCAAGGTCATTCTGATCTTTCACGTGGTCGGCACCGCGATGGAAATCTTCAAGACGTCGGCAGGGTCGTGGATCTATCCGGAGGAGAGCGTCTTTCGCATCGGCAGCGTGCCGCTGTTTTCCGGCTTCATGTATGCCGCCGTCGGCTCCTACATCGCCCGCATCTCGCGCATCTTCGACATGCGCTACGCATCCTATCCGCCACCATGGGCGACGGTCTGCCTGGCGGCGGCGATCTACGTGAACTTCTTCGCGCATCATTTCGTTGCCGACCTGCGCTACGTGCTGTTCGCCGTAACGGTGCTGCTCTTCCTGCGCACCACCGTCCATTATCGTGTCTTCCGCTTCCGCCACCGCATGCCGCTGCTCGTCGGCTTCCTGCTGGTGGCGCTGTTCATCTGGTTGGCTGAGAACATCGGCACATGGTCACGTGCATGGCTCTACCCTGGGCAGCGCGACGGCTGGGCGCCTGTGTCGATCCACAAGCTCGGCGCCTGGTATCTGCTGATGATCATTTCCTTCGTGCTGGTGACACTGGTTCATCGGCCCAAGGCGGTCGAGGCTGCCGAGCGGGATCAACGGGCGCCGGATGGCCTGCCCGCGGATGCCGTCACTGAAGATCGTAGAACCGGCTGATGATCTCCCAGGCGTCGTCGGCGGTGTCGACGAAATCGATGATGTCCTGGTCGCCCGGCGAGATCGTGCCCTGCTCGGCGAGGTAGTCGAGGTCCATCGCCCGGCTCCAGAACTCCTTGCCGAACAGGATGATCGGGACCCGCTCCATGCGGCCAGTCTGGATCAGCGTCAGCGTCTCGAAGAATTCGTCGAGCGTGCCGAAACCGCCGGGAAACACCGCCACCGCCTTGGCGCGCATGACGAAATGCATCTTGCGGATGGCGAAATAGTGGAAGTTGAAGCAGAGCTCGGGGGTGACATAGGGATTCGGCGCCTGCTCGTGCGGCAGCACGATGTTGAGCCCGATCGACGGCGCGCCGACGTCGTCGGCGCCGCGGTTGCCCGCCTCCATGACGCCCGGCCCGCCGCCGGTGACGACCACGAACTCGCGATAGTAGGAGAGCGCCGAATGCTGCGAGCACAGCCGCGCGAACTTGCGTGCCTCGTCGTAGTAGACGCTGTTCTTGAGCAGGTTTCTCTTCTGCGTCTCGTTCTTGGCGGCCCAGGCCTCGCCGCCCGGTTCCGGCAGGCGGGCGCCGCCGAACAGGATGACGGTCGAGCGGATGCCGCGCTCGGCCAACGTCATCTCGGGCTTGAGCAGTTCGAGCTGCAGGCGCACGGGCCTGAGCTCGCGCCGCGTCATGAAGTCCTCGTCGGTCCAAGCGAGCTTGTAGGTGGCCGCGCGCGTCTGCGGCGTATCGGGAACGCTCCTCACCCGCTCGAGGTCTTCGTCGGCATGCGACAAAGGTGTCCATCCCGTCTTTTCGTTCGGATTCATTGCGTTTCTGTCCGTTTCCTGCCGGCCCGCGCCATCGCATGGCGCAAGCGCGATTGACCCGATTCCTGTCGTGAAATAGGGTCCGCCCGCCCTTCCGACACAGTAGAAGCCTTCAACCTTAAGAGCGCGTATAGCGGAGCATGCGATGCCAAGACCAGACCTGACGAGCCTCGAAACGACGATCGAAGCCGCTTTCGAGGCCCGCGAGGGCATTTCCACCGCTACGCGCGGCGCGGTTCGCGAGGCGATCGAGACGGCGCTCGACCTGCTCGACCGCGGCGAGGTGCGGGTGGCGGAGCGGCAGGCGGACGGCGCCTGGACGGTCAATCAGTGGCTGAAGAAGGCGGTGCTGCTGTCGTTCCGGCTCAACCCGATGGAGATCATCGAGGGCGGTCCGGGCGGCTCGGCCTGGTGGGACAAGGTGCCGTCGAAATTCTCCGGCTGGAGCGCGCTCGACTTCGAGAAGGCCGGCTTCCGCGCCGTGCCGTCGGCGGTGGTGCGGCGCTCGGCCTATGTGGCGCCCGGCGCCATCCTGATGCCCTCTTTCGTGAATCTCGGCGCCTATGTCGATTCGGGCACGATGGTCGACACCTGGGCCTCGGTCGGCTCCTGCGCGCAGATCGGCAAGAACGTGCATCTCTCCGGCGGCGTCGGCATCGGCGGCGTGCTGGAGCCGATGCAGGCCGGCCCGACCATCATCGAGGACAACTGCTTCATCGGCGCCCGTTCCGAAGTGGTCGAGGGCTGCATCGTGCGCGAGGGCTCGGTGCTCGGCATGGGCGTGTTCATCGGCAAGTCGACCAAGATCGTCGACCGCACGACCGGCGAGATCAGCTATGGCGAGGTGCCGGCCAATTCGGTGGTGGTCGCCGGCTCGCTGCCCGGAAAGCCGCTCCCCAACGGCGAACCGGGGCCGAGCCTCTACTGCGCCGTGATCGTCAAGCGGGTGGACGCGCAGACGCGCTCCAAGACCTCGATCAACGATCTGCTCAGGGACTGACGCGAGGTCCTGCCCGCTCGACCGTGAGGCTGCAGGCCTCGCATCGCATTCGACCAATCCGTTCCCGGCGGACGCCGCCGGGACAAACCGCAAAGTTCCCGTACCCTTGTCAGAAACAGCGAAATTCATATGGCTGTGCTTCAGCTTCTCGGGTCGGCTTGGTCGGTACCCCTACGCGCTCGCCGGCATGCTGTGCTATCTGGCAAGAATGTTCCCGGTTTACAGGATCGTCATAGCGACGGACGAGGCAACGGTTGCCTATTGGAGCAGCATCTTCATGCTGACCGCTCTCGGCTCCTTCGTCGTGCTGGTGCCGCTGGCGGCAAAACGCCTTCATGACTTCGGCAAGCCGGCGGCGCTGGCGTTCCTGGCGATCTTCCTGGACGTCCTGATGTACCTGCCGCTCTGCTTCATTCCAGGCGACAAGGGGCCGAACCGCTACGGCCAGGCCGCCAACGAGCCGAAATAATCGCATGGGCGAGGACCGGGCCATATCCTACCGTTCGCTCGATCCCCGCCTGATCATCCAGACGACCGAACGGCTCGAGCAGCGCATCGCCGACCGTTTTCCCGATGCCGGCCTCCGCAGGGTGGCGCGGGATCTGGTCGCGCTGGCCGGCGATGTCAGTCGCGCGGCGGTCGAGCTGGAGAAGCCGATCCTGTGGTTGCGCATCCTCGTCGGCTCGGTCTTCACCGCGGGTGTCGGCGTCTTCCTGTTCGTAGGCACCATCCTGCCGCTCGAGCGCTTCGCCGGCGACACGGTGATGGAATCGGTGGAAGGCATCGAGGCGTCGCTCAACACCGTCATCCTCGCCGTGCTCGGCATCCTGGCGCTGGTGCATGCCGAGGACCGGATCAAACGCAAGCGGGTGTTCCGGCAACTGCACGAGCTGCGCTCGCTGATCCATGTCATCGACATGCACCAGCTCACCAAGGACCCGGCGGCGCTGTCGCCGCATTTCACGCCCGCCGCGCACTCGCCCGACCGGCCGATGAAGCGTGGCGACCTGCTGCGTTATCTCGACTACTGCTCGGAGATGCTGTCGATCACCGGCAAGCTCGCGGCCCTGTTCGCGCAGTCGGTCAACGACGAGGTGGTGATCGACGCGGTCAACGACATCGAAGATCTCGGCTCCAATTTGTCGCGCAAAATCTGGCAGAAGATCATGATGCTTGACGCGGAGCACAACGCGGCGAAATAAGAACGTCGGCTCAATCCAGCGTGCGGCGGAACCGCATCAGCGCCAGCCCGGCGAAGACGACGGCGAATACCGACAGCGCGGCGATCTCGGCTGCGATCTCGGCAAAGTCGGCGCCTTTCAGCATCACCGCACGGGTGACGCGCAGGAAATGCGTCAGCGGCAGGATCTCGCCGAGCGCCTGCGCCCAGCCGGGCATGCCGCGATAGGGGAACATGAAGCCGGAGAGCAGGATCGACGGCAGGAAGAAGAAGAAGGTGAGCTGCAGCGCCTGCATCTGCGTGCGCGCCACCGTCGAGATGGTGTAGCCGAGCAGCACCAGCGCCATGACGAAGACGAAGATGGCTCCGACCAGCAGCCAGAGCGAGCCGACGAACGGCACCGAGAACAGGAGCCTTGCCGCCGCAAGCACGACCGCGACCTGCACGCCGCCCACGACAAGATAAGGCAGCACCTTACCCAGCATGATCTCGGTGGGCGAGGCCGGCATGGCGAGCAGGTTTTCCATCGTGCCGCGCTCGGTCTCGCGGGTAAGCGCGATCGAAGTCATCATCACCAGCGTCATCTGCAGGATGACCCCGAGCAGACCGGGCACGATGTTGTATTGCGAGATGCCTTCGGGATTGTAGCGGCGGTGGACGACCACCTGTAGCTGACCGGCGGCGTTCTCGGCGGCGACAGCCTCCATGCCCTGCTCGCGCAGCAGCGCCTGGCTGGCGACCGTGCCGAGCGTGGCGATGGCGTTGCCGGCCGCCGACGGATCGGTGGCGTCGGCCTCGATCAGGATCCGCGGGTTGTCGCCGCGATCGACGCGCCGGCGGAAGTCGGACGGGATGGTGACGACGAAGGACACCTCGCCCCTGGCCATCAGCGATTCGGCCTCGGCCTCGCTGGCGGCGACGCGGACGAAGCGGTAGTAGCCGGTGGTCTCCAGCGCCGAGACCATGGCGCGGGTGTACTGGTCCTGGCTGGTGACGACAAGGGCGGCCGGCAGCGCCTTCGGGTCATTGTTGATGGCGTAGCCGAACAGCACCAATTGCACCAGCGGAACGCCGAGCATCATGGCGAAGGTGATGCGGTCGCGCCGCATCTGGATGAACTCCTTGATCAGAAGCGCGCCGAGCCGGCCGAAGGAGAACACCGCGTTCATTGCATGTTGTCCTTCGATCCCGCCATGAACTGGATGAAGACGTCCTCCAGGCTGGTCTCGCCAGGCCGCACCGTCACGCCGTCGCGCCGGGCGATATCGGCAAGCGACTTCTTCAAAAGCTTGGCGTCGGAGCCGACCACATGCAGCGTGGCACCGAAGGGCGCGATCTGCTCGACGCCCGGCCGCCCCTCCAGCTCGGCCGCGACCTCGTTCAGATGCTCGCCGTCGACGACGAACGTCGTGAGGCCGGCATTGGCGACGACCTCGTCGACCGCGCCGCTGGCCAGCATCCTGCCGTAGGAGATGTAGCTGATGCGATGGCAGCGCTCGGCCTCGTCCATGTAGTGGGTGGAGACCAGCACGGTGAGGCCGTCGCGGGCGAGCCGGTGGATTTCGTCCCAGAACTCGCGCCGCGCCTTCGGGTCGACGCCGGCGGTCGGCTCGTCGAGCAGGAGCAGCTTGGGCTTGTGCATGATGCAGGCGGCAAGCGCCAGCCGCTGCTTCCAGCCGCCCGACAGCGTGCCGGCGAGCTGGTCGCGCCGCGAGGTCAGTCCGAGCTCCTCCAGCGTGCGGCCCACATGCTCCTCGACCGGCTTCAGCCGGTAGAGCCGCGCCACGAATTCGAGGTTTTCGGCGATCGTCAGGTCTTCGTAGAAGGAGAATCGCTGGGTCATGTAGCCGACCTCGCGCTTGATCCGCAGCGCCTCGGTCCTCAGATCGTGGCCGAGCACGGAACCCTCGCCCTCGTCGGGCGTGAGCAGGCCGCAGATGATGCGGATGGTGGTTGTCTTGCCCGAGCCATTAGGGCCGAGGAAGCCGACGATCTCGCCGGTCGCGACATCCATCGAGACATGGTCGACAACGGTCTTGGTGCCGAAGCGCTTGACCAGGTTGCGGACGGAGATGGCGGGGGACGTGTTCACTGTTTCCGCCTCGGAGAGGAGCGAACAGCGAATAGGGAGTAGCGAATAGGGAACAATTTCATTGACTTGATCTCCAGGCGCGTAACCCTCGCTATTCGCTATTCGCTATTCGCTATTCGCTATTCGCTATTCGCTATTCGCTA